>NZ_BCRE01000008.1 GCF_001552435.1 Kribbia dieselivorans NBRC 106261
GGCCAGGCCGGAGCGGCGCGCAGCCCGGCGAGCGCGGCCCGCGCCGATCGCCCGGAGGCGAACAGGTGCGGGACGGTCGGGCCGATGACGACGGGGCCCTCACCGAAGTGGTCGAGGATGGCATTGACCGCGTCGGTGGGCCGCTCACCGACCGCGCCGAGGATGCAGATCAGGCGGCGGCCCTGGATGGCCGAGAGCAGCGGATGTCCGGCGCGGCGGGCGATCCGGCGCATGCGGTCCAGGGGCTGGGTGGGATCCGAATGTCCGGCCGTGGCCGCGGGGACCGATCCGGCGACGACGACCACGTCGACGACTTGGCCCCAGCCCAATGCCGTTGCGCGAGAACGCATTCCCTCGTCGGCTTCGCCGCGGAGCACCGCATCGACGACGAGCGCCTCCAGCCGCGACTCGACCGCACCGTGCTCCTCGGCCGCCCCGGCGTAGATGCGGGCCGCCTCGAAGGCGAGTTCGCGGCTGTAGCGCAGGACGTTCTCGCGCAACGCGCCGAGGTCGCGGCGCGAGGCCAAGGAGTCGACCTGGCCCTCCACCTCGTCGACCACCGCCCGGATCAGGTCGAGGGTCTGCGCCAGGGTGATCGAGCGGGTCAGCTCCCGGGGCGCGGCGGCGAAGACCTCGGTGGCGTCCGGGTTGCGGGGCTGGTCGTCGCCGAGCCAGCGGATGAAGTCGGCGATGCCGGCCTGCGCGACGACCCCGACCCATGAGCGGTCGGCGGCGGACAGCGTCGAGTACCACGAGTACTCGGACTCGATGCGCTGCGCCGCCGCCGTGGCGAGCGCGCCGGCCTGCCGGGCGACGGTCCGTTTGGTGCCGCCGGACAGGCGCGCCGGCCGGTGATTCATCGCGTGATCAGTCGGTGCCGGACTCCATGGCGACCGCGTCGAGGAGCTCCTCGCCCTCGGACGGCTCGCCCGTCGAACCGGCGATCGCCTCGGCGCCACCGGGCTCGAGACGGCCGATGAGCTGCTCGTGGCTGGCCAGCAACTGGCCCTGGCTCGCGTACGTCTCGAGCTTGGCGCGCGAGTCGGCGATGTCGAGGTTGCGCATGGTCAGCTGACCGATGCGGTCCAGCGGGCCGAAGGCCGCGTCGACGGTGCGCTCCATCGAGAGCTTCTCGGGGTGGTAGGAGAAGCCCTCACCGGTCGTGTCGACGATGGTCCAGTCGTCGCCGCGGCGCAGGCGCACGGTGACCTCGCCGGTGACGACCGAGGCGACCCAGCGCTGGATCGACTCGCGCAGCATCAGGGACTGCGGGTCGAACCAGCGGCCCTCGTACATGAGGCGACCCAGGCGACGACCCTCGTTGTGGTAGTTCGACAGGGTGTCCTCGTTGTGGATCGCGTTGAGCAGGCGCTCGTAGGTGATGTGCAGCAGCGCCATGGCCGGAGCCTCATAGATGCCGCGCGACTTGGCCTCGATGATCCGGTTCTCGATCTGGTCGGACATGCCCAACCCGTGGCGACCGCCGATGGCGTTGGCCTCACGCACGAGCGCGACCGCGTCGCCGCCGAAGTCGTTGCCGTTGATCGCGACCGGGCGGCCTTGGACGAAGCGCACCGTGACGTCCTCGGCGGCGATCGCCACGGACTCGTCCCAGAACGCCACGCCCATGATCGGCTCGACGATCTCGATGCCGGCGTCGAGGTACTCGAGCTTCTTCGCCTCGTGGGTGGCGCCCCAGATGTTGGCGTCGGTGGAGTACGCCTTCTCCTTGGAGTCGCGGTAGGGCAGGTCACGCTCGCTGAGCCACTGGCTCATCTCGTCGCGACCGCCGAGCTCGGAGACGAACGCCTCGTCGAGCCACGGCTTGTAGATGCGCAGATCCGGGTTGGCCATGAGGCCGTAGCGGTAGAAGCGCTCGATGTCGTTGCCCTTGTACGTCGATCCGTCGCCCCAGATCGAGACTCCGTCTTCGTGCATCGCGCGCACGAGCAGGGTGCCGGTCACCGCGCGGCCCAGGGGAGTGGTGTTGAAGTACGTGCGACCACCCGAACGGATGTGGAACGCGCCGCAGGCGATGGCCGAGAAGCCCTCCTCGACGAGTGCGTGGGTGCAGTCGACCAGGCGCGAGGCCTCGGCGCCGTACGCCAGCGCACGGCCCGGGACGGAGGCGATGTCCGGCTCGTCGTACTGGCCGAGGTCGGCCGTGTATGTGAACGGGACGGCGCCCTTCTCGCGCATCCACGCGACCGCAACAGAGGTGTCGAGACCGCCGGAGAAGGCAATCCCGACGCGTTCACCGACAGGGAGGGAAGTCAGAACCTTGGACACGCGGGCCAGCCTAGGGCCTGAGGGGCGCTGACGTTGCGGCGGACCACGATGCGGTGTCGTCGCGGCCGATGATCGGCCGCACCCGGAGGACACCCAGAGTTCGGGTAGTGGACATGCAACGGTCATCTCGACGTTGCCCCCGGTGGGGTGGTCTGGGCCTACCTTCGCGCTCATGATGAAGCGCACCGCCGCCCTGGCCTCCGCCGCCGCCGTTCTCGCCGCCCCGCTCGTCGCGGGCACCGGCCACGCCGCTCCCGCCGACCCGGCCACGGGTCAGCAGAAGGGCCACTCCCGCGTGAACCCGTCCCTGACCAACCGGTTCGCCAGCCCGCTGGTGATCTCCCACCGCGGCGCCTCCGGCTACCGCCCCGAGCACACCCTCGCCGCGTACGAGTTGGCCGTCCAGCAGGGCGCCGACTACATCGAGCCCGACCTGGTCATGACCAAGGACGGCGTGCTCGTCGACCGTCACGAGAACAACATCACCGGCACCACCGACGTCTCCACCCGCGCCGAGTTCGCCGGCCGCAAGACGACCAAGGTCATCGACGGTGCCACCGAGACCGGCTGGTTCACCCAGGACTTCACCCTCGCCGAGCTCAAGACCCTGCGCGCCGTGGAGCGCCTGCCGTACCGCACCGAGTCGCACACCTACGACGGCAAGTTCGACGTGCCGACGTTCGAGGAGGACCTGCAGTTCCGGGAGTACCTCTCCAAGAAGTACGGCCGCGAGATCGGCATCATCCCCGAGATCAAGCACTCCACCTACCACCACTCGCTGGGCATGAACCCCGAGGTCGAGCTCGTTCGCCTGACGAAGAAGTACAAGCTCAACCGCCCGAACGCCCCGATGTTCGTGCAGTCCTTCGAACTGACCAACCTGCAGACCCTGCGCCGCGAGCTGGGCTACAAGGCCAACCTCGCCTTCCTGACGACGGTCAACGGAGGCCCGTTCGACCTGCGTCCCCAGGGCGTCACCTACGCGCAGCTCACCACCGCGGACTCGCTGAAGACCCTCGCCAAGGACATCAACGCCCTCGGCCCGGAGAAGAACGCCGTCATCGCCCGCAAGACCGACGGCACGCTCGGCGCGGAGACCGGTCTCGTCGGCCGCGCCCACGCCGCAGGCCTGGTCGTCACGCCGTGGACGTTCCGCTCGGAGAACACGTTCCTGCCGGTCGACTACCGCATCGGCACCGAGATCGGTGCGAACGGTCGCATGGCCGACGAGGCAGTGCGCTTCATGGAGGCCGGCGTCGACGGGCTGTTCTGCGACCAGCCGGATGTCTGCGTCAAGGCGCGCAACACCTTCCTCGCGCAGAACTGACCCTCGCCCCCGCACACACCCCCGCCGAGTGATGGATCCGCGTGGGCTATACCCGGGTATAGCCCACGCGGATCCATCACTCGGCGAGGGGGTTTCTAGGCGTCGCCGCCGGCGTTGCCCGTCGTGCCCGCCCGGACGTTGAGCAGGTCGTACTTCGCCGCGGCCTGCGCCGGGACGTCGGCCGCGACCCAGCCGCGGGCTGCGAGCAGCTGCAGCGTGCGCACGACCATCGAGGGCCCGTCGATGTGGAACGCGCGGCGAGCCGCGGCCCGCGTGTCCGAGAACCCGTACCCGTCGGCGCCCAGGGAGACGAACTCCTCCGGCACCCACTGGGCGATCTGGTCCGGCACGGCGCGCATGTAGTCGGACACCGCGACAACCGGGCCGACGGTCGGCTCCAGCTTCTGCGTCACGTACGGCACGCCCGCCGGCTCCTCCGGGTGGAGGAAGGCCCGCTCGTCGCACGCCATCGCGTCACGGCGCAACTCGCTCCACGAGGTGACCGACCAGACGTCGGCGGCCACACCCCAGTCGGAGCGCAGCAACTCCTGGGCCTCCATCGCCCACGGCATGGCCACGCCCGAGGCCAGCAACTGGGCCCGCGGCGGCGTCTCGCCCAAGCCCTCGGCGTTGGACGGCGCGTAGAGGTGCATGCCCTTGACGATGCCCTCGACGTCGACGTCCTTGGGCTCGGCCGGGTGGACGATCGGCTCGTTGTACAGCGTCAGGTAGTAGATGACGTTGCGGCTGTCCCCGTCGAGCGTCTCCGGCTCCGGGCCGTACATGCGCTTCAGGCCGTCACGCATGATGTGCGCGATCTCGAAGCCGTAGGCCGGGTCGTAGGAGTGGACCGCCGGATAGGCCGACGAGAGCAGCAACGAGTGGCCGTCGGCGTGCTGCAGACCCTCACCGGTCAGGGTGGTGCGCCCGGCGGTGGCGCCGAGCAGGAACCCGCGCGCCATCTGGTCGGTGGCCGCCCACAGGCCGTCACCGGCGCGCTGGAACCCGAACATCGAGTAGAAGATGTACATCGGGATCATCGGCTCACCATGCGTGGCGTACGACGTGCCGGCGGCCGTGAACGCCGCGACCGACCCGGCCTCGTTGATGCCGGTGTGGATGATCTGACCCTGCTGCGACTCCGTGTAGGCCAGCATCAGATCGGCGTCGACCGAGGTGTAGAGCTGGCCGTGCGGGTTGTAGATCTTCGCCGTCGGGAAGAGCGAGTCCATGCCGAACGTGCGGGCCTCGTCGGGGATGATCGGCACGACGCGCTTGCCGAACTCCTTGTCGCGCATGAGGTCCTTGAGCAGTCGCACCCACGCCATCGTCGTGGCGATCTGCTGCTTGCCCGACCCCTTGCGCGCGGCCTTGTAGGCGTCCTTGCCCGGCAACTCCGGAGCGGTGTACGCCACCGTGCGGTGCGGCAGCCCACCCCCGAGCTTCTCGCGGCGTTCGCGCATGTACTCGATCGCCTCGTCGTGTTCGCCGGGGTGGTAGTACGGCGGGCGGTACGGGTCCTTCTCGAGCGCCTCGTCGGAGATCGGGATGTGCAGCGAATCGCGCAGCCCCTTGAGGTCCTCCAGCGTGAACTTCTTCATCTGGTGCGTCGCGTTGCGGCCGGCGAAGTGCGTGCCCAGCCCGTAGCCCTTGATCGTCTTGGCGAGGATCACCGTGGGCTGACCGACGTGCTCGGTGGCTGCCTTGTAGGCGGCGTACACCTTGCGGTAGTCGTGCCCGCCGCGCTTGAGCTTCCACCACACGTCGTCGTCGGACCAGTCGGCGACCAGCTTGCGGGTGCGCGGATCGCGGTTGAAGAAGTGCTCTCGCACGTACTTGCCGTCGTTGGCCCGGAAGGTCTGATAGTCGCCGTCGAGCGTCTGGTTCATGAGGTTGACCAGGGCGCCGTCGCGGTCCGCGGCCAGCAGCGGGTCCCAGCCGCGACCCCAGACGACCTTGATGACGTTCCAGCCGGCGCCGCGGAAGAACGCCTCGAGCTCCTGGATGATCTTGCCGTTGCCGCGCACCGGGCCGTCGAGGCGCTGGAGGTTGGCGTTGATGACGAAGGTGAGATTGTCGAGCTCCTCGTAGGCGGCCGTGTGCAGCAGACCGCGGCTCTCGACCTCGTCCATCTCACCGTCACCGAGGAAGGCCCACACGCGCTGGTCGCTGGTGTCCTTGATGCCGCGGTTGTGCAGGTACTTGTTGAACTGCGCCTGGTAGATCGCGTTCATCGGGCCCAGACCCATCGAGACGGTCGGGAACTCCCAGAAGTCGGGCATCAACCTCGGGTGCGGGTAGGAGGGCAGCCCCATCTGCGTGCCGTCGGCCAGGAAGTGGCTACGTTCCTGACGGAAGCCGTCGAGCTGGTCCTCCGACAAGCGACCCTCGAGGAAGGCGCGGGCGTACATGCCGGGGGAGGCGTGACCCTGGAAGAAGATCTGGTCACCGCCGCCGGGGTGGGACTTGCCGCGCCAGAAGTGGTTGAAGCCCACCTCGTACAGCGTCGCGGCGGAGGCGTAGGTCGACAGGTGACCGCCGACGCCGATGCCCGGGGCCTGGGCCCGGTGGACGAGCATGCCGGCGTTCCAGCGCAGCAGGGCGCGGTAACGGCGCTCCACCTCTTCGTCGCCGGGGAACCAGGGCTCGTGCTCCGGGCTGATCGTGTTGATGTAGTCGGTCGTCGTCAGCGACGGCACGCCCACGTTCATCTGCCGCGCCTTGGCCAGCAGATTGAGCATGACGTAGCGGGCGCGGTCCCGGCCGCGCTCCTCCACCAAGCCGGAGAGGCTGTCCACCCACTCCTGGGTTTCAGCGGGGTCGATGTCCGGGAGATGGTTGGGGATCCCGTTCAGGATCGGTCCCATGTCCTCGCGGTCGAGCACGGTCGGTGTCCTTTCTCGCGACAGCCCCAGGTCCACCGTCGGGCCCTGCGGCGCATGACGACCATCCTTCCACCATTGTGAGCAGGCTCACGCATCTGGGGTGTCTGTCAGGATGACGACCATGCCCGACTCCATGCCAGCCGAGCCCGGCCCCATCGATCCTCAGCGCTACCCGCTCCCGGCCCCCAGCCCGGCGGTGACCCTCTACGACGACGGCGGGATCGCCTGGAACCGGGTCTCGCCCAAACTCGCCCACACCCGGTTGATCGTCGCCCTGGTGGTCAACCTCGTCCTCATGGTGGCGCTGGCCGTGGTGGCCGTGCTCTGGTGGCGCTGGGCGTGGATCGGGGTGGGACTCTTCGCCCTGGGCGCGGTGTTCGAACTGTGGCTGATCCCGCGACAGGTCCGTGCCATCACGTGGGCCGAACTCGGCGATGAGGTCGTGATCCGTCAAGGGCGGCTGCTGCGCTCGCTGGTGGCGATCCCGTACGGGCGACTGCAGTACGTCGATCTGACCTCCGGACCGCTGCTGCGCCACTACGGCCTGGCCACCTTGACGATGAACACGGCCTCGCCGATGTCCAGCGGCGAGATTCCCGGGATGCCGCTGGAGCAGGCCGAGGCGCTGCGGGAGCGGCTCATGCGCCGGGCCGAGGCTGAGCGGGCCGGACTGTGACCGACGACTCGAGACACGACGCTCCGCTCGCCGAGGTGACGGGCGACGCGGAGTGGCGTCGCTTCCATCCGCTCTCGCCGCTGGTGCGCGGTGGGCTCGTGCTCCTGGCGGTCGTCGGGTACTTCCTCAGCCAGTGGGTCGACCGGATCGCCAACTCGCTCGGTGGGGCCGCCTCCGCAGATGAGGGCGGCGGCCCGCCCCTGCTGGCGTACGCCGTCATCGTGCCCATCGTGGTGCTCGCGATCGCCCTGTTCGCGTGGGTGTCGTGGCGGTACTCCCGGTTCCGGATCGGGGAGGAATCGCTGGAGATGCGCAAGGGCGTGATTGTCCGCGAGCACCGGAAGGTCCGGCTGGACCGGATTCAGTCCGTTGACATCACCCGGTCGATCCTCGCCCGCGTGCTCGGGTTGGCCGAGGTGCGCGTGGAGTCGGCCGGCGGGTCGGACTCGCACGTCAGCCTCGCGTTCGTCACCCACGACGAGGCGCAGCAGATCCGTCGTCAGCTCATGCTTCGGGCGGCGGCGGCCGGGGCGGCAGGCCCGGGTGCCGGCGGTGACATCGACGGGGTCGGTGGCCCTTGGCCGGTCGGCGTGGGGGAGCGCGGTGAGGGCACGGAGCGCGGTGAGGGCACGGAGCTCCGTCTCGACCCGTCGCACGTGGACCCGGCCCGCGAGGGCACACCGTTGGTGCGCGTGCCCACCTGGCGCATCGTCGCCAGCACGCTGGCCGGACCGGGCATCGTCGCGCTCGTGCTCATCTGGCCGGTGCTCATCGTCGGCGTCGGCCTGGGGCTGTGGATCTTCGTGCTGCCGTGGTTGATCCCGGCGGTGCTGGGCATGGCCGCGCCGATCGGCGGGCGGATCCTGAAATGGTCCAACTTCACCCTCGATCGGCTGCCCGGAGCGGTGCGACTGCGGCGCGGTTTGACCGACACCGTGGCGAGCACGGTGCCGCTCAAGCGCGTGCAGGCCATCTCGGTGCAGCAGCCGTTCGCGTGGCGACCGTTCAACTGGTGGCGGGTCAAGGTCAACGTGGCCGGCGCGAAGATCTCCGAGTCCGAGGACCAGGGGGTGCTGCTGCCGGTCGGCACCCTCGAGGAGGCCCTGGCGGTCGTGGCCACGGTCGACCCGAACGTCGATCCGCACCTGCTCGTGCGCGGCCTGACCCAACCGCGTCAGGCCGACGGTTTCGAGGGCGCGCCGCCGCGGGCCCGGTGGGTCGACCCGGTGGCGTTCCGGCGGCGCGGGGTGGCGGTGACGCCGAGCTCGCTGCTCATTCGGGGCGGCTTCCTGGGGCGCAGGGTCAGCATCGTCCCGCACGCGCGGATCCAGTCGCTCACCCTCGATCAGGGGCCGATCCAGCGCACGCTGGGGCTGGCCAGCGTGCAGCCGATCAGCACCATGGGGCCGGTCCACCCGAACATCCAGCATCTGAGCCTCGAGCGGGCCCAGGCGGTGTTCAACGACGAGCGCGGGCGGGCATCACAGGCGCGGGTCCAATCGTGATGGGCCCCGCCGCCCGCGGTCGGGTGCCGCGAGACTCCCCGCGTGCACTAGGCTCCGCTCTGTGAGTGACTCACAGAAGGGAACAACGGCAGCGAACGCGCCGGCCACGACAGGCGAGCAGAGCGGCCCAGCCTCGAAGCTCGGGTTCGTGGCGGGACAGGTCATCCAGGAGTTCGGGTGGGACTCCGACGTCGATGACGACTTCCGCTTCGCCGTCGAGGACATCACCACCACCGAACTCGAGGACGAGGACTATACCGGAGTGGCCGACGGCGTCATCATGTGGTGGCGCGACGAGGACGGCGATCTCACGGACGCCTTGGTCGACGTGCTCACGCCGCTGGCCGAGGGGGGCTGCATCGCGCTGCTGACCCCGAAGCCGGGGCGGGCCGGAGAGGTCGATCCGAGCGAGGTCGAGGAGGCTGCGGTGACGTCGGGGCTGCACTTCTCCGGAACGGTCAACGCGTGCCCGGACTGGCTGGCCACGCGGCTGGTCGCGCCCAAGTCCGCCCGACGCTGACGCGGGGTCGTCCGGGGTCGTCCGAGGCGGCTGGCAGACTGACCGCCATGACCGTTGAAACCACCATCGCCCCCGTCGCCGTCGGCGACACCGCTCCGGACTTCACCCTGACCGACCAGAACGGCGAGAAGGTGACCCTGTCGTCCTTCCGCGGTGACAAGGCCGTCGTCGTCGTGTTCTACCCGTTCGCGTTCTCCGGTATCTGCACCGGTGAGCTGTGCGCGATCCGCGACGACCTGGGCTCCTTCGTCTCCGAGGACGTCCAGGTGCTCGCCGTCTCCACCGATCCGCGCTTCTCGCTGGCCGCGTTCGCGGACAAGGAGGGCTACTTCTTCCCGCTGCTGTCCGACTTCTGGCCGCACGGTGAGGTCGCGAAGGCCTACGGCGTGTTCAACGAGGCCACCGGCACCGCCGTGCGCGGCACGTTCCTCATCAACAAGGAGGGCGTGGTGACCTGGTCGCTCGTCAACGAGATGGGCCAGGCCCGTGACTTCGACGGCTACCGCGAGGCGGTTGCCGCACTCTGATCGGTGAGGGATTCCGGGCGTGCCGTACGCTGTCCACCTGCGTGGGCGCGTACGGCGCGCCCGTGGGGCCTGTAGCTCAGTTGGTAGAGCACCGCGTTTACACCGCGGGTGTCGTCGGTTCGAGCCCGGCCGGGCCCACCCAACGGGTTGTTGTGCACAGCGACCGGATCACAAGTACGCGGCGTCCGTCCACAGATGCAGCAGCGCGTAGGAGCGGTAGGGCGCCCACTCCTGTGCGCGAGTTGCCGCCGCCTTCTGATCGAGTCCGAGCGCGCGGCGTGCGACGAGGTCGGCGGGCGCGAAGGTGTCGGGGTGGTGGAGCGCGCGGACGAGCAGATAGTCCGCCGTCCACGGGCCGATCCCCGTGATGCCGAGGAGCAGGCTGCGGGCATCTGCGGCCGGGAGGTTGTGCAGGAGCGAACCGTCAGCCCACCGGTTTGACACCTCGTGGAGCGTCCGGGCACGGGTATGCGTGAGGCCCGTGCATCCCTGAATCTCCTCGACGCTGAGCTGTGCCAGGGTCGCCGCGTCGGGGAAGGCTCGAAGGCCATCCAACGGGTTGCCGTGGGCGGCGACCAGGCGACTCGCGAAGGTGCGTGCGGCGGCGAGGGAGACCTGTTGACCGATGACGGTCGTTGCGACGGCCTCGAACTCGTCCGGGTAGCCGATGATCCGCAGCCCGGGTCGGCGCGCGACCAGTGGGCCCAGGGTCGGGTCGGTGGCGAACTGTCGCTCGATCCGATCCGTATCGGTGTCGAGGTCGAACCATCGGCGGATCAGCGCCGCCAAGGATCTGGGATCGTCGATGGTGCGATCAACGGAGGCAGTCGCCCCCTGCGGGTCGAGGGTGATCGCCACGCGCGCTGGCGCTCCGTCGATATCGAGGATTCGCCGGTAGGTGGTGCCATCGAGTTCTTCGGCGCAGGGGATTGCGTGCGCTGTCAGCATGGCCAGCGCGGCTTCGTGGTGGAACGGCCCTCGCGCGGGGACGCGGATGACGTTCATTCGGGCCAGATGCCGGAGGTGCCGCGTCGGTGGGAGCCAAGCAGGTGTGTATCGACGATGCCGATCGCTTCCATCAGCGCGTACATCGTGGTCGGTCCGACGAAAGTGAATCCGCGCCGGCGGAGTTCCTTCGACAAGGCCACAGACTCGGGCGAGGTGGTGGGGATGTCCTCGATTCGCCGTGGGCGGGGCGTCGATGTGGGTTGGAACGACCAAATCAGCGCCGACAGCCCCATGTCGTCGCGCAGTTCGATCGTTGCCTGCGCGTTCCGGATCGTGGCGACGATCTTCTGCCGGTTCCGGACGATTCCCGGATCGGCGAGCAGTCGCTCGACGTCCCGTTCGCCGTAGCCAGCAACGACATCGGGGGTGAAGCCGTCAAACGCCGCCCTGAACCTCGGACGTTTGCGGAGGATCGTCGCCCACGACAGGCCGGCTTGGAACGCTTCGAGGCAGACACGTTCGAACACGCCACGTTCGTCGGTGACCGGCATTCCCCACTCGGTGTCGTAGTAGTCGCGCAGCAACGGGTCGGCCGATGCCCACGCCGGACGGGCCAACCCGTCGGCGCCGATGACGACGCCGGGGTCGATAGTGGGTTCAGTCATACAGATCGCGATTCTCTTTCATTCGGTGAATCCGGTCATGCGCATGGTGATGTTGATGGGCCCGGTAGCCGGTGGGCCGGTCAGGGGCTCCAAGGTTCCCCTCGATCCCGCGCGCCCTTCCAGGCCTGATAGAGCTCCCTGCAGCAAGCTCCGCAGGGCCGGTAGCCGGCTGCCACGGCGGTCCCCTCATTGGCGAAGAACACCCGGTTCTTCACGTAGCCTCCGCGTGCGATCGCCCGCAGAGCCGCAGGGCAGTCGAGTCGGCCGTAGATTCTTCCACCGCGATGGCCGCCCCATGTGCCCTTGCGGGCAGAGGTGTAAGGACGGCCATCTGCGCCGGTGAGCGTGTAGCTCATGCTGCGTCGTGGAAGACGAGGGCGAGCGTGTGCCGTTCACCGGAGCGGATCGCGGAGACGCCGTGTCGCACGGGCGCGGCCGACCAGCCACGAGCGGACCGTACGGGACGGTCGCGGGTGGTGAATACGTAGCCATGCCCGTGTGGGAGCAGGGTCGCCGTGCCCCGTGACTGGGCGCGGGGTCGCTGTTCGAGCAGCAGGAACTCGCCGCCGGTATGGTCCACACCGGGCTCGTTCAGGTTGATGACGACTTGGAGCGGGAACACGAGATCACCGTAGAGATCGCGATGCAGCGCATTCCAGTCCTTCTCCCCATACTTCAACAGAATCGCCGTCGATTTGGTCTGCCCGGCCTCGTGGCACATCGCCAGCCACTCGTCCAGAGTGTCCGGCCACGGCGTCTCGCGACCCAGCTTGGCCCACCAGTCTTGGGCGATGGGAAGCAGCCGCGGGTAGAGCGCCTGCTTGAGCCGTTCGATCGGTTCCGGGTAGGGGGCGTGGAAATACCGGTACTGGCCCTCACCAAAACGGTGGCGACCCATGTTGATCGTGCTTCGGAACAGTTCCTGGCTGTCGTAGAGGTCACGAAACTCCACGGTCTCCGCCGGCGTCAAGAGTTGCGGCAGGAGTGCCCCGCCGTACTCATTGATCTCGGCGGTCACGGCGGGCCAATCGGCCGACTCGACACGCTCACGCCACGGGTCGGCGGTCTTGTTCGGCTTCTTGGTGGTGATCATGCTGCGGCCTCCAATGCGAGCAGGGTGGTCTTGGCCTCCAGACCACCGATGTATCCACCCAGCGACCCATCGGTGCGCAGCACCCGGTGGCAGGGCACGACGACCGGAAGCGGGTTAGTCGCGCAGGCCGTGCCGACCGCACGTACCGCCTTCGGGTTGCCGACCAGTTCGGCCACCTCCCGGTAACTGCGGGTCTGCCCATAGCCGATCTCCGGCAGGTGCCGCTGCACGAGCTGACGGAATCCTCGGGACAGCGACAGATCGAGGGTGAGATCGAAGGCCTTCCGCTTGTGGTCGAAGTACTCCTCCAGCTCACGCGCCGCGGTGTCGAGCTGCCTCGGGGAACGCAGAATGCGGGGGCTGACCTTGACGGCCAAATGCTCCAGCACCCGGGCGTGATCCTCGACGGCGTAGGCCACGCGGATCAGGCCCTTCGGGGTGGTCGCGAGCAGCAGTTTCCCGACCGGGCTGTCCACGATCGTGTAGGCCACGTCGAGAAGACCCTCGGTCTGTGCCGCGGTCTCCAGCCTGCCGTGCAGCCGCTTCAGAGTCTGGCCGTCAATGGGCGCGGACAGGACGGCGACGGTCTCGTCGGGGGTCGTGTCGTTCATGTGCTTACTCCTTTCGTTGTGGCGCCCGGATGGTTCTTTCTGAGGTTCTTGAGTCCGTCGGCGGCGGCTCTGCGGGCCGCGTCGACGGTGCCGCCGGTGACGTCAGCGATCTCTGCGTACGACATTCCGGCGAGATAGCGGAAGGTGATCGCCTGCCGCTGCCTGCTCGGCAACTGGCCGACGCACGCCCACACGTCGGCGTCGTCCGTGCCGGGGATTCCCAGCGCGGTCGGAGCTTCGGGAAGTTCCTCCACCGGCAGCGGGTTGCGTGCGGTTGCCCGGTGCACATCGATGGCCTTGCGGCGGGCGATCGTCACCAGCCACGCCTCGACGTTTGCGGTGTCCGGCAGGTTCGGGTACGCGCGCATCGCCGCGAGGAAGGTCTCCGACCAGGCATCGTCCGCGTCGTGCATGCCCAGAACTGCACGGCAGACACGCAGCACGGTGACGCCGTGCTGCGTGACTACTCTCTCGAATGGTTCTTTCATCTTCATCCCATGGCATGCGGCTGTGGCGAGCGTTTCGTGAGGTGTATCAGAACAATCGACCCGCGCTTCCCTTCTCCTTGTACCTTGAAGACGGTGGTGAAACGCAGAACGTGAGATGGGTGCCGATATTCGGTTCGAGGTTCGTCGCCGAGTTCGTCAGGATGGGTCAACCTCGGCTGCCACGCCAGTCGTCCCCTTCGAACGTCACCTCAGGACAAGGAACGCAGGTCGTCCCAGACCTCGGGCCAAGTGCCGTGTAGGCCCCGACAGATGAGGATCGGCTGGCCCTGGACCTCGGTGTCGATGCCCAGGCCGTTGTCGACCGTGGCCACCTGCGTGCAGGCATCGAAGTGTCGCGCCAGGGTGCCGTCGGGGCGGAATCGGACGGCCACCACGGTGGCGTCATCGTCGCTCGGTCGTCGGAAGTCCGCGTAGGCGTTGTGTGGTGAGTAGGCCGGCGGCAGGCCGCGCGCAGGGCCGAACAGGTCGATCGCGCCGGCCTCGCCGTAGCTGGCGGTCAGGACGATGACGCGGTCACGCTCGTCTATGGGCAGGCTCGCGACCACCCCGCCGATGTGGTCGACCAACTGCGGCCAGCCGGTCGTCTCGGCCACGGCTTCGTTGGCCAACGCCGTCGCCGGGACCGTCGACACGGGCAGGAGGGGCAGGGCGATCGGGAGGGCCACGACGGCGTTGATGGCCACAGCGCTCCAGCGCACGCCGGTCGCGGCGATGCCGGCCAGGGCCACGGCGACGGTGAGCGGGAGGGCGTAATAGGGGCGACCACCGGTGGCGAAGGTCAACGCGAGGGCGGTCGGCCAGGCCCACAGCAGCGGGCGGAAGACCCGGCCCGCCCCGTCGGTGGCCAACCAGCGGGTGCCGCGGAGCAGAGCGGGGACGAACAGCGGGCCCAGAAGCAGGATCTGCAGCGGGAGCAGCGTGATGCGGTTCTCGGCGCCGAGGCGGTCCGAGAGCGCCTGCGCCATCTCGAACTGCGGCCAGCCGTTCCTCGCCTGCCACACGAGGGTCGGGGCCGCCAGCGCCAGGACCAGCACACCCGCTCCGGCGAGCCACCAGGAGCGCAGCAGGTCCCAGCGACGCTCCGCCACGAGACCGGCGAGCAGAGCCAGGCCGAGGAGAACGATGAGGTTCTTGTTCAGCATCGATACCCCGGCTACGGCGCCGATCGCGACCCAGGTGCGCGTCTCACCGGTGCGCAGGAGCCGCGCCATGAGCCACAGCACGAGGCTCCACGCGAGCAGGTCGAACGTGCCCGTCGAGAGCAGATGCCCGACCCCGAGGGTGAAACCACCGGTCGCGACGACGACGGCGCCGAGAAGTTGGCGGTGTCGGTCTCCGCCGAGCTCGCGCACGAACAGGGCTCCGGCGATGACCGTCCCCGCCGTGGCCAGCGCCGACATCAGCCGCAGCGCCACGAGACTCCCCGGGGCGACGGTGTCGGCGAGCCGCGCGATGAACGGCGTCAGCGGCGGTTGGTCGACGTACCCCCACGCCAGGTGTTGGCCGGCCTCGAGGAAGTACATCTCGTCGCGATGCCAGCCATACCGGGGGGCCACGACGACGAGGAGCGCAGCGGTGGCAGCGGCCACGACCGCCACCGCGAGGGTCGGCGTCCGGCGATCCACAATGGTGGCCACCCGACCATCGTCCCGTCGATCACGTCGGCTGTCGACACGTTTGCCCCTGCCTGTCACTCTGGTGGGGTGAGCGCAGATGCCGTGGAGACGTACCTGGCCGGGCTCGACGAGCCCCAGCGATCCACCCTGACGGCCGTGGCGGACCGGATCCGCGAACTCGTGCCGCAGGCCGAACCGGTCATCGCCTACGGGGTCCCGGCCTTCCGGGTCGGCAAGACCAACATCGCGGGACTGGCCGCCTATGCCCACCACCTGAGCTACCTGCCGCACAGCGGATCGGTGTTGGCGTCACTCGCCGACGAGTTGGACGGGTACCAGTGGTCGAAGGGCGCGCTGAAGTTCGCGGTCGACGAACCGCTGTCGCGCGAACTGATCGCCACGCTCATCGACGCGCGCCTGTCGGAGTTGGGCCTGTCGAGAGGTGATGTCGGCGCGGTTGGGTAGCGTCTGACCCCATGACGACCACCCTTGCCGAGGTCCTCAGCGTGCTCGAGGAGTTCTACCCGGCCGATTCGGCGCAGTCGTGGGACCGCGTGGGCTTGGTGACCGGCGACCCGGCCCAGCCCGTCACGCGCATCCACTTCGCGGTCGACCCCACGCTCGCGGTCATCGACGAGGCCCGCAAGGGCGGCGCCGACCTGCTCATCACCCACCACCCGCTGCTGTTGCGCGGCGTGCACAGCCTGGCGACAACCACTGCCAAGGGCGCGGCGGTGACGTCGCTGATCGTCTCCGACATCGCCCTGTTCTGCGCGCACACCAACGCCGACTCGGCCGACCCGGGGGTCAACACCGCGCTGGCCGCCGCGTGCGGCCTGACCGAGACGCAGCCGCTGACGATCAGCGAGGGCAGCCCGCTCGGCCTCGTCGGGGACCTGCCGCAGAGCCTGCGCCTGAGCGACTTCGCCGCGGCCCTGGCCGGGAATCTGCCCACGACCGCCGGGGGCATTCGGGTCGCCGGGCCGTTCGACGCTCCGGTACGTCGTATCGCCGTGCTTGGCGGGTCGGGTGACTCGCTGTTCGACGCCGTGCGCGCCAGTGCCGCTGACGTGTACGTCACCGCCGACCTGCGCCACCACCCGGCCAGCGAGGCGCGCGAAGAGGCTCGTGGCGGCGCTCCGTATCTCATCGATGCCGGCCATTGGGCGACCGAGTCGCTGTGGCTGGCGCACGCTCGCGACCGTCTGCTGGCCGCGCTGTCGGAGCGCGGTGTCGACCCGACTAGGTTGGAGACTCACATCAGTGCCGTGCGCACCGATCCCTGGGACTTCGTCGTCGGGGCCCAACCCCTTGGAGGAACTCGTGAAGGCTGACCCGTTCCGGCAGCAGCGCCTACTCGATCTGCAGGCGATCGACACCCGTCTGGACCAGATCGCGCACGCCCGCGCCCACCTGCCCCAGGCGGCCCAGCTGGCGCGGGCCACCGATGCCGCCGAGGTGGCGCGGGGCAATCTCGTCCTGGCCGAGACGGAGCTCGGTGACGTCCAGCGGGAGGTGTCGCGCGCCGAGACCGAGGTCAAGCAGGTCCGTGACCGGGCCGAGCGCGACCGGGCCCGACTGGACTCCGGCACGGGCACGTCGAAGGAACTGCTCGCGATCCAGCAGGAACTCGAGTCGCTCGGCCGCCGACAGGCGACGCTCGAGGACGTCGAGCTCGAGGCCATGGAGCGCGCGGAGGCGGCGTCTGCCGAGGCGGACCGACTGCGGGCCATCAGCGACGAGGCCGCTGCGCAGGTCTCGACGCTCACGGCCGAGCGGGACGCCGCGATGGTCGACCTCGACGCCGAGGCCACCGAGGTCGCGGCCGGGCGACCCGCCGTCGTCGAGGCGGTCGGACCGGAGCTGGCGGCGCTGTTCGACAGCATCCGCGCGGCCCAGGGAGGCATCGGCGCGGCCGAGCTCAAGGGCCGGCGCTGCATGGGGTGCCAGCTCGAACTCAACGCCGGCGAACTGGGGCGCATCGCCAACACGCCCGCCGACGTCGTCGTGCGATGCGAGGAGTGCGAGCGGATTCTCGTGCGGATCCCGAGCACAGACGGCGCCGCCTGATGGGTCGACGACTCCGGATCGAGGCCGACGGCGGGTCTCGGGGCAATCCCGGGGTGGCCGGGTACGGCGCGGTCGTGCGCGATGGCGACACCGGCGCGGTGCTGATTCGGCGCGCGGCCCCGCTGGGCAAGGCGAGCAACAACGTCGCGGAGTACCGCGGGCTGATCGCCGGGCTCGAAGCCGTACTGCTCATCGAGCCGGGTGCGCAGGTCGTCGCGGCCATGGACTCCAAGCTCGTCGTCGAGCAGATGAGCGGCAACTGGAAGATCAAGCACCCGGCGATGCGCACGCTGGCGTTGCAGGCGCGCGACCTGGCCACGGAGATCACGCAGGCCGGCGGCACCGTGATGTACACGTGGATCCCGCGCGCCCAGAACGGGCTGGCCGACACCCTGTCCAACGACGGGATGGACGGCAAGGAGATCGACGACCGCTCCGGGTGGGAGGCCGAGCTGGGGTTGCCGGCGGCGGCCGACACCCGGCCGCACTCGGACCCCGGGCTGCCGACCTTCGGGCGGGTCGAGTCGCCGCCGGACGATCTTGTCGACGAGGACGAGGTGCCGGCGACGATCCCGCACCGGCGCACGCCGACGCGCATCGTGCTCGTGCGGCACGGGGTGACGGCGTTCACCGAGCAGGGGTTGCTCGACGGGCGCGGTGGCGCGGACCCGGAGTTGAGCCGCCTGGGCATCGAACAGGCGCAGGCCGCGGCCCGGGCGACGCAGCATCTCGTCGGTGAGGACGAGGTACGGGTCATCACCTCGAGCCTGGCCCGCGCCCGGCAAACCGGCGGCATCATCGCGAAGGCGCTCGACGTCGCTCCGTCAATCGACCCCGATTGGGACGAGCAGTCGTTCGGGGACTGGGACGGAGCGGCGATGAAGGACCTCTTCGCCACGTCGGCCGCGGAGTTCGATCGCCTGCGGGTCGAGCCCGACTACGCCCGACCTGGCGGAGAATCGCATGCCCAGCTGAGCGAGCGCGTCCTGTCCGCCTTCGCTCGGGTCGTGGCCCCTGGCGGCACCAGTGTGGTCGTGTGTCATCGCAAGCCGATCATGGTCGTGCTCGCCGACCTCCTCGAGGTGCCCATGGCGAAGCAGTGGCGGCTGGCAGCGGCACCGGCCTCGCTGAGTGCGATCGAGATCTGGCCCAACCGAGAGGCGATCATCTCGTTCACCAACCGGACCTGATGCTCCCGCTCGTCGACGCCGCCGAGGCCGCCTCCTCGGTGCCGCATTGGGTCATCGCGGCCGGGCTGCTCGGCGCGTTCGCGTTCGGCGTGGCGTCGGCGTTCTTCCCGCCGCTCAACGCCGAGATCTTCGCGCTCGCGGCGCCGCTGGCGTTCCCGAATCAGTGGTTGGCCGCGACGGTCGTGATGACGCTAGGGCTGATGGGCGGCAAGGTGTCGCAGTTCCTCATGGTGCGGTACGGCAGCGACTGGTGGTCGAATCGGCGCACCGAGGGGGAGGCGCGCAGCAAGCGGGAGAAGGACCTGCCGGTGTGGCGGCGGCGTTTGGCGCAAGGGTCGAGGTACCTGATCTCACTGCTGGATCACCGTGTGGCCGGCGGAGCGGTGATCTTCGCCTCGGGCGCGGTGGGCTTTCCGCCGCTGGCACTGGTGACGCTGGCGGCCGGAGCGCGGCCCGTGCCGGTGTGGTGGTTCGCGCTCGTCGGGACCTTTGGCTGCCTGGTGCGATTCGTCGTGACCGCGGCGCTGGTGGCGTGGGCGCTGCCCTGAGGTGCTGGGTCGTCAGCGGGCGGTGACCGAGAGCGTCCAGGGTCGGCCGGCGCGGGCCGGTTCGGTGAGGTCGACGTCGAACGGGCCGTCGGCCAGGGCTGCGGCGACGGCCTTCGGGGTGCGCGGCGTCGACCCGTGCTCGCACAGGTGTCGGGCGACCAGGCCGCGGGTGTGCTTGGCCATGTGGGTGGCGCCCGGGACGGTGACCGTGATCCAGGCGTGGGCGGCGGCGCCGTGCGGGGTCCACGCGGCGACGTAGGTGCTGGACCGGCAGTCGACGATCGGGCCGCGCCCGGCGGCGGCGGTCAGGACCGGGTCGAGCACCGGCCGCCACAGGCTCGCCATCGGGCCGACCCCGGGCAGGCTCACGCCCATGGACAGGCGGTACGCGGCGATCCGGTCGGTCGGGCGGACGGCGCCGTAGAGCGCTGAGATCGTCACGAGCCAGCGGTTGGCGCGGCGGCGCGCGGCGGTGTCGAGGCCCGGCAGGTCGAGCGCGGAGTACAGGACGCCCGAATACACCTGGGCGGCGGTGGCCGTGGGAGCCGACTTCAGGTCGACGTTCGCGGCGACCTCGTCGGCCAACGACGCTCCGACCTTGAGGTGCTCGACGGCTTGGGGAGTGGCGCTGACGGCGGTCAGGGCGTCGAGGGCGGTGTGCCGCGTCGGGGTCAGCTCCGGGAAGGACAGCCGGTCGAGGTCAAGGGGCCGCCCCCGGCGCGGGCGGGTCTTGCCCTCGGAGGGCGGCAGCAGGACGAGCACCGCTCCAGCCTAGGCGGCGCCCGGTGTCGATTCGTCGGGTGGTGGTGTCGTTGTGCAGCCTTGGCCGACACCTGGGCGTCGGCCAAGCCGGCACAACGACACCGAGCGGGCGTCATGACACCGGGCTCCACGCTGCGGCGTCCGGGGGATGCCGGGTCGGAGACGGCGGGGCTGTGGATAACGAGAACGTAGGGATGGACGCAGGCGGCAGGCTGACGGCATGGACGAACGCATCCAGACGACGCTCCGTATCGGCGGGGGAGTGGCTTCGGCGCAGCGGATTCTGGCGCTCGGAATCAGCCGGGACATGCTGGCCCGGTCAGTGCGGGTCGGGGAACTCGTACGGATTCGGCGGAACTGCCTCGTGGATGGCGCGTTGTGGCAGGAGGCTCAGCCCTCAGAGCGCCACGCGCTCCGGGCTCGCGCGGTCATGGCGGGCCTGCCACGAGGTCACACCATCGCCCTGAGCCATCACAGCGCGCTGGCCCTTCATGGCGTGGCGCTCTTCGGTGTCGATCAACGTGTCCACCTGACCCACCTCGGCAGCGGCCGGGGGCGAAGCGACTCTGTGGTGGTGAGCCATCGGCCGGTGCCGCAGTCGCTGGTGGAGGCGCGCGGCGGCATCCGCATGGTCACTGCGGCGGCTGCGTGCCTGCAAGTGGCTGCGCAGTTTGGTGCCGAGGCGGGGCTCGTCGCCGCGGACAACGCACTGCACACGCAGCTCCTCACCGTCGACGACCTTGAGCAGGCGCGTCGAGTCCTGGCCCCGGAACGTTGGTCACGCGCCCCGGCCGAGATGTGTCGACTGGCTGATGCGCGGATGGAATCCCCGGCAGAAAGCCGCGCGCGGTGGGCATTTCGCAGCCTCAACATGCGCCAGCCGACCCCACAGGTCGAGATCCGTGACAGCAACGGGTTCATCGGGCGGGTGGACTTTCTCTATGAGGACCTCAAGGTGGTCATCGAGGTCGATGGTCGAATCAAGTACAGCGGCACGAACGTCGTGTTCGCGGAGAAGGTGCGTGAGGATCGGATCCGCGCCCTGGGGTTCCAGGTCGTCCGGCTGACGTGGGCCGACCTGGACGACCATGCGCGGGTACACCACAAGGTTTTCGACGCGGTCGCCAAGGCGGTGGCTTGATGCCACGGCTCCAGAGTTCGCCGTTGGCATGGCGCCGATCAGCAAGGTTGGCGTCGATAGGCCGGGTTGGCCGACGCCCGGGCGGGTGCCAACTCGGCGTAACGATGCCAGGTGGCTGCGTAGCGACGCCAGGCGGCCGCGTAACGACGCCAGGCCGGTGTATAACGACACCGGGCCACAACGACGGCGGAGTGCGGAGCGGGGACGTCGGCGGGTGCGAGCGCGGCGAGGTGGGGACAGTTCCGGGGCTTGGCGGGCATCGTGATCTAGGTTGGGTCCATGGAGCATCGCACGGTCACCCTGAGGCCGACCGATCCGCACGCTCAGGAGCTGGCGGAACACACCGGCCTGGTGGAACGCTTCGCCCAGATCCGGCGCGACCTCGACGTGCCCGAGGGCTTCCCCGAGGACGTGCTGCTGGAGGCCAAGGCGCGCGCCGCCGACCCGCTGGACCTGCCGCAGAAGGACGCCACCGCGATCCCGTTCGTGACGATCGATCCGCCCGGCTCGATGGATCTCGATCAGGCGCTGCACATCGAGCGCGACGGCAGTGGCCACCGCGTGCGCTACGCCATCGCGTACCTGCCGGCGTTCGTCGCGCCCGGCGGGGCCATCGATGCGGAGGCGCGTCACCGCGGGATGACGATCTACTCGCCGGACGAGCGCGCACCGCTGCACCCCGCCGTGTTCAGCGAGGGCCCGGCCAGCCTGCTGCCCGACCAGATCACGCCTGCGTACGTGTGGGACCTGCGGCTCGACGACTCCGGCGAGGTCACCGACATCGACCTCGAGCGGGCCATGGTACGGAGCGTCGAGCGGTACACCTACACCGAGGCGCAGGCCCAGATCGACGCCGGTCAGGGGCGTGACACGCTGCTCCTGCTCAAGGAGGTCGGGGAGCGGCGCGTGGCCCTCGAGCTCGCCCGCGGCGGCGCCACCCTCCCGATGCCCGACCAGGAGGTCACCGAAACCCAGGACGGTGTCTTCAGACTGGCGTACCGGCCGCTGCTGCCCGCCGAGGACTGGAACGCCCAGATCTCCCTCATGACTGGCATGGCCGCGGCGACGCTGATGATGCACGCACAGATCGGCATCCTGCGCACGCTGCCGCCCCCGGAGAACGGCACGATGGACAAGTTCCGTCGCCAGGTGCAGGCGCTCGGCGTGGCCTGGCCGCATGACATGCCGTACTCGACGTTCCTGCACTCCCTGGATCACCACGATCCGCGCCACCTGGCGATCATCCACGACGCCACCCAACTGTTTCGCGGTGCCGGCTACACACCCTTCGAGGGGGACGTGCCCGAGCAGCCGTACCACGCCGCCCTCGCCGCAACCTACGCCCACGTCACCGCGCCGCTGCGCCGACTCGTCGACCGGTTCGGGCTGATCATCTCCGAAGCGGTCTGCCGCGGCGAAGAGGTGCCGACCTGGGTGCGCGAGGCCCTGCCGCTGCTGCCCGAGCTCATGGCCAACGGCGACCGCAAGGCCCGCGCCGTCGAGCGCGCGTGTGTCGAGGCGATGGAGGCGGCGGTGCTCGCCGACCGGATCGGTGAGGAGTTCGAGGCCGTCGTCGTCGACGTGACCGAGAAGAAGGACAGCATGATCCACCTGACCGAACCGGCCGTCATCGCCAAGGCATACGGCGAGGCGGAGCTCGGATCGGCCGTGCGCGTGCGCCTGACCGAGGCCGATCGGGCGACCGGGCGGGTCCGGTTTGAGGTGCTCGGCCGCGTCGACAGGTAGGCCGGGCTGTGCGCCAATCCGCTTGGCGCACAGCCACTTCGACCACGTCGGGGGATGAGCCGACCTGTAAGCCGGGTCCTGTGTACCGGGCGCCGTCGCCGGTTCCCGGATGACGGTCATCCATCTCGGGCGACCGTTGCCGGCCGCCTCCAGCGTCCTACCCGTGTACTCGGGCGGGCCGCCCTCGAACGCACACTGTCTGGACTTGCTCCGGGTGGGGTTTACCGAGCCGATCCGGTCACCCGGATCGCTGGTGGTCTCTTACACCACCGTTTCACCCTGACCGGCCGAAGCCGGCGGTCTGTTTTCTGTGGCACTGTCCCGCGGGTCACCCCGGGTGGCTGTTGGCCACCACCCTGCCCTGTGGAGCCCGGACTTTCCTCGGCGGTGCCGGAGCACCGACGCGACCGTCCGGTCGACTCATCCGCCTGCCAGCATAGCGCGGCGCACGACGTACACGATGATCCCGACGGTGAGCACGATCGCGCCGCCGAGCACCGACGTCCACGGCAGCAGCCACGCGACGAGCAGGCACGCGATGACGCCGATCGCGGCCACGACTCGGGCCCAGGTCGCGCCGGGCAGGGTGACCGCGCTGGCGTTGGCGATCGCGTAGTACGTCAGCACGCAGAACGACGAGAACCCGATGGCTCCGCGCAGGTCGGCGACGAGCACGACGGCGATGACCACCACACCCACCGCGATCTCGGCGTGGTGCGGCACCTGGGTGCGCGGGTGCACGGCCGCCAACGTGCCCGGAAGGTAACGGTCACGGGCCATGGCCAAGGTCGTGCGCGAGACTCCGAGAATGACGCCGAGCAGGGAGCCGACCGCGGCGACCGTGGCCGCCGCCCGCATCGCCGCGCCGAACCCCGGGACGCCGAACGTGTCGGCCGCCGCGGCCAGCGGTGCCGAGTGGTCCGCGATCCACGACGCTCCGAAACCGGTGATCAGCGCGACCGCCACGAGGGCGTAGATGACGAGCACGATGCCGAGCGCGGCCAGGATCGCCCGCGGGATCGTCCGCGCCGGATCGCGCACCTCCTCCCCGAGCGTGGCGATGCGCGCGTACCCGGCGAACGCGAAGAAGAAGAATCCGGCGCCCTGCAGCACGCCGGCCCACCCGGTGGCTGGGGCGGAGCCGAGTAGTGCCTGGGCGGTGCCATCGCCCGCCAGGGCGTCACGGGCCGCCAGACCGACGAACGCGACCAGCGCCAGCAGGGTGATCACCACGAGCACGCGCGTCATCCCGGCCGACTTCTGCACCCCACCGAGGTTGATCGCCACGAGCAGGAGCACCGTTGCCACGGCCACGAGCCGCGACTGGTCGGGCCAGAGATAGGCCCCCACCGTCATGGCCATCGCCGCGCAACTGGCGGTCTTGCCGACGACGAACGCCCACCCGGCCAGGTACCCCCAGAACGGGCCGAGCCGCTCGCGTCCGTAGACGTACGTGCCGCCGGACTGCGGGTACAGCGCGGCCAACCGAGCCGACGACCACGCGTTGACCCACGCCAGCAGCGCCGCCAGCACGAGCGAGAAGAGCAGGAGCCCGCCGGCCGAGGCCGCCGCCGGGGAGAACGCGGCGAACACGCCGGCGCCGAGCATCGAGCCCAGACCGATGATCACGGCGTCGGAGAGTCCCAGTCGTCGGGCGAGGGCTGGGGGAGGAGTGGTCACGCGCTCGACCCTATGTTCGCCTCGTCGGGGCCGCATCTTCACTACGGTGGGTCCATGAAGCTGACCCACCTCGGACACGCCTGCGTCCTCATCGAGATGGCCGACACCCGCATCGCGCTCGACCCGGGAGTCTTCACTCCCGACCTGTCGGCGCTGACCGACCTCGACGCCATCGTCGTCACCCACCAGCACTTGGACCACCTCGACCGTGACCGGCTGCCCGGGCTGCTGGCCGCGAACCCGACGGCCCGACTCATCACCGATCCGGAGTCGGCGCAGATCGTGCGGGACCTCGGCATCGACGTCCAGGCGCAGAACGGCTCGGCGTTCACCATCGGCGCCGTGACCGTCGAGCCCGTCGGGGAGATCCACGCGCTCATCCACGACGAGATCCCGCGCATCGCCAACGTCGGCGTCACCCTGCGCGCCGCGGGGGAGCCGTCCTTCCATCACCCCGGCGACAGCGTCGAGAACACCCCGGGTGACGTCGACATCGTCGGGTTCCCGATCAACGCTCCGTGGCAGGCCTCACGCGAGATGACCGCCTTCCTGCGCCGGGTTGGGGCGGCCCACGCGGTGCCGATCCACGATGGGCTGCTCAACGCCACGGGTCGCACGTTGTACCTGACGCAGGCCGGTCAGTTCGGCCACCCCGACACGCAGATCCACGACCTCGAGTGGGGTTCGTCGCTCGAGGTCCGCGCCTGAAACCCCGGGTCTCAGTCGTCGGCGGCCAGTCGAGCCGCGCCGATGATCCCGGCCTTGTTGCGCAGCTTCGCCGCGACGATGGGCGTGCGCAGGTCGAGCAGGGGCAGGAACTGGTTGGCCTGGCTCGACACGCCGCCGCCGACGACGAACAGGTCGGGCCAGAGCACGTCCTCGACGTGGCGGTAGTAGCGCTGCAACCGCTTCGCCCAGTCCTCCCACGACAGGTCCTCGCGCTCGCGCGCCGACGAGGCGGCCGTGTCCTCGGCGTCACCACCGTCCAACTCGAGGTGTCCCAACTCGGAGTTCGGTACGAGGACTCCGTCGTGGATCAACGCCGTGCCGATGCCCGTGCCGAGCGTCGTGAGGATGACCAGGCCACGCACGTCCTCCGCCGCGCCGTAGGCCATCTCGGCCACGCCCGCGGCATCAGCGTCGTTGACGACATGCACCGGGTGCCCGAGGCGCTCCTCGAACAGGGCCTTGGCGTCCACGCCGATCCACGACGGATCGATGTTCGCGGCCGAACGCACGACGCCGTGAGTGACCACGCCGGGCACGGTCACGCCGATCGGCGCGTCACCCCGGACCTCGTCGTGGGCGGCGACGACCTGACCGATGACGTCCGCAACGGCCTCGGGAGTGGCCGGGGTGGGGGTGGGGATGCGCAGCCGATCCCCGATCAGACTGCCCTTGTTGAGGTTGACCGGGGCACCCTTGATGCCCGATCCACCGACGTCGACTCCGAACGCGATCTTCTTCTTGGACACGTCAGACCACCGTCAGGATCTCGTTGCCGGACTCGGTGATGAGCACCGTGTGCTCGAACTGCGCCGACCTCTTCAGGTCCTTGGTCACCACGGTCCAGCCGTCGTCCCATTGGGTCCAGCTCGGGGTGCCGAGATTGAGCATGGGTTCGATGGTGAACGTCATGCCCGGCTCGATGATCGTGCTGTAGGCGGGCGCGGCGTCGTAGTGCGGCACGATCAGGCCCGAGTGGAAGGCCTCGCCGATGCCGTGCCCGGTGTAGTCACGCACCACGCCATACCCGAAGCGGGCGGCGTACTTCTCGATGACGCGACCGATGACGTTGAGCTGACGGCCCGGCTGGGCGGCCTTGATCCCGCGCATCATCGCCTCGTGCGTGCGCTCGACGAGCAGCCGGGACTCCTCGTCGACCTCGCCGACGAGGTACGTCGCGTCGGTGTCGCCGTGGACGCCGTGGATGAACGCGGTGACGTCGAGGTTGACGATGTCACCATCCTCCAGCGGCCGGTCGTCGGGGATGCCGTGGCAGATGACCTCGTTGACCGACGTGCAGATGCTCTTGCGGAAGCCGCGGTAGCCCAGGCACGACGGGTAGGCGCCGTGGTCGCACATGTACTCGTGGGCGATGCGGTCGAGGGCATCGGTCGTCACGCCCGGGGCGATCGCCTCGGCCGCCGCGGCCATGGCGCGCGCGGCGATCTTGGAGGCGATCCGCATCTTCTCGATCGTCTCGGCGTCCTTGATCTCGCCGCCGGTCCAGGCTTCCGGCGCCGGTCTGCCCACGTAGTGCGGGCGCGGGATGGACTTCGGGACGGGGAGTTCGGGCGAGATGGTGCCGGGACGAACCACGGCGGAGGCAACGGACATAGGTTGGAGTCTAGGCGCGTTCACCGGCGCGCCAGCAGTCACGCACCGTTGGGAGTTCACCATGCCGTTCTGGTTCAACATCCGCACCAATCAGGTCGAGACCGACGAGAACCGGGCGCGCGGCGAGGATGTCCTGGGCCCGTACGACACCGAGGAGGAGGCCCGAAACGCCCTCGACACCGCCCACAAGCGCACGGAGGCGTGGGACGCGGAGGACGAGCGTCGCGCCAAGGAGGACGCCTGGCCGGACGAGATCGAGGACATCGAGCGGCATCGTCGCGAGGGCACCCACGGCGGGCCCCTGGGAGACGTGCTCGGAGACTGAGCGCCACACCCCGGCCCAACCCACGGAACCGTCGACCCGATACGGCAGGATGAGCGCATGGACCGCCAGCAGGAATTCGTGCTCCGTACCCTCGAGGAGCGGGACATCCGCTTCATCCGACTCTGGTTCACCGATGTGCTCGGCACCCTGAAGTCGGTGGCCATCGCGCCCGCCGAGCTCGAGGGCGCCTTCGCCGAGGGCATCGGTTTCGACGGATCGGCGATCGAGGGCTTCACGCGGGTCTACGAGGCCGACATGTTGGCCAAGCCGGACCCGTCGACCTTCCAGGTGCTGCCGTGGCGCGGTGAACGGCCCGGCACCGGACGCATGTTCTGCGACATCCTCCTGCCCGACGGGAGCCCGTCGCTGTCGGATTCGCGTCAGGTGTTGCAGCGCACCCTCGCGCGGGCAGCCGACATGGGCTTCACCATGTACACCCACCCGGAGGTCGAGTTCTTCCTCCTCGAGGACGGCAAGGGCGACCCGACACCGGTCGACCAGGGCGGGTACTTCGACCACGTGCACAACGGCACCGGGCACGACTTCCGCCGTCAGGCGATCCAGATGCTCGAGGCGGTCGGGATCTCCGTGGAGTTCAGTCACCACGAGGGTGCGCCCGGGCAGAACGAGATCGACCTGCGCTACGCCGACGCGCTGTCGACGGCCGACAACATCATGACGTTCCGCACGATCGTCAAGGAGGTCGCGCTCGAGCAGGGCGTCTACGCGACGTTCATGCCCAAGGTCTTCGCCGACCACCCGGGGTCGGGCATGCACACGCACATCTCCCTGTTCGAGGGCGACAAGAACGCGTTCTACGAGGCCGGAGCGCCGTACCAACTGTCCACGACCGCGCGCCAGTTCATGGCCGGGCTGCTCCACCACGGGCGCGAGTTCACCGCGGTGACGAACCAGTGGGTCAACTCCTACAAGCGGCTCTGGGGCGGGGGGGAGGCGCCGGCGCACCTGACGTGGGGACACAACAACCGCTCCGCGATGATCCGCGTGCCGATGTACAAGCCCGGCAAGTCGCAGAGCACCCGGGTCGAGGTGCGCACGCTGGACTCCGCGTGCAACCCGTACCTGGCGTACGCGGTGCTGCTCGCCGCCGGTCTCAAGGGCATCGAGGAGGGTTACGAACTGCCCCCGGAGACCGAGGACGACGTGTGGAGCCTCAGCGACGGCGAGCGCCGGGCGATGGGCATCAAGCCGCTGCCGGCCTCGCTGTCCGAGGCGACCGAGTTGATGGAGAACTCCGACCTCGTGGCCGAGACGCTCGGGGAGCAGATCTTCGACTTCTTCCTGCGCAACAAGCGCCGGGAGTGGGAGGACTACCGCCACCAGGTGACCCCGTTCGAGCTGCAGCGGCTGTTGCCGCGACTCTGAACCGTGGCACTTCGACCGAGTTCGGCCCCGGCCCGGCTCGTCCGCCTGGGGTTCATCGAATCCGAGCGCGCCGAACGCCTGCTGCGCGACCCACAGATCCTCGCGCTCGGGGTGACCGAGTCGGGGAGCGCCGACGCCTTGACCGACGCGCTCGCCGAGACCGCCGACCCGGACCTGGCCCTCGTCACCCTGGTGCGCCTGCTCGAGGCGGCCGAGGCCGACCCCGAGGCCGACGTGAGCGGTCTACGGGCGGCCCTGTGCGGCGATCCGATCAGTCGTGATCGGTTGGTCGGGCTGCTCGGTGCGTCGAGCGCCCTGGGGGACCACCTCGTCACCCACCCCCGCCACTGGCGCGCCGTCGTCGACGCCCGGTGGCTGAGCACCCGGGAGCGGATCGAGGCGCTCGTCGCGGCGGTAACCGGGCGCGATCCGGCCACCGCGGACCCGACCCCGGATGATGCCCTGCGCGTCGCCTACCGCCAACAGATGGTCGGGATCGTGGCGCTCGACGTCACCGCCCCGGACCCGGTGGCGCTGCTCCCCACCGTCGCCGCGGCCTTGGCCGACCTGGCGCAGGCCGCGCTGGAGGCGGCGACGACGCTGGCCATCGCCGAGATCGGCGACGCCGACCAGTACCGGTTCGCGGTGATCGGGATGGGCAAGTCCGGAGGACGCGAACTCAACTACGTCTCCGACGTCGACGTGATCTTCGTGGCCGAGCCGGCCGAGGGTGCCGACGAGGAGAGCGCCCTCGCCACCGCGACGAAGGTGGCCTCGCGGATGATGCAGGCCTGCTCGGCCTCGACCCCGGCCGGGTCACTATGGCCGGTGGACGCGGCGCTCCGCCCCGAGGGGAAACAGGGGCCACTGGTGCGTACCGTGGCGAGCCACCGCCACTACTACGAGCGCTGGGCCAAGACGTGGGAGTTCCAGGCGCTGCTCAAGGCCCGACCCATGGCCGGCGACGCCGACTTGGGGCGGGCGTATCTGCAGGCGGTGCAGCCCATGGTGTGGGAGGCCGCCTCGCGCGAACACTTCGTCGAGGATGTCCAGGCGATGCGGCGCCGGGTCGAGGAGCACGTGCCGTCGGCCGAGGCGAAGCGCCAACTCAAACTCGGGCCCGGTGGACTGCGCGATGTCGAGTTCAGCGTCCAGTTGCTCCAACTCGTCCACGGGCGGTCCGACGAGACGCTGCGATCGCGGACCACCCTCGAGGCCCTGACCGCGCTGGCCGCCGGTGGTTATGTCGGTCGCGACGACGCGGCGGTGCTCGACAAGGCGTACCGGCTGCTGCGCACCCTGGAGCACCGGATCCAACTGCACCGGATGCGGCGCACCCACCTCATGCCGACGGCCACGGGTGACCTGCGACGGCTGGGGCGGGCGCTGGGGTACCGCGCCGATCCGGCGACGGAGGTCGCCCGACGGCGCGAGTCGGAGGCGCGTGAGGTCCGCCAGATCCACGAGAAGCTCTTCTACCGGCCGCTGCTCGCATCGGTGGCGCGCCTGACCCCGGGCGAGGCGCGACTGTCGCCCGAGGCTGCCCGGTCGCGGTTGGCGGCCCTGGGCTTCGCCGACCCGGCCGGCGCGATGCGCCACCTCGAGGCACTGACGTCGGGGCTGTCGCGCACTGCGGCGATCCAGCGGCAGATCCTGCCGGTTCTGCTCGGGTGGTTCGCCGAGGAGGCCGCACCGGACGACGGGCTGCTCGCGTTCCGGCAGGTCAGCGACGCGCTCGGCAGCACACCCTGGTACCTGAAGATGCTGCGCGACGAGGGCCGCGCCGCCGAGATCCTCTCGCGCTCGCTGGCGCAGTCGTGGTTGGTCTCGAACCTGCTCGTCGCCACGCCCACGGCGGCGCAGATCCTGGGGGAGCCGCACGGGCTGGAACCGAAGCCGCGCGCGCAGATCCTGCAGCGCATGCGGGCGGCGGCCACGCGCAAGGAGGACCCGGACGAGGCGATCGCCGCGGCCCGCGGAACGAGGCGCCGCGAGCTGTTCCGGATCGGGGTGGCCGACCTCCAGGACGGGCTCGGACTGGCCCGCGTCGGCGAGGCGCTGACCGACGTGGCCGCCGCGCTGGTCCAGACCGGGCTCGAGGTGGCGACCCGGGCGGCCGAGACCAGACTCGGTGAACCGTTGGGCATCGACCTGCTCGTCGTCGGCATGGGCCGGTTCGGCGGCGGCGAGCTCGGGTACTCCTCCGACCTCGACGTGCTGTTCGTCCACCGCGCGCACGCGGGCGTCGACGAGGCGACCGCCCAGGCGCGGGCCACCGAGGTCATCACGGAGTTGCGCCGCCTGCTGGGCACACCGGGCGCCGACCCACCGGTCGGGCTCGACGCCGATCTGCGCCCGGAGGGCAAGGCCGGGCCGATCACCCGGTCGCTGGAGTCCTACCGGACGTACTACGAGCGCTGGTCGGCGACGTGGGAGGCGCAGGCGTTGCTGCGCGCCACGCCGGTGGCCGGGGATGAGCAGCTCGCGGCCGACTTCCTCGAGCTCATCGACCCGGTGCGCTGGCCGGCCGACGGCATCGACGAGACGCAACTGCGGGAGGTCCGACGGCTCAAGGCCCGGATGGAGGCCGAGCGGATGCCCCGCGGGGCGGACCGCAAGACCCACTTCAAGCTCGGCCAGGGCGGGCTCTCCGACGTGGAGTGGACCATCCAACTGCTCCAGCTCCAGCACGCCCACGAGATCCCCGGGCTGCGCACGACCTCGACGCTCGGGGCGCTGCAGGCGGCCACCGCGACCGGCCTGGTGACCAGCGATGACGCGCAGGCGCTACGGGAGGCGTGGGAGCTCGCCTCCGAAACCCGCAACGCGGGCATGCTGTTCCGGGGTCGCCCGGTCGACTCGGTTCCGGCCGACGTGCGCACCGCCGATGCGGTCGGCCGGATCGTCGGGCTACCGGCGGGGTCGGGCCAGGAGCTGGCCAACCTCTATCGCCGCAAGGCCCGGCATGCCCGACAGGTCGTCGACCGGCTGTTCTACGGGGACGTGGAGCGAAACTAGACTGTCCCGCATGATGTCGCTGATCGACCTGCGTGGTCGCACCTTGGGAGTCCGGGTTCTGCGCGAGGCGTTGCCTCGTGCCGAGTACGACGTCGAGGCCGCCCTCCATGCCGTGGCACCGATCTGTGACGACGTCCGTGACCGTGGCGCGACGGCGCTGCGCGAGTACGCGGAGAAGTTCGATGGCGTGCGCCCGGCCACGCTGCGGGTGCCGACCGAGGTGATCGACGCGGCGCTGGCCGGCCTCGACCCGGCGGTGCGCCGCGCCCTCGAGGTCGCCATCGAGCGGGCGCGTCTCGTGCACGCCGACCAGCGCCGCACCGACACGACGACCGCCGTTGTCGATGGCGGCACCGTGACCGAGCGTTGGGTGCCCGTCGAGCGGGTCGGCCTGTACGTGCCCGGTGGCCTGGCCGTCTACCCCTCGTCGGTGGTCATGAATGTCGTGCCGGCGCAGTTGGCGCAGGTCGGTTCGATCGCCGTGGCCTCGCCGCCGCAGAAGGAGAACACCGGCCAGTTCGCCGGCTACCCGCACCCGACGATCCTCGCCGCGTGCGCGCTGCTCGGGGTCGATGAGGTCTACGCCATGGGTGGTGCGCAGGCCATCGCCGGGTTCGCGCACGGGTTCGACGATGACGGAGCCGAGTGTGTGCCGGTCTCCCTGGTCACCGGCCCGGGCAACATCTACGTCGCCGCGGCCAAGCGCTACCTCAAGGGGCTCATCGGGATCGACGCCGAGGCCGGACCGACCGAGATCGCCATCCTCGCCGACGGCACCGCCGACGCCGAGTTCGTCGCCACCGACCTCATCTCGCAGGCCGAGCACGACACCCTCGCGGCGTCGGTACTCGTGACCGACAGCGAGGAGCTGGTCGAGCAGGTGCAGGCGGCCGTCGAACGCCGCTCCGCCGCGACCAAGCACGCCGAGCGCGTGCGGACGGCGTTGGCCGGTCGGCAGTCGGGGATTGTGCTCGTCGACGATCTCGACGCGGGTCTGCAGGTCGTCGATGCGTACGCCGCGGAACACCTCGAGGTCATGACCGCCGACGCGCCGGCCGTGGCCGCGCGGGTGCGCAACGCCGGGGCGATCTTCGTCGGGCCATACGCGCCGGTCAGCCTGGGCGACTACGCCGCCGGGTCGAACCACGTGTTGCCGACCGGTGGGTCCGCGGTGCACTCCTCGGGTCTGAGCGTGCAGTCGTTCCTGCGCGGGATCCACGTCATCGACTACACCTCCGCCGCGCTGGCGGGGGTCGGCGAGCACGTGCTCGCCCTGTCCGCCGCTGAGGACCTGCCTGCGCACGGTGAGGCCGTGCAGGTGCGTCTCGATGCGACCGGTGACGCCGCGGGCCAGGTGGGTGCATGACCTCCGCCGCGACCATCGAGGCACTCCTGAGACCCGACCTGCGGGGAGGCTCGCCGTACGGCGCTCCGCAACTCGATGTGCCGGTGGCCCTGAACACCAACGAGAACTCGTACCCGGTGCCGCCGGAGGTCGTCGCGACGATCACCGAGCGTGTCACGACAATCGCGCCCGACCTCAACCGCTACCCGGATCGGGAGTTCGTCGAGCTGCGCGAGGCGTTGGCGCGCTACCTCTCGCGGACCGGCACGACGATCACCAGCGACATGGTGTGGGCCGCGAACGGGTCGAACGAGGTGCTGCAGCATCTGTTGCAGGCGTTCGGCGGGCCGGAGCGGGTCGCGATCGGCTTCACGCCCGCGTACTCGATGCACCCGATCATCACCCGCGCGACCGGGACGACCTGGATCGACGGTCAGCGCGGGGTCGACGCCGCCGGACACGCCAACCCGGCGGGGCCCGGATCGCAGTTCGACCTCTCGGTCGAGTCGGCCGTGGCCCAGGTGGCCGCGTGCGACCCGAACGTGGTCTTCCTGTGCTCGCCGAACAACCCGACCGGCACCGCGCTCTCGCTCGACGTCGTCGAGGCGGTGTACGACGCTGCTCCGCACGCCGTGATCATCGTCGACGAGGCCTACGCCGAGTTCGCCCGCTCGGGCACGCAGGACGCGTTGACCCTGCTCGAGGGTCGGCCGCGATTGGTCGTCACGCGCACGATGAGCAAGGCGTTCGCCATGGCCGGAGGACGGTTGGGTTACCTCGCCGCGGACCCCGCCCTGACCGATGCGTTGCGGCTGGTGCGGTTGCCGTACCACCTGTCGATGCAGACGCAGGCCGTGGCGCTGGCGTGCCTGGACCACACCGAACTCATGCTCTCGACGGTCGACGCGATTCGCGAGCAGCGCGACCGCATCGTCACCGACCTGACCGCGCTGGGGCTGACCCCGGTGCCCAGCGACGCGAACTTCGTCTTCTTCGGTGGCCTGGCCGACGCGCCCACCACGTGGCAGGCGCTGCTCGATCGCGGTGTGCTCGTGCGTGACGTCGGCATTCCCCACCACCTGCGGGTCACGGCCGGCACCCCGGCCGAGACGACCGCCTTCCTCGAGGCCATGGCCTCCCTGACCCCCGAACACCTGGAGCGATAGTTGAGCACCCACCGCACCGCGACCGTCACGCGGGCCACCTCGGAGAGCAGCATCACGCTGACCGTCGACCTCGACGGCACCGGCGTCGGCGACGTCTCGACCGGCGTGCCGTTCTACGACCACATGCTGCTCTCGCTGGCCAAGCACTCGCTCATCGACCTCACCGTGCAGGCCGACGGTGACACGCACATCGACGCCCACCACACCGTCGAGGACGTCGCGATCGTGCTCGGTCAGGCGCTGCGCGAGGCGCTCGGCGACAAGCGCGGCATCTCCCGGTTCGGCGACGCCACCGTGCCGTTGGACGAGGCGCTGGTGCAGGCCGTCGTCGACGTGGCCGGGCGGCCGTACGTCGTGCACAAGGGCGAACCGGCCGGGCAGGAGTTCGTCATGATCGGCGGGCACTTCGTCGGCGCGCTGACGCGGCACATCTGGGAGTCGCTGGCGCTCAACGCCGGGATCGCCCTGCACGTGCGGGTGTTGTCGGGCCGGGACCCGCACCACATCGTCGAGGCGCAGTTCAAGGCCGTGGCGCGCGCACTGCGCTCCGCCGTACAGCCCGACCCGCGCGTGGCCGGCATCATCCCGTCGGCCAAGGGAGCCCTGTAGTCCATGGCCCTGAGCAAGGACGTCGTGGTCTTCGACTACGGCAGCGGCAACGTGCGCTCGGCCGTGCGGGCGCTCGAACACATCGGCGCGCGCGTCGAACTCACCGCGGACCCCGAGCGCGCGTTGGCGTGCGACGGCCTGCTCGTGCCCGGAGTCGGGAACTTCCACACCTGCATGGCCGGACTGGCTGCCGTGCACGGGCCGCGGATCATCGAGCGACGCCTGGCCGGCGGCCGACCCGTGCTCGGCATCTGCGTCGGAATGCAGGTCATGTTCGACGGATCGGACGAGCCCGCCGAGGTCGAACGCGACGGTCTGGCGCAGTGGCCCGGTCGCGTCGCGCGCCTGCCCGCGCCGATCGTGCCGCACATGGGGTGGTCCGAGATCGACGCTCCGGCCGGTTCGCGGTTGTTACACGGACTGGGTGACCAGCGCTTCTACTTCGTCCACTCCTACGCCGTGCAGGACTGGATCATGCCCGTGGCGGATGGGGCGATGGCCGCCTCCGCGCCGCTGGTGACGTGGTCCGAGCACGGAGCTCCCTTTGTTGCCGCCGTCGAGAACGGTGTCTTGTCCGCCACGCAGTTCCACCCCGAGAAGTCCGGGGACGCTGGGCTGCACCTTCTGAAGAACTGGGTGACCAACCTGTGAGCACGCACCAGCCGCACCTCGAACTCCTGCCCGCGGTCGACATCGTCGACGGGCAGGCGGTCCAACTCGTTCAGGGGATCGCCGGCACCGGAGGCCAGTTCGGAGACCCGTGGATCGCGGCCCGCGAGTGGCAGAACCAGGGCGCCGAGTGGTTGCACCTCGTCGACCTCGACGCCGCATTCAGCCGGGGCAGCAATGCCGACCTGCTGGCCGACATCATCGGGCGACTCGAACTCAAGGTCGAGGTGTCCGGTGGGATCCGGGACGAGGAGACGCTCACGCGCGCGCTCGACATGGGCGCGACGCGGGTCAACCTCGGCACGGCCGCGCTGGAGAACCCGGAGTGGACGCGCCAGGCCATCGCCGAGCACGGTGACAAGATCGCAGTCGGTCTTGACGTGCGGGGCACGACGCTGGCGGCGCGGGGCTGGACCCGTGATGGTGGCGACCTGTGGGAGACCTTGACGCGACTGGACTCCGAGGGGTGTGCGCGGTACGTGCTGACCGACGTCAACAAGGACGGGATGCTCAAGGGCCCGAACCTGGAGTTGCTGCGCGAGTTCTGCGGGCGGACCGACCGGCCCGTGGTGGCATCGGGCGGAGTCTCGACGCTCGAGGACATCGCGGCGCTGCGAGGACTTGTGGGCGAGGGCGTGGAGGGCGCGATCGTGGGGTCGGCGCTGTACAAGGGCGCGTTCACGCTGACCGAGGCGCTCGACGTGGCCGGTCGGCCGTGAGTGATCACTCGGGGCACGATCACTCCGGTCATGACCATGGGTTCGGTGATTCGGCCGGGATCGCGTGGACCGGCCGCCAGGTCACGTCGACCGGTTTCGACAACGACCTCGGTCAGGCCGACCCGGCGCTGATCGCGCTGTTGGCGGAGCGTCGTGCCGGTGACGCCGACGACGTGGCGTTGATGCGCGCGGTCGAGAAGGCGCGGTTCGTCGTGCCGATCGTGGCCGCGCCGGCGGAGGTGGACGACTCGGGTGAGTTGACCGTCGAGAAGCAGACCGACATGGCCGCGGTGACGCTGACCGCGCCGGACGGGCAGCGTGCATTGCCGGTGTTCACCGGGATCGAGGTGTTGGCGAGCTGGGATGCCGCGGCGCGACCCGTGCCGGTGACCGCGTCGCGGGCGGCGCAGGCGGCCGTGAGCGAGCAGTGTCACGTCATGGTGCTCGACGTGGGCTCCGACCATGCGACCGAACTGCGGCCGTCGATGGTGTGGGCGTTGGCGCAGCAGCGGGACTGGGTTCCGGCGCACGCCGATGACCAGGTGGCCGATGCGGTGGCGCAGGCGGTGGCCGGACATCCCGAGATCACCGGGCACGTGCTCGCCGAGGGCAAGCCGGCCGGGCAGGGGATTCTGCAGGTGGTGCTCGAGTTGACGCCGGGTCTGGACGCCGAGCAGGTGCAGGCGTTGGTGACGGCCGTGGCGGAGCAGGTGGCGACCGACGGTGAGGTTCGGGCGCGGATCGACGGGCTGGCGTTCGCGCTGCGGTGAGGTGATGCTGCGGCTCGGCCGCACGGCGATCCGTCAATCGTGAGTGCAGCGCCGGGTGCCGGCGGGCCGTAAGGTGTCGTGGTGCTCGATCCCTACCGCGAGGTTCTCGCGATTCCGCGTGTCCGTCAGGCTTTTCTTCTCGGGCTCCTGGTGCGTACGCCCATGGCGGCCTCGTTCATGATCCTGACGCTGCACGTCGTCGGTCATCTGGGTGGCACGTACGGGCAGGCCGGTGTGCTGACGATGTTCACGACGGTCGGAGCGGCGATCTCCGGGCCGTGGCGGGGGCGGCTGCTCGACCGCAATGGGTTGCGGCCCACGCTGTGGCCGTCGCTGGTCGTGCTCACCGTGGGGTGGAGCATCGGGCCGTGGGTCGGATTCTGGCCCCTGGTGGTCGTTGCGTTCGTCACGGCGTTGTTCATCATCCCGATCTACTCGATCGTGCGGCAGGCGATGTTGACCGCGACGGCACCGGGGCAGCATCGCACGGTGCTCTCGCTGGACGCCGTCGGTACGGAGGTGTCGTTCATCGTCGGGCCGGCGGTCGGCGTGCTCGCGGCCACGGCGTTCGACACGCGGATCGTGCTGCTCGTGACGCAGCTGCTCATGGTGCTCGGTGGGGTCGCCATGTATGTCGCCAATCTGCAGCTGGTGGGGGAGTCGGCGGCCGCGAGCACGGCCGGGTCGGTACCGCGGCGCGAATGGTTCGGACTGCGGGTGGTGGCGGTGCTCGTTGCGGCGGTGGCCTGTACGACGATCCTCGCCGGCACGGAGGTGTCGGTCGTGGCAGCCATGCGCGAGAACGGACATCAGTCGATGGTTGGCTGGGTCGTGGCGCTGTGGTCGGCGACGTCACTGATCGGCGGGTTGGTCTATGGGGCGATGCATCGTCGGGTGTCGGTGTTCGCGATGATCGCGGTGCTGTCGTTGGCGACGGCGCCGGCGGCGTTGGCGACGTCCCCGGTGAGTGCGTTCGTGCTGCTGGGGATCGCGGGGTTCGCGGTGGCGCCGGCGTTGACGTCGACGACGGAGGGGATCACGGCGGCGGTGCCCGAGGGGGCGCGTGGTGAGGCGATGGGGTTCCACGGGGCGGCGCTGAACATCGGGTCGGCGGTCGGGTCGCCGCTGGCCGGAGCGTCGATCGATGCGTGGGGTCCGCCCGCTGGATATCTCTCGGTGTGTGTGCTGGGGCTTGTGGTGGCGGTCGCTGGGGGAGCGGCGATGCGGCTGCGGCGGGCGCGGGTTGGAGCGGCGTGAGGGCGTTGCGGGGTGAGTTTTGAGTGCGGTCTTGTTGCACGGAGTGCAGGGTTTCTGGAATGTGAGGTCCGTTCGTCGCAGTTCACGAGGTCGCCCACTGTTGTTAACCTAAGATTCGCTTTAAAATAGGACATATGTTCTTATAAACTTGGGGCATGTCCACGACAGCGATGCACGCAAGTTCGACGCGACCGGCTCCGGCCGGGGTCGCGCCAGTTGCTGGTGTGCCGGTGTCTGGGGTGCCGGTGTCTGGGGTGCCGGTTGATCGAGACTGGTTGGTTGTTGCTGGAGAGGCGATTGGTCAGGTGGTCGTGCCCGAGCGGTTTGGGTCGGAGGCGCAGGCGCAGCGGTACATCGCTGATCTGGATCGGATCCAGGCGCAGATCGCGGGGAAGCGCCTGGCGGCGGTGGCGGCGGCGGGTCGGTCT
>NZ_BCRE01000009.1 GCF_001552435.1 Kribbia dieselivorans NBRC 106261
GTCTGTACGTCCACCGCCGCACCGGCCGCGTCCCCAGTGCCCTGGGCCTGACCGCCACCGGCATCGCCGCCGCCTACCTCGACCTCGTCGCCGCCACGGCCGTGTACCACTTCATCCCGACGGTCGTCGGCCTGTCGCTGGCGGCCGTCGTGGCCGTGGCGGGTCTGGCGATCGCGCGGCAGTGGAGCAGTGAACTGCTCGCCGTGATCGTCGTGCTCGGGGTGGCGATGCTCGCTCCGGCCATCGGCGCAGACCGCCACGGCGTGGTCGCGACGTTCCTCGTGCTCCTGACGATCGCCTCGACGACCGCGCACGTCGGGCAGCCCCGCTGGGCGTGGCTGGAGTGGGCGCGCACGGCGCCGACCGTTGCCTACCTGCTCTGGGCGTTGACCTTCGGAGCGCTGACGGTTTCGCCGGGCCATGACTCAGTCGTGGCCCTGTCGGTCGTGCTGACCCTGTCCTTGCTGGCCGTGACCACGGCCGCGGCCCGTGCCCCACAGGTGGCCCTGCTCTCGGCCGCGCCCCTGGCCCTCACCGCGCTCCCGACTCTCTACGGGCTGGGCCGGGAGACCGGGTGGGCGGCCTTCGCCGGGCTCCTCGCGATCGCCGTCCTCCACCTCGGTGCGGGGGTGATGGCCGGAGCGCAGCGCGGCCGGGTCGCGGTGGATCGCGTCGCTGTGTGGGCGCCACCGATCGCGGCGGCGTTCGCCCTCGTCGCGATCGACCAGGCCGACTTCGGCTCCTGGCAGCTCACCGCCGTGCTCGTCCTGGCGCTGCTTCACCTGGCCCGCGCGCGCATCTCCAGCGACACTGTCGTGGGGTGGACGGCGTTGGTCGTCAGCGCGGTGGCCCTGCTGGGGTGGTTGGCCGCCCTCGGTCCCCTGACCGTGGCGGACCGCGCCGTGGAGATCACCGTCGAGGACCTCATCAACCACGGGCTCGTCCTCGCCGTGGCCGTGCTGCTCGCCCAGGCCGCCCCGCGTCTGCTGCGGGCACTCCAGGGCCCGGATGCCGGCGCGGCCGGCACCGAGCCCCGGCCGTCGTCGCCGGTCTGGATCGGCGGG
>NZ_BCRE01000010.1 GCF_001552435.1 Kribbia dieselivorans NBRC 106261
GCTCGTCCTCGGGCTCGGAGCGCTGAGCGGCGTGGTCGTCAGCGCCGCCGTGCTGCTCGTGCGCGACCCGCTGCTGCAACCGACGGCCTTCCAGGTCGGGCACGCGCTCTCGACGCTGGCGTGGCTGGGGATTGCCGCGTGGCTCCTCATGCGGGGTCTGGGTCCCTCGCGCAGTGCCACGCTTGCGCTGCGGGTCGGGCTGGGCATCGCGCTGGCCGCGGTCGCGAAGCTGTTCCTGTTCGACATGTCGACGTTGACGAGCCTCGCGCGGGTGCTGTCGTTCATCCCGGCCGGGCTGATCCTGCTCGGCATGGGCGCCGGCTACGCCAAGGCCCTCGAGCGGGCACGTCGCGGAGAACCCACCCCCGGCTGAGGCTGTGGATAACCCCACGGCCGGAGCGACGATTCTCCGTAATGTCGTGCCCAGCGGCCCCACCGGGGGGCCACGGCAACCAGGGGGTTCCCATGTCCAGTCAGTTCCAGGTCGACACCGGCCGCATCGCCGGCGCGTCCGGTGACATCGCCCGCATCTCCGCCGACATCGAGGCCCAGACGGCCGCGATGATGACCCGCCTCGTCGCCCTGGAGGATGCGTGGACCGGTTCGGCCGCCGCGCGCTTCCAGTCGGTCGTGGCGGAGTGGCGGGCCACACAGGGCAAGGTCCGCGAGGCGCTCGACTCGATCGGCACCGCCCTCGGGGTGGCCGGTACGCAGTACTCCGAGACCGAGGCGGCCAACCTGCGTATGTTCACCTGACGCACCCCCTT
>NZ_BCRE01000011.1 GCF_001552435.1 Kribbia dieselivorans NBRC 106261
GCGGGTGGGGAGGAACTCAGTCCTCGCGAATGGCGTCGAGCACCTGCAGCTTCGAGGCCCGACGCGCCGGGAAGACCGCCGCCAACACGCCCACGATCGCCACGGCCACGAACGTGAGAACCACCTGGACCCACGGCACCGCCAGGGTCGTGAACCCGTCACCCTTGAGCGCCTGCTGGAGCATGATCCCGAAGATCAGACCCAGGCCGGTGCCGATGACCGCGCCGAGGAGCGAGATCGTCACCGACTCCATGGTGATCATGCCGAACAGCTGGCGCCGGCGCAGGCCGATGGCCCGCAGCATCCCGAACTCGCGGGTGCGCTCAAGCACCGACAGGCTCAGGGTATTGACGATGCCGAGCACGGCGATGATCACCGCGAGGCCGAGCAGCGCATAGATGATCGTCAGGAGCTGGTCGAACTGACCGCGCAGGGTCTCGCTGTATTCGTCCCGGTCCATCGCCGAGATGAGGGGCAGGCCCTCGATGGCTGTGTCGATGCCCGACCGGACCGCTTCCTTGTCCGCCCCGGGCGCCAGCTTGACGAGCACGGAGGTGATCGTCGACGGCATACCCAGCGCGGTCGCATCCGACGGGGTGATGAGGTACGGCACCTCACCGGCCGAGGCCATCTTCGAGTAGAAGCCGACGATCTTGAGGGAGGTCGTCTTCGGACCGTTCGTCAAGGTGAGCGTCTCGCCCAACTTCAGGCCGACCTTGTCGCGCTCGGCCGTGCTGACGAGCATCTCGCCCTTGCGGTACGAGTCGGTGCCCTGATCCATCGTCACCGGCTGGAGGTCCTTGAGCAGAGCCGCCTCCATGACGTAACCGAAGACATCGCGATCCCCGTCCTTCGCCGAGAAGAACGATTCGCCACCCGCGGTCTGCACGCCGTTGACCTTGCTGACGTCCTTGGCGACGGCAGCGCTGAACGGCATGCCCACCGGCGAGGAGATGAGGAAGTCGGCAGCCATCTGGTCGTTGATCGTCTCGTCGATGCTCGCCTTGGCCGACTGACCGAAGACGCTCATCGTCGTCACGAGGGCCATGCCGATCATCAGGGCCGACGCCGTCGCCGCGGTTCGCCGCGGGTTGCGCACCGAGTTCTGGTGGGCCATGACCCCGACGATGCCGGAGATCTTGCGGTTCACCCACCCGGCCAGGGCCAGGAACGGGCGCCCGACGATCGGGCTGGTCATCGCCACGCCGAGGAGCACCCCGACCATGCCGCCACCGACGTAGTAGAGCGCGTTGTCGATGTCGGTGAACAGGCCCAGACTCAACGCCACGGCCCCGAGGATCGCGATGACGGCACCGATGATGAGCCGGTTGCGCATCGACCCCTCCTCGACGACGACGTCCTCGCGCATGGCCGCCATCGGCGAAACCTTGCCGGCCCGGTAGGCCGGCAGCCACGCCGCGACCACGGTGACGACCATGCCGACGACGTACGCCACGATGGCGGTCCGCGGCGAGAACACCAGTGTCGTCCCGGACATGTCCAGGCCGACCTGCCCCATGAGCCACGAGATGCCCATCGCCAGCAGGGCGCCGAGGGCCAGGCCCAACGTCGATCCGATCAGACCGACGATGATCGCCTCGATGACCACCGACGTCGTGATCTGCCGCCGCTGTGCCCCCATCGCGCGGTAGAGCGCCAGCTCCCGACCACGCTGGGCGACGAGGATCGTGAACGTGTTGATGATGAGGAACCCACCGACGAACAGCGCGATGGCCGCAAAGATCAGCAGGAAGTTGTTGAGGAACCCGAGCTGCTGCCCGATCGCCTCGGAGGCCTGAGCCACCGCATCGTCACCGGTGACCGCCTCGTAGTTGGCCGGGAGGACCGGCGCGACGCGATCACGCAGCTCCGTCTGCGAGACGCCGGGGTCGGCCGTGACCGCGACGTCGGTAAAGACGTCCTTGCCGCCCTGGTAATACCCCTGCGCCGTGGCCGTGTCGAAGAGGGTCAAGGTGGCCCCGGCCACGCTGCCCGAGCCGAAGTGGGCGATGCCCACCAAGGTCGCGGAGATGCGCGGGAACTCCCCCGAGGTGATGAGGTTGACCTTGTCGCCGACCTTGAGGTCACCACGCTTCGCGGTCTGATCGTCGAGGACGACCTCGCCCTTCCTTGCGGGGGCCCGCCCCTCGTTGAGGGTGAGGATCTCCTCGCCGGCGAGGTTCTTCTGACCGCCGTCGACCCAGTTGTACGCCAGACCGGGGGCTCCGTTCCCGCCGATGAGCTTGCCGTCCTTGCCGATGACGTACGTCGCCGAATCGGTGACGTTGCCGTCCGCCGCGGCGACCCCGTCGACCGCCGCGATCTTCGCGACATCCTTGGCCGAGATGGTCACGCCGGCGATCGGGCCGCTCACGGCGATGTTCTCACCGCTCTGTTGACGCACCACGACGTCGGAGGTGGTGCCGGCGTTGATACCGTCGAACACCTTGGTGAGCGTGTCGCTGAAGATCATCGACCCGGCGACGAACGCGACGCCGAGGATGACCGCGATCGCGCTCATGATCAGTCGAACCTTGCGAGCCATGAGGCTCTTGAGGGTGGCCTTCAGCATGGGTCAGACCGCCGCAGGCATCTCGAACGCCTTGAGACGCTCGAGCACGCGGTCGGCGGTCGGGTTCGCCATCTCATCGACGATCTCCCCATCGGCGAGAAACAGCACCCGATCGGTGTGCGCGGCCGCCGACGGCTCGTGCGTGACCATGACGATCGTCTGACCGTCCTCGCGCACGCTGCGCTGGAGGAAGTTCAGGACCTCCTCGGAGGCCTTCGAGTCGAGGTTTCCGGTCGGCTCGTCGGCGAAGATGATCTCGGGCCGCGACGCGAGCGCACGGGCACAGGCGACGCGCTGCTGCTGTCCTCCGGAAAGCTCGTTCGGGCGGTGGGTGAGGCGGTTGCGGAGCCCGGTGGTGTCGATGATGCGGTCGACCCACGCCTGGTCGGGCTTGCGGCCGGCAATCGCCAACGGCAGGAGGATGTTCTCCTCCGCGGTCAGGGTCGGGATGAGGTTGAACGACTGGAAGATGAACCCCAGCCGGTCACGACGCACCTGCGTCAACTCCTTCTCCTTCAACGACGTCAACTCGACATCGCCGATCCACACCTCACCGGAATCGATGACGTCCAGCCCCGCCATGGAGTGCATCAGCGTCGACTTGCCCGACCCCGACGGGCCCATGATCGCGGTGAAGCGCCCCTGCTCGATGTCGGCGCTGACCTCATGGAGCGCCGTCACCGCCGTTTCACCCTTGCCGAACGTCTTCGTGACGTTCACGGCCCTAGCCGCCACGCCCGCGGCGTGCTCCCCTACGTAGGCCGTCTCAGTCATGGTTCCCTCCCAGATCAGCGCCAGAGGCAGTCGGTTTCCCCCGGATTTGTTTCCCTAACCTAACTGGATCGGCCCGGGACCCGCCTCCCGGTTTCTCCCTGAGCGACCCCTGAGCATCGCCGTCCTGCCCTGAGACCGACCCCGACGACGGCTCGGGGCCGGCCCCCAGACGGACCGACCCCGATCACCCGACCCAGCGCTACTCCGTACGGATCGCCTCGAGGATCTGCAGCCGCGACGCCCGCCTGGCCGGCGCCACCGCCGCAACGACCCCGACCAGGCCCGCGATGACGAGGGTGAGCACGATCTGCAGCCACGGGATCGACATCGTGCGGAACCCGTCGTCCTTGAGCGCCTGCTGCAACGCCACACCGAACAGCAGCCCCAACCCCGTGCCCATGAGCGCACCGAGCACCGCGATGACCACCGATTCGAGCGTCACCATGCGGCCCAACTGGTCGCGCCGCAGCCCGATCGCCCGCAGCATCCCGAACTCGCGGGTGCGTTCGATGACCGACAGGCCCAGGGTGTTGATGATGCCGAGCACGGCGATGACGACCGCCAGGCCGAGCAGGGCGTAGAGGATGACGAGCAGGTTGTCGAACTGGCCGCGCTGCTCGGCCGCGTACTCGACCTTGTCCTTGGCCGAGATAAGCGGCATCTGCGCGAGCACCGCGTCGATCTGGGTGCTCACGGCCGCGCGGTCCGCGCCCGGGTCGAGCATGACGTACGCGACATTGTCGCGCGGCGGCACGCCGATCGACGCGACGTCCTTCTGGGTCATGATGAACGCCGGAGCCGAGATCGCCGGGATGTCCTCGTAGAAGCCGGTGACCCGAAGGTCCAGGCGGCGCGGACCGTACTCGAACGCAACGGTGTCGCCGAGCTTCAGCCCGAACCTCTCCCGCTCACCCGAGCCGACGAGCACGGTGCCGAGCGCCGGCCGATCGGTGCCCTCGACCCCCTCGGCGACGGTGAAGTCGCGGAACGTGGCCGGGTCGACCGCGTCGGGCACGACGTCCTGCCCGTCGAGTGTCATCCCGACCGGGTAACGGAGCGTCGAGACCGTCGCCACGCCGTCGATCCCGCGTAGGTCGTCGCTGATCGACGCCGCGAAGGGCATGTTCGTCAGCTGCGAGACCATGTAGTCGGCCTGCATCGTCTCCTCGACCTGCGCGTCGACACTGGCCTTGGCCGACTGGCCAAAGATGCTCAGGGTCGTCACCAGGGTCATGCCGATCATCAGGGCCGACGCGGTGGCCGCGGTGCGTCGCGGGTTGCGCAGCGTGTTCTGGTTGGCCATGCGACCGACCATCCCGGCCGCCCGTTCGAGCACCCACCCGGCCGCCGCGAGGATCGGGCGGCCCAGCACCGGGCTCGTCATGGCCACGCCGAGCAGCACGGCGAACATGCCGGCCCCGACGAGCACGAGTCCATTGCTGATCGACGTGAACAGCCCCAGCCCCATGGCCACCGCGCCGAGCACGACGGCGGTGACCCCGACGACGATCCGGCTGCGCATCGAGCCCTCCTCGACGACGACGTCCTCACGCATCGCGGCCATCGGCGAGACCTTGCCCGCCCGGTAGGCCGGCAGCCACGCCGCCGCCACGGTGACGAGCACACCGACGAGGTAGGCCACGACCACGGTCATCGGGGTGAACACCAGCGACGAGGTCGACAGGTCCAGGCCGATCAGGGCGAACAGCCAGGTGATGCCGAACGCGAGCACGACGCCCAGGGCCAACCCGAGGGTGGCGCCGACGAGCCCAACGATGACGGCCTCGACGATCACCGAGGCGGTGACCTGGCGGCGCTGCGCCCCGAGCGCCCGGTAGAGCGCCAGTTCGCGACCGCGCTGCGCCACGAGGATCGAGAACGTGTTGATGATGAGGAACGCCCCGACGAACAGCGCGATCCCGGCGAAGATCAGCAGGAAGTTGTTGAGGAATGACACCGAGTCGGCGATGCTCTCGGCGGCCTCATCGGCCTGCTGATCGCCGGTGACGGCCTCGAAGCCGGCGGGCACGGTGGCCGCGACGCGGTCACGGAGCTCCGTTTGGCTCAGTCCGTCGGCCGCGGTCACCCCGACGCTCTGGAACGCCCGTGCCCCGTCGAGGTAGTACTTCTGGGCCGTGCGGGTGTCGAAGTACGCCAACGACGCTCCGGCCATGCCGCCGGCGTTGTACCGGCCGATGCCGACGACCGTCGCGGTGATGCGCGGGTGGGCGCCGGAGGTGAGCAGGGTGACCTTGTCGCCGAGCACGAACCCGGCCTTGGTCGCGGTCGTCTCGTCGACCCCGACCTCGCCCTGGCGCTGCGGAGCGCGGCCCGACACCCACGAGAACGGCTGCTGGCCCTCGAGGTTCGGGCCCTCATGCCAGTTGTAGGCCATGTTCGGCATGCCGCCGCCGACCATGGCCTTGCCGTCCTTGTCCAGGAACGTCGTGGACATGTCGGTGATGATGCCGTCGGCGCGGGCCACGCCGTCGACGGCGGCGATCCTCCTGGCGGTGCGCTCACTGATCGTCACACCGCCGATCGGCCCGCTGGTGAGGTTGGAGTCCTGCTGACGCACGACGACCTCGGCGGTCGTGCCGGCGAGGATCCCGTCGAACGTGCTGCGCAGGGTGGCGCTGAAGATCATCGACCCGGCGACGAACGCGACGCCGAGGATCACCGCGATCGCGCTCATGATGAGGCGAACCTTGCGCGCCATCAGGCTCTTCAGGGTGGCGGTCAGCATGGCTCAACCCACCTGGACCAGGTCGAACGCCTTGAGCCGATCGAGGACCGACTCGGCGGTCGGATCGACCATCTCATCGACGATCCGGCCATCGGCGAGGAAGAGCACGCGGTCGGTGTGCGCGGCCGCCGACGGTTCGTGGGTGACCATGACGATCGTCTGGCCGTCGTCGCGGACCGCGTGTCCGAGGAACGTCAGGATCTCCTCGGAGGCCTTCGAGTCGAGGTTGCCCGTCGGCTCGTCGGCGAAGATGATCTCCGGGCGACCGGCCAGCGCCCGCGCACACGCGACGCGCTGCTGCTGTCCTCCGGAAAGTTCGTTCGGCCGGTGGGCCAAACGCGGGCGGAGCCCGGTGGTGTCGATGATGCGATCGACCCACGCCTGGTCCGGGGTACGGCCGGCGATCGCCAGCGGCAACAGGATGTTCTCCAGCGCCGTCAGGGTCGGGATGAGGTTGAACGACTGGAAGACGAAGCCGAGCCGATCGCGCCGGACCTGCGTCAACGCCTTCTCCTTCAAGCCCGTGAGCTCGACGTCACCGATCCACACCTCGCCCGAATCGATCGTGTCGAGCCCGGCCATGGAGTGCATCAGGGTCGACTTGCCCGAGCCCGAGGGGCCCATGATCGCGGTGAAACGGCCCTGCTCGATCTCGACGGAGACGTCGTTCAGGGCCACCACGCGGGTCTCGCCCCGGCCGAAGGTTGTGGTCACGTTCACGGCACGGGCGGCCACCTGCCGGGCTGGTGCTGTGGTCTGGGTGTCGGCCTGGGTGGCGGCCATGTTTCCTCCCCGGTCGGGGTGCCGGTCAGGCCCCTCCTGGCCGGTCGTCCCTGCACCTCCAACCTAGGGAACCCAGCGATTTCGCCCCATTGGGTGCACCCCTGAGCGACCCCTGGGTACCCGGGCGGTGCTCAGGGAGAGGTCAGGCAAGGCTGCGTGACCGGGGCCACACACGCCCGCAGGCCCCGCACCGAGTCGGTGCGGGGCCTGCGAGGAGATGACGCCGGCGTCAGCGCTTCGATCCGGCGGATCAGAAGCCCATGCCGCCCATGCCACCCATGTCGTCGCCACCGGGCATGGCCGCAGCGGCCTTCTCCGGCTTGTCGGCGATGACGGCCTCGGTGGTGAGGAACAGCGCCGCGATGGACGACGCGTTCTGCAGCGCCGAGCGGGTCACCTTGGCCGGGTCGATGATGCCGGAGGCGATCATGTCGACGTACTCGCCGGTGGCCGCGTTGAGGCCCTGACCGGCCGGGAGGTTGGCGACCTTCTCCGCGACGACGCCACCCTCGAGGCCGGCGTTGACGGCGATCTGCTTGAGCGGAGCCTCGATCGCGACGCGCACGATGTTGGCGCCGGTGGCCTCGTCACCGGTCAGCTCGAGCTTGTCGAACGCGGCGGTGCCGGCCTGCAGCAGGGCGACGCCACCACCGGCGACGATGCCCTCCTCGACGGCGGCCTTGGCGTTGCGCACGGCGTCCTCGATGCGGTGCTTGCGCTCCTTGAGCTCGACCTCAGTGGCCGCGCCGGCCTTGATGACGGCCACGCCGCCGGCCAGCTTGGCGAGGCGCTCCTGGAGCTTCTCGCGGTCGTAGTCCGAGTCGGAGTTCTCGATCTCGGCCTTGATCTGGTTGACGCGACCGGCGATCTGGTCGGCGTCGCCGGCACCCTCGACGATCGTGGTCTCGTCCTTGGTGACGACGACCTTGCGGGCGCGGCCCAGCAGGTCGAGCTCGGCGGTCTCGAGGGAGAGGCCGACCTCCTCGGAGATGACCTGGCCACCGGTGAGGATGGCGATGTCGGCGAGCATGGCCTTGCGGCGGTCACCGAAGCCCGGGGCCTTGACGGCGACGGACTTGAAGGTGCCGCGGATCTTGTTGACGACCAGGGTCGACAGGGCCTCGCCCTCGACATCCTCGGCGATGATCAGCAGCGGCTTGCCGGACTGCATGACCTTCTCGAGGATCGGCAGGAGGTCCTTGATCGAGGAGATCTTGGAGTTGACGACGAGGATGTACGGGTCCTCGAGGACGGTCTCCATACGCTCGGTATCGGTGACGAAGTAGCCCGAGATGTAGCCCTTGTCGAAGCGCATACCCTCGGTGAGCTCGAGCTCGAGGCCGAAGGTGTTGCTCTCCTCGACGGTGATGACACCTTCCTTGCCGACCTTGTCCATGGCCTCGGCGATCATCTCGCCGATCTGCGGGTCGGCCGCGGAGATGGACGCGGTGGCCGCGATCTGCTCCTTGGTCTCGATCTCCTTGGCCATGCCGCGCAGCTCTTCGGCGACGGCGCCGACGGCCGCCTCGATGCCACGCTTGAGGGCCATCGGGTTGGCGCCGGCGGCCACGTTGCGCAGGCCCTCCTTGACCAGGGCCTGGGCGAGCACGGTCGCGGTGGTGGTGCCGTCACCGGCGACGTCGTCGGTCTTCTTGGCGACCTCCTTGACGAGCTCGGCGCCGATCTTCTCGTACGGGTCGTCGAGCTCGATCTCCTTGGCGATCGAGACACCGTCGTTGGTGATCGTGGGGGCGCCCCACTTCTTCTCCAGGACGACGTTGCGGCCCTTGGGGCCGAGCGTGACGCGAACCGCGTCGGCGAGGGTGTTCATACCCCGCTCGAGGCCGCGGCGGGCCTCCTCGTCGAAAGCAATGAGCTTGGACATTCACAATCCTTCAGGCGAATCGAAGGTGGCGACCGGACAGTGCCCGCGACGGACGAACCGGTCACCACGGCTCAGGTCACCGTGGGTCCCGGCCCTCACCGGCCGGTCAGGATTGTCACTCTCACGAGGAGAGTGCTAACGCCATTATTGGCACTCTCTAGGTGAGAGTGCAAACGTCACCCCCGC
>NZ_BCRE01000012.1 GCF_001552435.1 Kribbia dieselivorans NBRC 106261
CGCCTGAGGCGGCCCGAAACCATCACTCAACGTGTGCGTCAGGCGAGGCCGGTGGCGTGGCGGAGCGCGGTGTCGGCCGGGGAGGTCTCGACGTCACCCCGGTCGCGGACCCAGACCGCGACCGCACGACGCTCCGGGTTGCGGCGGATCTCGGCGAGCACTGTCTCCCACGCCTCGAGGTTCGGGTGCGGCACGTCGGTGCAGGCGCGGGCCTGTGCGAAGGTCTCGATCGCGGCCTTCAGGTCGGCGCGATCGAGGTCGAGCGTGGCGGTGGACCCGTCGTGCCCCAGGACCGTGGCGAGCAGGACGGGAGCCAGCCCTTCGGCGCTCCGCCCGGTGTTGGTGTGGGGAAACCGCGCATCGTCGCCCGCGTCATCGACCGTGCCGACCGCGAAGGCCGCCGGCGCGCGCCACCCGGGGATCGCCTCGATCAGCGAGCGCTTGATGGCCGCCAACCCGGCGGCGGTGGCCCAGGGGTTCATACGAGCGCCATTTCCATGAGCGTGCCCGGGTCCTCGAAACCGACCTTCTGGTACAGCGCGCGGGCGCTCGGTTCGGCGCGAAGGCGCACCTGCCGCGCTCCGATCTGGCGTCCGTGCTCGATGGCGACGCGCAGCATCGCCTCGCCCAACCCGATCTTGCGGAATGCCGGCCCGACGTAGAGCACATCGACCCACAGGCGGTTGTCGGCGCGATCGCCCGGCCACGGGAACGGCATCTCGGTCGCGCGCACGAGGCCGGCGTGTTGGCCGGCGAACTCGGCGATCCACGCGGGTTGGAGGCGACGGTTGCGCAACCAGGCGTCCGCGCATCGGTCGAGGAAACCGCTCTCCGCCTTGGCCCCGACGTCGCGGGCGAACTGCAGGGTCAGGGCAGCGACGATGAAGGCATCGTCGGCCTGGGCCGGGCGGATCCGCGGTTCGCCCACGTTGACCATGACGGCTCCGGTCAGAGTTCGATGCCGAGACGGCGGGCCGAGCGTGTGCGTTGACGCTGGGCACGCAGGCGGCGCAGACGCTTGACGAGCATCGGGTCCTCGGCGAGGGCGTTCGGGTTGTCGATGAGCGCGTTGAGCACTTGGTAGTAGCGCGTCGAACTCATGTCGAACAGGTCCTTGATGGCCTGCTCCTTGGAGCCGGCGTATTTCCACCACTGGCGCTCGAAGGCGAGGATCTCGCGGTCACGCTCGGTCAGGTCGGACGCGCCGGTGTCGACGTGCCGTCCAGCGGCAACACTCACAGCTATTCCTCCGGGTCAGATGGTCTGAATTCCATCCTACAGCCGAGTTACACGGTTGTGATTCTTCGCCATCGGCGTGCCGGAGCGCGGTTCGGCACGGTTGGTGAGGACCCACACCCGGGACGTCGACTCAGACGGTCAGGAGGACCGCGCCGAGCTCGGCGGGGGTGTCGACGAGGTGGGTGGGGTTGGCGGCCATGAGGTCGTCGCGGGTGCCGGCGCCCCAGGTCACGGCGATGCTGGCCATGCCGGCGGCGTGCGCAGCCTGAACGTCGAAGACCGCGTCGCCGACGTAGACCGCCTGCTCGGCGGGGGCGCCGAGCAGGTCGAGGGCGTGCAGCAGCGGTTCGGGGTACGGCTTGTGGAGCTCGGTGACATCGGCCGGTGCCAGGAGGGGCAGGGCGTGGGTCAGGCCGAGCGCCTCGAGGCCGGTCTCGGTGGGTTCGCGCATGCGGGAGGTGACGATGCCGGTGCGGGCGCCCGCGGTGGTCAGGCCGTGGATGACGTCGCCCATGCCCGGGAACGGTTTGACCCATTCGCCAATGTGACCCCAGTTGTAGGGGGTGTAGACGGCGGCGAGTTCATCGACCTTGTCGGGGGCGATCGAGGCGAAGAGCGGGCCGAAGGGGCGGCCGATGTAGGACTTGATGAGGTCCTCGTCGAGGCGGTACCCGAGCACGGCCTCGGTCGCGTGGTGGTGCGAGGCGAGGATGAGGTCGACCGTGTCGGCCACCGTGCCATCGAAGTCGAACAGGACGATGGGCCAGCGCGCTTCAGTCACCTCAGCACTGTAGCCCGGCACCGACCTTGCTCACCTTGCCACACCTCGGCAGAGGTCGCAGCCCTGGCCACGGTGTCGCAACGTGAGCGAAGTGGGCAGGGGGCGAAGGAAACCCACACCCCTACCACTCGCAGTTCACCTTCTGTTAACCTTTTGTTAACCCACTAATCAGGAGGTGCGTCATGTGGAAGACCCAGATCCAGCCCAGTGCACACACGGTGGAGGACGCCCTCGAACACGTGCGCGCCGACCTCACCGAGAAGTACGCCGACACGGCGACGCCCGAGCAGGTCGCGCAGATCGTCCGCACCGCCACGCAGGAGCTCGCGACGAACGACCGACACCTCGAGTTCCTGGCCTGCCTCGTGGAGCACCGGGCCCGTACCGTGCTCCACGACTTGGCCTGACCGCGCTCCGCCCCCCGCCCCGCACCGCGCTCACCCCCGCCGAGTGATGGTTTCGGGTCGCCTCAGCGCGGTTCGAGCGGCCCGTAACCATCACTCGGAGGGGATTTTTGTAGATTCGACGCCATGAGTCCGCGCCCGCTCGACGAGCTCGTCCACCCAACCTGGGTCGACGCCCTCACCCCGGTCGAGCCGGTCATCACGCGGATGGGCGAATTCCTGCGCGCCGAACTCGCCGCCGGCCGCGGGTACCTCCCGGCCGGCGACCGCGTGCTGCGCGCGTTCGCCACTCCGCTCCCCGACGTGCGTGTGCTCATCGTCGGCCAGGACCCCTACCCCACCCCCGGCCACGCCGTCGGCCTGTCGTTCTCAGTCGCGCCCGACGTGCGCCCGCTGCCGCGCAGCCTGATCAACATTTACCGCGAACTCGTCGACGACCTGGGCGTGCCGCCGCCCTCGAACGGCGATCTCGGCCCGTGGGCGCAGCGCGGCGTCATGCTCCTCAACCGGTGCCTGACGGTCCGGCCCGGCGAACCGAATTCCCACCAGGGCCGCGGCTGGGAGGACGTCACCCAGGCCGCGATCGAGGCGCTGGCCCGCCGCGGCGGTCCGCTCGTGGCGATCCTGTGGGGCCGCAACGCGCGCAATCTAGCCCCACTGCTCGCGCCCCTGCCGGCCATCGAAAGCGCCCACCCCTCACCGCTGTCGGCCAGCCGCGGGTTCTTCGGGTCCCGCCCGTTCAGCCGAGCCAACGACCTTCTCGCCCGCCAGGGCGCCGCACCGATCGACTGGAGCCTGCCATGAACCGCCACGCCGACACCCCCGTCTGGAGCCGCTACGTCGCCATAGGCGATTCATTCACCGAGGGCATGTGCGACGACCGGCCCGGCGCCCCGGACGAGTACCTCGGCTGGGCCGACCGCCTCGCCGAGCACCTCGACCGCCACGCCCGCGAGCACGGGGCCGAGTTCGCGTACGCCAACCACGCGGTGCGCGGCCGACTGCTCGCCGACGTCCTCGACCGCCAACTCGACCTGGCGCTGGCGCAGCAGCCCGATCTCGTCTCGATGGTCGGGGGCGGCAACGACCTGCTGCGCCCGAGGGTCGACGTCGACGCGATCGGAGCGCGGATCGAGCAGGCGGTCATCACCATCCGGGCCACGGGCGCGGACGTGCTGCTCGCCACCCCCACCGACACCGCCAACGCCGGGTTGCTCACCGGACTGCGCGGGCGGCACGCGGTGCACACGGCCAACCTGCTCTCGATCGCGCGTCGCCACGGGGCGTACGTCATCAATCAGTGGAGCTTCGCGTTCCTGCGCGACTGGCGCATGTGGGCGCAGGACCGCATCCACATGACCCCCGAGGGGCACCGCCGCATCGCGTTGGCCGCGGCGCAGGAGCTCGGTGTGCGCACGGGCGACACCGACTGGGCGACCCCACTCGAACGCGGCCCGAAGGCGCCGCTGACGCAGACGCTGCGCGAGGACGCGGTGTGGCTCAAGGAGTTCGCCGGCCCCTGGGTGCAGCGGCGCGTGACCGGGCGAAGCAGCGGCGACGGTCGGGTCGGCAAACGGCCGGAGCTGCGTCCGCTCCCCTGACCCCACGACGCTCCGCCGCGCGTGGGTGTCGGGTCAGGGCAACCGGCCGTCCCTGAAGTTCGTCATCAACGTCCGACTCGCGGAGTCGAGTTCGACCACGCTCGCGCCGCCGCGCATGACCGGCGTGCCCTTGACGACGCCGTGGCCGACCATCGCCGGCTCCAACCGGTAGGCCCACGCCCCGATGCGCAACATCTGCGCGGCCGTCAGGTCGGACTCGGCATGCCGCGAGACGACCGTCATCAACTGCGGCAGCGTGCCCACCCCCTGCTGGCGCGCCTCGAGCATCCCGGCCGCGAGGATGAGCCCCTGGTTGGCCGAGCGGTCGAAGTCGCCACCGGGCAGGGTCTTGCGCTCCCGGGCCAGCGCGAGTGCCTCACGGCCGTTGAGCCGCTGGTAGCCCTTGCGCACGTTGGCGTGCGAGGCGTCACCCTTGACAACGACATCCGAGGTGTACGGCAACTGGCCCAGGTCGTCGACGATCTTCTCGAAGCCCTCGAAGCCGGTGACGACGTAACCCTCGATCTGGATCCCCGATAGGGCACTGACCGTGCTCGTCTGCAGCTGCGGGCCACCGAACGACAGCGCCGCATTGATGCGGGTCGTGCCGTGTCCGGCGACCGGCACGTACAGGTCGCGGGCGAAGCCGAGGATTCCGCCACCACCCTTGCCGTCGACCCCGAGAAGTTGCAGCGCGTCGCCGCGGGTGCGGGTCGGGTCCTGCCCCGGGCGGGCGTCGGAGCCGATGAGCAACACGTGCGTGCGGCCACCGAGATCCGCCCCACGCTTGAGCGACGGCCACCACCCACCGACGATCCGCCAATCGGTCGAGGGCGACGGCGGCGCGACGGCCAGCGTGGCGTCCTTGCCGGCAACGAACACGGCGACCCGCTGCCCCTTCCACGTGCCCGTCGTGACAGTGCCGCGCACGGGGGCGGTCGCCGCGGCGTACTGGCGCTTGAGCACCGGGGTCAGGCCCGTCGGCGCTCCCTTGGCCACGAGCGAGGCCGGGGTGGCCGGAGCCGAGCTCGAGCTGGTCGTCGTGGACGTCGACGACGTCGGGGCGGCCGGCTCGGAGCCGCCGCTGCACCCGGCCAGGGCCAGGACGCCGGCGAGCGCCACCACCGAAGAACGGGCGACGGAGCGGCGTGGCGATAGGCGATCGGACCTGCGGTTCACCTCTCCACCGTAGGCCCCCTAGGATCGCTGGCATGCCTGCGACTCGGATCATGCCCACGGAAGAGGGGCAGGAACTCATCGACCTGACCCGCGAGATCTGCGACAAGGAGCTGCGCCCGAAGGCCGGCGACGTGGAGGCGGCGGCCGCGGCCGCCGGTGACGCGTTCCCGACCGAGGCGTTCCGCACGCTCGGTCAGGCGGGGCTGCTCTCGCTGCCGTACCCGGAGGAGTTCGGTGGCGGCGGGCAGCCGTACGAGGTCTACCTCCAGGTCGTCGAGGAGATCGCGTCGGCGTGGATGTCCGTGGCCGTCGGCACGTCGGTGCACTCGCTGACCGCGTACCCAGTGGCCGAGTACGGCACCGACGCCCAGCGCGCGGCGCTGATGCCGGGCATGCTGTCGGGTGAGCAGCTCGGGGCGTACTGCCTCTCCGAGCAGCAGGCCGGCTCCGACATCGCCTCGATGACCACCCGCGCCGCCAAGGACGGCAACGACTGGGTCATCAACGGTCGCAAGGCGTGGATCAGCCACGCCGGTCACGCGGATTACTACACCTGCTTCGTGCGCACCAGCAACGACGGCGGCCGCGGCCTGTCGTGCCTGCACGTGCCCGCCGGTACCGAGGGCCTGAGTTTTGCCCAGCCGGAGCGGAAGATGGGCCTGCACGGTGACACCGTCGGCGAGGTCATCTTCGAGAACGTGCGCGTGCCGGGCGAGAACCTGCTCGGTAGCGAGGGCCAGGGCATCAACATCGCCCTGGCCGCACTCGACTCCGGTCGCCTCGGGATCGCTGCGGCCTCCACCGGTCTGGCGCAGGCGGCGCTCGACCTCGCCGCCGCGTACGCCACGCAGCGCCACCAGTTCGGTCGGCCGATCGGCGACAACCAGGGTCTGGCGTTCATGGTCGCGGACATGGAGGCGGCCGTGACGTCGGCCCGCGCGACGTACCTGCACGCCGCGCGGCTCAAGGACGCTGGCCGCCCGTTCTCGAAGCAGGCTGCTGTCGCCAAGCTCGTCGCCTCGGATGCGGCGATGAAGGTGACGACGGATGCCGTTCAGGTGCTCGGCGGCGCCGGGTACACCCAGGACTTCCCGGCCGAGCGGTACTTCCGTGACGCCAAGATCACGCAGATCTTCGAGGGCACGAACCAGATCCAGCGCTTGGTCATCTCGCGGCACGTCCTCGGCGACGCCCGCACCTGACCTCACGCGGTTCGAGGTATTAAGGGACGTTGCAACGTCCCTTAATACCTCGAACCGCGGGGTCGGTGGTCGGGTGTGAACTCAGCGGAGCCAGCCGTTGCCGACGATCTTCGCCCACCATTTGCCCAGGCCGAACGTGTCGCCCGACAGGGTGTAGGCGCAGATCAGCAGGAGCGCTGCCTCGATCCAGTGCGAGTCCGTGATGGGGTTGACCGCCACGAAGGTGTCAGGCTGCCCCAGCGGGAACTCGGCCAGGTACATGAAGAACAGCAACAGCGTGCCGGTCCACGCCGCGAGCTTCACGCCTGCACCGAGCATCATCGCGACGCCGATACCGAGCAGGCCGGCCATGAACAGCCAGTCGGCGAACGGCGTGGCGATCGCGTGGAAGAAGCCGTCGAAGGGGCCGGTCGTGTTGTTCAGGAATCCCTGTGCCGGCGTGCCGCCGTTGATCCACGCGCGTTCGGACGGGGTGGCAAACCCGAAGCCGAAGAGCTTGTCGAGGAACGGCCACAGGAACGTCCACCCAATGAGGATTCGACCACCGGCAAGCAACCCGCGCAGGGTCGCCGAGTGGACGATCTCCTCCTGGTACACCTCGTCGCCGCCGATGATGTGGCGATGGGATGAATGCGCCGCGTGTGCGATGGTGCTCATCTGGTCCTCCTGAGAAGTCCGTGCACCCGAGGGGTTCTCGGTTGACGGTCCCCGGAGGGGTGTGCTGTCCGGGGACACTTCAATTCTGCGAGCATCTGGACGACCCGCGGGCGAATAGCCACAACTGTGATGCAAAACACACCATCTGACATTGACACCAAGGCGCGACCATGGTGCGGGGTGTGATCCAGGACACCCCGCACCGTCACCGCGCTCCGGCAATCACGCCCGCGGCAGCACCGTCAGCACCCGCTGGATGTGCTCGCGGAACTCCTTCATGAAGTTCGCCAGGAACTCCGTCGTCGTTGTGTCGGACACCTCGCCGTCCTCGGCGATGAGGCCCGGCGTCATGGTGATGTACGCCTCCGGCGAAGTCATCTGCCGGGCGTTGCAGAAGCTCAGTACCGCCCGCAGGCTCTGCTGCGCCACCGCCGTGCCGATCCCACCCGGCGAGGCGCCGATGACGGCCGCAGCCAGGTGGTCGAAGGAGTTCTGCCCCCACGGCCTCGAGGCCCAGTCGATCGCGTTCTTCAACGCGCCCGGGATCGACCGGTTGTACTCCGGGGTAATGAACAGCACCGCATCGCACGACGCAATGGCCTCCTTGAACGCCCGCGCCTCCGGCGGGTAGTCCGCATCGAAGTCGGGGCTGTAGAGGGCGAGGTTGCCGATGGGGATCTCGGTGAACTCCAGGTCCGGTGGAGCCAACTTGATCAGGGCCTTGCTCAGTTGACGGTTGATCGACGTCGACGACAGGCTGCCAACGAAGTAGCCGACCTTGTACGTGCTCATGCATGCCTCCGGGGGATCAGGGATCGTCACCCACGTCGGTGTGGATCACGACCATCGAGGAGCGAAGTACGGCGATCCCACGCTACTGCGCCACCCGACCCCGGCAGCACGGATCGCCGTCACCGACCGGGCGCGACTCGCTCCAGCACCTTCTCGGCAAAGCCGCCCGCACCGCGCTCCCGTCGTGTCACATTCGTGGCCAGGGCAACGCATGTGACACGACGGAACCGCGAGCGGGCGGCTCGAAGGTGTGACTGATCAGGCGTTCTTGATCGCGGAGATCTCGAACTCGAGGGTGATCTTGTCGGAGACGAGGACGCCGCCGGTCTCGAGCGCGGCGTTCCACGTCAGGCCGAAGTCCTTGCGGTCGACGACGGTGGAGCCCTCGAAGCCGATGCGCGTGTTGCCGAACGGGTCGAGCGCGGAGCCGTTGTAGTCGAAGTCGATGGTGACCGGCTTGGTGACGTCCTTGATGGTCAGGTCGCCGGTGACGCACAGCACGTCGGCGCCGGCCGCGACGATGTTCGTCGAGACGAAGGTGATCGTCGGGTACGTCTCGACGTCGAAGAAGTCGCCGGACTTGAGGTGACCGTCACGGTCGGCGGACTTGGTGTCGACCGAGTCGACCTGGATGGTGACGTCGATCTTCGCACCGGCGAGGTTGGCGCCCGTGGTGGCGGTGCCGACGACGTCGCCGAACGTGCCGCGCACCTTGGTGACCATCGCGTGGCGGGCGACGAAGCCGATCGAGGAGTGCGAGCCGTCGATGACGTACGTGCCGTCAAGGTCGTTCAGCGGGCTGGCGACGCGCTGCGCCGTGGCGACGGGCGCGGTGGTGGTGGCGGTGGTTGCTTCGGCGGTGTTCTTGCGGAAGAGGTTGAAAGCCATGACGGGGACCTATCGTGAGGAGTCGTTGTTGACGGTTAAACTATCCACCCGAATGGTTGTCTTGTCAAGTATTCAACTTTCGTGCTCGTCAGGCGCCTCTCGACTCAGAAGATCGAGTACCCGCCGTCGATGACGACCTTGCTGCCGGTCTGGAACGACGAGGCGTCGCTGGCCAGGTAGACCGCGATGCCACCGAACTCCGCGGCCTTGCCCCAGCGCTTGCCCAGCGGTACCCGCGAGATGACGTGCTCGGTGAACTTGTCGTTGGTCTGGCTGACCTCGGTCAACGGAGTCTCGACCCAGCCGGGGAGCACGGAATTGACCCGGATGCCGTAGCGGGCCAGCTCGACCGCGGCGGCGTTCGACATCGCGACGACCGCGCCCTTCGACGCTCCGTAGCTCGCGTTGCGGCCGGCGCCCTCGATGGCGGCCATGCTCGCGATGGTGATGATCGATCCTCCGGGCTGACCGGCCTTGGCGCGCTCGACCATGTGCCGCCCGGCCTCACGGATCGTGAAGTAGACCCCGTCGACGTTGGTGGCCTGGACGCGGCGGTGGTCCTCGTCGGTGGCGTCGATCATCGCCGCGCCGCGACCGGAGACGCCCGCGTTGGCGACGACCGTGTCGAGCCCGCCCATGAGGTCGACGGTCTCGTCCATCGCGGTGCGCACCGCGGCCGAGTCGGTGACGTCGACGGTCTGGGCGAAAACCTGCGCGCCGGTGGCCTTGAGGGTCTCCAGCGCCGCGTCGAGGCGGGACTGGGAGCGGCCCCAGATCGTCACGGTGGCGCCGGCGTTGGCGAGCGCCTCGGCCATGGCCAGGCCGATGCCGGAGCCACCGCCGGTGACGAGGGCCTTGTTCCCGGTCAGGTCGAACATGTTGGTCATCTGGTGCTCTGCTCTCTGCGTTGATCGGTCAGTTGGTCAGTCGGTGCTTCCAGCCGG
>NZ_BCRE01000013.1 GCF_001552435.1 Kribbia dieselivorans NBRC 106261
GGTAATACCTCGAACCGCGAGGGGGTTACGTGCGATTCGGGCCGGCGAAGCCGAAGAGGTAACCCGCGACCTTGCGCATCTGGATCTCCTCGGCGCCTTCGGTGATGCGATAGCGGCGGTGGTGTCGGTAGATGTGCTCGAACGGCATGTCGCGGCTGTAACCGAGCCCGCCGTGCACCTGCATCGCCCGATCGGCGGCGTCGCAGCAGAACCGGTTGGCGCGGTAGTTGCACATCGCCACCTTGTCGCTGATCTCCAGCGCGGGGCGTTCGTCGAGCTCGGCGGCGGTCTCACGGATCAGTGCCTCGAGCATCTGCGCCTCGGTGGCGAGTTCGACCAGCGGCCACTGGATCGCCTGCCGACGCGACAACGGCTGCCCGAAGGTGACGCGTTCGTTGGCGCGGGCCACGGAGAGGTCGATGCAGTGGCGTCCGGCGCCCAGGCTGCTGGCCGCCTGGCGGATGCGGTTCTCGTGGACGAACTGTTGCGCCACCGACAGGCCCTCCCCCTCGCCCCCGAGCATCGCGGAGTCCGGCACGACGACGCCGTCGAGGGCGATCTCGGCGTGGTCGGTGGGCATGTTGAACGTCCAGCGGAAGCGCTCGATCTCCAGGCCGGGCGTGGGCACCGGCACGATGAACGCGCTGATCCCCTTCGCCTCGCCATCACGTCCGGAGGTGCGTGCGAAGACGATGTCGTGGGTGGCGTTGTGCATGCCGGTGTTCCAGGCCTTTTCGCCGCTGATGACCCAGTCGGAGCCGCGCTTGACGGCTCGGGTCTCCATCCACGTGGCGTCGCTGCCGTGGGCCGCCTCGGTCAGTCCGAACGCCAGGCGCTTGCGGCCGACGATGGCGTCCTCGCAGAACTCGGCCCGCTGGTCGTCGGTGCCGAAGGTCCACACCAGACGCACCGTGGGGAAGTTGCCGACGACGGAGGACTCGTCCTGCAGGTCGTTGTGCAGGCCCAGTCCGCGGCGGGCCAGGTGCTGGCGGATGAGCGCCATCTCGAGGCTGGTCGCGTCGTTGCCGCCGAGCCCCGTGGGCATGTCGTGGCGCAGGAAGCCGGCCGCATCGGCCCGTCGCTTCATCTCGGCGAGGAGTTCCTCCCACTCGCCGCGCGGGACTCCGCCGTTCTCGAAATCGGTGCGGGCCCACTCGCGGCGGTGGTCGAAGAAGCGTTCGTTGTCATCGGCCTGCTGCAGGGGCACGATCTCGGCCTCGATGAACGCGTCGAGGCGCTCGAGCAGCGCAGCCGTCTCACCGACCCCGGCCGTGACCTTCGTTGGCGCACTGTCCACCGTCATCGCTCCTCCTTGACCGATTCACATCTAAACGAACGTTCAGAGTTGCACCTTAGATGAGGTTCGGCCCCGGCGTCCATACCCATCAAACAGCCCGCAAACTCGACTCCTTGCCCCTGGGGGCGCGCGCGCCTACTCTGATCGCATGTTCAACGAAGGCTCCGTCGACGGGCCCGTGACCCCGATCGCGGCCCGGGTCGCCCCCGGCCTGCGACGCTCCTCGGTCGTGCGCCCCGGCGACGACCCGGCGGCTGCGCGCATCCTCGACGCTGCCGTGACCGCGTTCGGTCAGCGGGGCTACCACGGAGCGTCGATCCGCGACGTGGCGCAGTTGGCGCAGGTCAGCCCGGGGTCGCTGTACAACTACTTCGCCACCAAGCAGGACATCCTCTTCACCATCATGGATCGCGGCATCAGTCGCCTCGTCGAGGTCACCGAGCAGGCACTCTTCGACGCTCCGGCCGACCCGGTGTCGCGGCTGCGCGCGGTCGTCGGCACACACGTGCGCAATCACGCCCGCGGCACCGTCGAGAGCCTCATCGGCAACTCGGAGTTGCGCAGCCTCGAGCCGGGCAACCGGGCGGTCATCGTGGCCAAACGTGATGCGCAGCAGCGGCACTTCGAGCGGGTGATCCGTGACGGGGCGGAGCGCGGTGTGTTCGACGTCGCGGACCCGCCCCTGACCGCGATCTACCTCGCGTCCGCGTGCACGGCGACCGCCACGTGGTACTCCCCCGACGGGGCACTGTCCGTCGACGAACTGGTCGAACGCTTTGAGAACCTGGCCCTGGCAACCGTGGGAGCACAACGATGAGTGATGAACTGCGATCCGCCGTGGAGGCAGCCCTGGCCGAGCATCGGGCGCAGGCCGTGACGGTGGACGACCTCGAACCGATCTCGATGGGCGCGAGCAAGGATCTGTGGCGGTTTCGGGCGACGATCGGCGGCCAGACGCATCGGCTCGTGTTGCGACGCGACTCCCCCGGCCGGGCGAACCCGGACGGGATGCGGCGTGAGGCGGCGGTGATGCAGGCCGCGTCGCGCGCCGGCGTGCCCGTGCCACACGTGTGGTGGGTCGGCGATGGTCAGGACGCGATCGGCGCTCCGGCCATCATCATGGATCACGTCGAGGGCGAGTCGTTGCCGAAGCGGATCTTGCGGACCGTCGAGGCGAACGGCACGGGAGTGGCGTTGGCACAGCAGCTCGGGGGGATCGCGGCGCGGGTGCATTCGGTTGAGCTCGGTGACGAGTTGGCGGTGGCCGGGCTGTCGATGGGGGGGACGGCGGAGCCGTACGAGGTGGCCGCGGCGCAGTCCCCGGCGATCGAGATTGCGCGGCGCTGGCTGAACGAGCGGCCGCCGGCTCCCGGAGCGCCGTCGCTCGTGCACGGCGATCTGCGGCTGGGCAACATCTTGGTCGATGGGGACATTCGCGCCGCGCTCGATTGGGAACTGGCGCACCTCGGCGACCCGGTCGAGGACCTGGGGTGGCTGTGTGTGCGAGTGTGGCGCTTCGGCAGCCCGCATCGCGCGGCCGGGTTCGGCAGCGTGGGCGACCTGCTCGACGGGTACGCGTCGGTGGCCGGGTGGCGGCCGAGCGAGCATGACGTGCTGTGGTGGGAGGTGCGCGGGACGATCCGGTGGGCGTTCATGTGTCTCAAGCAGGCCGGGCGGTTCACCGATGGCAGCGAGCCGTCACTGGAGTTGGCGCTGATCGGGCGGCGGTTCGCCGAGAACGAGTGGGATCTGTTGTTGGCGCTCGGGTTGGCCGATCCCGATCTCATGGTGGCGCCAGGGCCGGAGGACGGTGCGGTCGAGTCGATCTCGCGCCACGGCGCTCCGAGTGGGCCGGTGTTGTTGGAGGCGCTGGCGAGCGAGTTGACCGAGCGCGGCGACTATCGCTCGCGGTTGCTGGCGCGGGCGGCCGGGGTGGCGATGCGCGAGTCGGTGCTCGGGCCGGAGTTGGTGCGGGTTCATGCGGAACATCTGCGCGCGCTGGGGATGGAGTCCGAGGAGGAGTTGGCCGCGGAGATCCGCGGTGGGGTGCGGCTGACGCCGGAGGTGATGGCGGCGGTGCACAGCGGGATCGCGCAGCGGCTGCTCGTGTGGGACCCGAGCTACGCCGAAAGCACTGACGTCCCCTCGGACCGTTCGGTCGGCGAGATCTGGCCGACGTCCACGTCGTAGCTGTCGCCCGGCGGTCGTGGCTGGGCATCAACGGTCAAACCGAACTCCTCGAGTCGCGCCACCAGCGCCAAGCTGGTCATCCATCGCCCCAGTCCGTTCACACATCGATGCCGTTCAGGAAAGCTGAACGGCATAAAAACTGAACAGACGCAGGCAGTAGACGCGGATTCGCGCACCGAAACACCGACCAGCGGCGGGTGGGCAACAGGTAGTCCCGAGGCAGGCTCTTCTCAGGCCAGCAGCTCGTCAGTCGGTCTCGAGCAGAGCGCGCGGTTCGCCCAGCCCGGCCTCGAGTCGTTCCATGGCGTCCAAGAGCCGCCGGGCGTTGGCCGGCGAGCGCATCAGGTAGGCGGCCGCCCGGTCAGGCCGCCACCTCCGATTGCGATGTCGGCGCCTCCTGTCAGGCTCGACGCCACCGGCAAGACTGAGCGATCCGACGAACTCGTCGCTGACGCGAGCCGATCGTAAGGAAGTGCATTACACTGGCTCCATACGAACCTGTTGACTGGTCCCAGCGCGGGACGTACATGCAACGCAGGCACGGTGTCAGCCCCGATGCCGCCAACGACGCACTGGGAGATCCGGACCGAGTGGTCATCGCACCCGATTACAACAGCACAAGTGGTCGCAGCGTCCGGATCATCGGGTACTCAGCAGTCACCGATGGCCTCGTCACCGTGATCGTGATGGAAGACAACGGGACCGTGTACGGAGTGAACGGATGGATGTCCAACCCCAAGGACCAACGCATCTACAGCGGCGCAAACAACGAGGTGCGGAAGGGCGGCACGCGATGAGCAAGGACATCGAGGATCTGCTCGCGATCGAGGCGAGGGAGGTCGAGGCGGCAGAGACCTCCAGCGACCCCGACGCTCCGTTGCCCGCCAACGTCACGGTCACGCGGGGTCATCCCCGCACACGCAACCTGCAGGTCCGCTTTCGCGATGACGAGTTCGAGGAACTGACCGCCTACGCCGACGCACGCGGTCTGCCGGTGTCCACCGTCGTGCGAGCACTCGTGCTCCAGGCGATCGCTCCCGCCGACGACCTCAAGTCGGCACTCGACAAATTGGAGACCGACCTCGCTGCAGTGCGGCGCAAGGCACTCAGCGCCTGAGGAGAGCGCCAGTTCCGGACCGGACGCAACGCCGCATGCCCGGGGCACGCTCGCCTCACGCGCCGGCCCACACCGATCAGAGGATCTCCGTGATGTACCGATCTCCGGCATTGGCCGCGGTATGCACCGCCATGAACTCCTGAACCACCGCGGGCTGCAGAGACGAGGCTTTCGCCACCTCCATGTCCCGTCGCAACTCGAGCACCTCATCTGATGTCAAGGTACTGATCGCCGAGGGACTGTCGCTGGACCTCCAACTTGTCCAGCAACGTCTCGAAGACATCACCTTCTCGGGTGTCGATGGCCACGAGGTTCCAGAGCTGGCAGGTGTGCCGCTGCCCGATCCGGTGAATACGGCCGAATCGCTGCTCCAACCGATTCGGGTTCCAGCAGCCCGGCGAAGGGCATCCCACTTGGCGTCGACGCCGGCGTCGCGCACGCGCTCCGCGAGGTTGACCAGCCGGTCGATGATCTGGATCTCGGTCTCCAACTCCTCGGCCGTGCGCGCTGTCGTGGCCACGGACGCAGCGTCGTCCTCATAAGACTCCGCCTGCGCCGAGGTCATCTCGTCGAAGTCGGGCACCTGGAGTCCCAGACTGGCCTCGAGGGCCAAGGCCAACCGCTCGTCGGCCGCTCGGACCTTCATCAGTTCCCCGTGGAGTCGCCCACTGCGCCGGGTCAGCGATCGCACAATCGCCTCCGGCGAGGACGCCAGCCGTCGCTGCGGCCATCGATTGGGCGAACGCGAACCTGACCGGTGAGCGCGACCGGGTCATCGCCCTCGCCGAAGACATCGCCGTGGTCAGCGCCTGACCCGCCGGGGCGCGGGTCCGCGCACCTGCGCAGTGCTGTCGGTGGGCTCAGGCAGTATGTTCCGTGTGACGATGACCGACCCCGATACCGCAGAAGCACGCAAGGCGCGTGGTGCCTTCTTCACGCCGCCCGACGTTGCCCGCTATCTGGCGCGCTGGGCCGTTCGGTCGGGCTCGGACGTGGTGCTTGAGCCATCGTGCGGCGAAGCTGCCTTTCTCGTGGCCGCAGTGGAGCAGTTCAGGGCCTTGGGCGCTCACGGCACTTTGACGGCCCAACTTCACGGAGCGGAGTTGCATCCGGCCTCTGCGGTCGAGGCCGAGCGTCTCGTGGCTTCCCTCGGTGCGGATCTGGCGGTATCCGTGGGTGACTTTCTCCAAGCCGAGCCAGAGCCGAGATTCGACGCGGTCATCGGGAATCCGCCTTACGTTCGGTACCAATCCTTCGTCGGCGAATCGCGCGCCGCCGCAAAGAGGGCGGCCCTGCGGGCTGGCGTGGCCCTGACCAACCTGGCCTCGAGCTGGGCCGCGTTCACCGTGCACGCCGCCCTGAACGTCAAGCCCGGAGGACGGCTCGGCCTGGTCGTGCCCGCCGAAATCCTCACCGTGAACTACGCCGCGCCCATTCGAGATTTCCTCATGCGCGAGTTCTCCCAGGTACGCCTCGTGCTCTTCGCTGAGCGCGTCTTTCCCGGCGTCATGGAGGATGTCGTCCTCCTGATGGCGGATGGGCGTGGCCAAGGCCCGTCGGACGTGTGCGAACTCCTGCAGGCGCGCAACGGCTCTGCGCTGGCGGAGTTGGCCGACAACGACATTCGCCGGTGGCGACCGCAAGCGGGCGGTCGCTGGTCGCTTGCGTTGGTCGACCCCGTGGCTGGTTCGGCGTATGCCGCAGCCCTCGACGAGCCCCACTTCGAGACGCTCCACGAATGGGGGGATACCACCCTGGGCATGGTCACCGGCAACAACAATTTCTTCGCCCTCACCTCCGACGAGGTGTCCGCTCGCGACTTGACGTCCCACGATGTGGTGTCCCTGTCACCACCCGGTAGCCGCCACCTGCGCACCACTTTGAACTTGGGCGATCTCACGCCGCTGGACCGGGTCGGCTTGGCGACGTGGCTTTTTCGCCCGGATGCGGCCCCCTCGCGGGCAGGAATGGCCTACATCCGCGAAGGCGAGAAGCGTGGGGTGCAGAACGCCTACAAATGCCGAGTCCGTGACCCGTGGTGGCGGGTGCCGTACCTGCGCCCGGCTGACCTCCTGCTGACCTACATGAACGCGGACACACCTCGGCTCGTCGGCAATTCAGTCGGAGCGCACCACTTGAACTCCGTGCATGGGGTGTACTTCCGCCCCGAACGTGGTGGGGTCGCCCGCGAGTTGCTTCCCGTGGCGTCGTTGAACTCGATGACGTTGCTCGGCGCCGAACTCGTCGGCCGATCCTACGGAGGCGGCGTGTTGAAGATCGAGCCTCGCGAAGCGGACGGATGGCCGATGCCGTCCTGGGATCACGTCGGGAGGCATGCGACGGAACTGCGCCGCATCCGTCCCCGGGTGGATCAACTGGTCAGCGCAGGGCGCCTGCTCGACGCGGTCGAGGTGGTCGACTCCGTGCTGCTCTCGCACGTGGACGCCGACGCACTCAACGCGCTCCGGACCGGGCGAGCGGCCCTCCACGACCGACGCGTGACCCGCTCACGGTCCAAGTAGGTCGCTGCCCGCCGCCGTCGGCGATGCCGCGGCGGCCCTGAGTTCACGCGCGCGGGGATGAAAGTTGATGGGCGAGTTGTCGAGGATGCGGGCGCACATGACGGCAAAGAACCGCCCAGGGTCCAGCGCGGGCGGCACCTCCTCGGAGTAGAGACTCACCGGAATGACTTGATCCACATCGTCCGATGTGGCCTCTCCGGTGTCCTCACGGTTGCCTACTTCCTCATCGATGGCGCCGGCCTCCAGGGGGCCAGCTGCCTCGGGTTCCTCCGCCCCGGCGAGCTCCTCATCATCACGGAGGTCGGGCATGAGCAGCGCCACCGCGTCGTAGGCGTCGTCTTCCCGACCCAGCTTCTGCAACAGGTCGATCAACCACATGGCCGTGTCCTTCTCCCGCACCAGGGCCACGGCATTGAGGGCGTAGACAAATCCCAGCGCCGCCTGTGGGTGCCTGAGTCGGAGATTCTTCGCGTCGCCATAGCTCTCCTCGACCCGGTTCGCGGCGTTCTTGCCGAATGAGGAATCCATCCGCTTCGTCGAGATCATCAGTTCAGGTCCGGTCGCCCACGAGCTCATCACCACGTCGACCTGCTTGACGTAGTTCTTGCCGAGCAGGTTCGCGCTCTTGGCGGCACCGACCACCTTGCCCTCGGCCAAGCGTGCGTCGACCTCCGCTCGAAGCTTGGCTGGCAACCCGGCGACAAACTGCGTGACCTCGACGGGAATCACGCGCGGCTCCGTCGCCCGTGGCCACACCCGGTCCCCATCGAATCCGGCGCGACGCAGTTCGTAGGACACCCACACGTCGAGAGCCAGGGCCGGCACCCCCGACTGTGAAGTCGCACCCAAGTACACCGGGACTCCGAGAAGTCGCTCCAGCGTGGCGTAGTCAGGCGCAAAGGCCAGTGCGTCGTCGACCGCGGTCCATGGGTTCGTCTCGCGCAGTGGCGCGCACTCCACGATCTGATCGAACAGCCGCCAACCGCGGTCGCGCAAGGAAAGCCCCATGGCGGAGACGGTAGACCACGCGCGGTTCAGCGGCCGCACTCCCCCACTGCTTCCCGATGCCGAGGGAACAATCGGGGCAACCGAACCCCATGTTGGGTTACCCCGATTGTTCTCTCGCCTTGGCGCAACTCGTCAGCTCAGGACCATGCGGGACGCCGGCACATCCGTGGCGCCCTCGCCGAGCACCCAGACCGGGTTGGCGAAGCCGATGATGGCGCCCGAGCCCCCGTGACGGACGACGAAGCGCACGTACCGCCCGCCCCTGCGGTTCATCTGGAACTTGTACGTGCCATCGACGAACGCGCTGGCCGGCACGGTCGTGGTGGTGATCGCCGGGGTGAGGTCGGCCAGCCCGGGGCGATCGACCTCACCGACGATGATGTCCACGAGGGCATCCGACGGCAGGTCGGTGGCGGTCAGGTGAACCGGAACGCTCCGCGCGGGGGTCACGTGCACGGCACCCATCCGTGGACGGCCTTGGACGCTGATCTGCATCTCGCCGCGATAGTGCAGCGGGTCGACAAACCAGAGCTGCCCCTCGTCGCTGGCCTTGAGGACGGCGTCCCGCTCGGTGCCGGTGGACCAGGCGTAGGTGATCCACCGCGTCCCCTCACGCATCCAGTTCGTGCCGTTGTGGTCGTCGGTGACGCCGTTGGCGGTGATGAACACCCCGTTGCGGGCAGCAGTGTCGAAGGCCCCGATGACCTTCAGCATGTTGGCGTACCCAATGCCGACCTCGATCATGTCGGCGCCCATGCCGTTGGTGGCCACGAGTTGCTCGGCCAGCTTGTTGCTCCACGGGTGGTTCAGGCACACGAGGCGGCCATGACCGTGCAACCAGTCGACCATCTTCAACTGGGCCTCGAGGCTGCCATCCTTGCCTGGCGCCTGGGCGCCGTAGTCCGGGAGCGCGTCGTCGCCGCCGAAGGCGTTCATGTGCTCGACGAGGGAGATCTCCGCCGCCGGGTACTGCGTGACATCGGGGTAACGCACCTTGTAGGTGTCACTGATCTGCTGCAGCAGGCGCACACCGTCCGCCGGCGTGTGACGCTCGCGAACGAAACGGAGACGGTCGAAGTACGCGGTCGCGCTCGATCCCTGCTCCACACCGAGGCCGAAGCGCAGGCGCCACAGCGACGCGTCCTCCGCGACGGTGTCGGGCCACAGGATGCGGTGGTCCTCGACGGGACGGAGCGCCAACTGCTGCCACTGCCCGACGCGGGCGGGGAGACCGATGACGCCGGTGAGACCACCGTTCTCCGTCCAGTGACCCTGCCGCCCACCGAAGCGATATTGCAACACGTACGAACCGGCCGCACGCCCACCGGTTGCCGGACGGTAGCTCGACAGGATCTCGATGAACGGCACCGCGGAGTCCGACGCCTGCTCGACGAGAACATCGATCTCCAGGGTGGTGTCCGAGTACGACGTCGAGTATGTGGAGTTCCACGCCGTGCCGAGCATGGTGTAGCGGCCCGCGGCGTCGCCGGCCGCTGTGGCGGTCAGGCGCATCGCCTTACCCTCCTCACGCGGGGAGCGCGGTTCGGCCACGAAGGTGTAGGAGCCGTTGACCACGCCCGCGTTCTGAGCCACGGACCACGTCCAGTCGCGGTTGTTCTCCTTCTCCACCCGGCTGTCGAACCGCACGGCCTGGCGGTACCCGGCCGCCATCTGGCGGAAGTCGTGGTCCGTCCACCAGCAGACATCCAGCCCCATCTCACGGGCCTGGAAGAGGTGGGCGTCGTAGGTGGCGATCCCCTCGGAGAACGACGAGTGCAGGTGCATCGCCATCGAGACCGGCTTGAGATCGGGGCGCGTCCCGGCGGCAAAGACCGGCGTCGGGCGGACCGCGTCGTGGAAACCCAGCGTGCCTGCGGTCGCCGCAGCAGCGGCGCCCAAGAGCACGGAACGACGAGAAAGGAACGAGGAACGGGGGGCGGAAGACATGCGTGGCACCTTGGCAGCGCCATCCCCCGGCTCCAGCGACGCTGAGGTGAACACGGGCTGTCCGCTCGGTGAAGCCTCGAGCAGTGTTGCGAGTGATGTGCACTTCGCCCAACGCTGAGGGAACAATCGGGGCGACCTAACGTCGAGTTAGGTCGCCCCGATTGTTCCCTCAGCGAAGAGTCAGCCCTGGAGCCATTCGTCGTAGAAGGCGGGCAACTCGGAGGCGCGCCCGGTGAACTCCGGCGAGCGCTTCTCCATGAACGCGGCCACGCCCTCCTTCCCGTCGCCGATGCTCGTGTAGAACATCGCCAGCGAGTCGATGCGGTGGGCCTCGCGCGGGTGGTCGAAGCGCGAGTTGTGCCTCATCATCGCGCGCGCCAGGGCGGTCCCGACGCGAGACTTGCCCAACGTCCACCGGTCGGCGAGCGCGCGAGCCTGGGTCAGCAGGTCCTCCGGCTCGTACACCGCGGCAGCCAAGCCGGCCTCGAGCACCTGCTCGGCCGTGAGGATGTCGGCGCTGTAGACGATGTCGAGCGCCTTGGGCAAGCCGACGATCTGCGGCAGGAACCACGACGACGCCGCCTCCGGCACGATGCCCAGCCGGCCGAACACCAGGCCGAAACGCGCCTTCGTCGAGACCAGGCGCGCGTCCATGGCCAGGGTCATCGTCGCGCCAATGCCGACCGCGGCACCGTTGATCGCGGCGATGACCGGCTTACGGCACTCGTGGATCGCCAGCGTGACGCGGCCGCCGGTGTCGCGAATGCCCTCAAGGGCCGGATCGTCGAGGTCGGCCATGTCGGCCAGCGTGGGCTGGGCATTCTCGTTGAGGCCGAAGACGTTGCCCTCACTGGTGAGGTCCATGCCGGCGCAGAACGCGCGCCCGGCGCCGGTGACGATGACGGCGCGGATGTCGTCGTCCTGCCGATACTGGATGAACGACTCCTCCAACTCGACGGCCATCGTCGTGGTGAACGAGTTGAGTGCATCGGGCCGGGACAGTGTCAGCGTGAGGATGCCGTCGGTGAGGTCGTGCTCGAGGGTGGTGTGCTCCAGGGCGGTGTACTTCATTGGACTACCTCTTTCGTCAGTGGGTGGCCGCGACAGCGTCGCCGCGCAGGGCGCCGAGCCGACCGATCAATTGCTCCGCTTCGGCCATGATGCCGTCAACGATCTCCTGACACGATTCGACCGAGTCGATCAGGCCCTGCGACTGACCGGCCCACCACATGCCGTCGTCCATGTGGCCCTCGCGCAGCACCTGCTCGCGCCCACGCGCCCCGGAGGCGAGCTCGGCGACGTCCGCGAACGTCGCTCCGGGCTTGGCCGAACGCGCGACGATCTCCTCGGAGATGGCGTTGCGGGCGACACGGGCGGTGTTGTTGAACTCGCGGAAGACGAGTTGGGTGTCGAGTTCGCTGTTGGCGACGATCTGGTCCTTGACGTTCTGATGCACCGGAGCCTCGTTGCTCGCCACGAACCGGGTGCCCATGTTGATCGCGTCGGCACCCAGCGCGAGCGCGGCGACCAGTCCGCTGCCGGTGGCGAACCCGCCGCTGGCGATCAGCGGGATGCCGACCTTCTTCGCGGCCGCGGCGATGAGCACGAGGCCGGGCACATCGTCCTTGCCGGGGTGGCCGGCGCACTCGAAGCCGTCGATGCTGATCGCGTCGACGCCCATGCGCTCGGCGCTGAGGGCGTGACGCACGGCGACGGCCTTGTGGACGACCTTGACGCCAGCGGCCTTGAACGCCTCGACGTGCTCGCGGGGGTTGCTGCCGGCCGTCTCGACGATGGTGATGCCGGCGTCGATGATGGCCTGCCGGTACTCGTCGTACGGCACGGGGTTGATGGTCGGCAGGATCGTCAGGTTGACGCCGAACGGCTTGTCGGTCATCTCCCGGCAGCGCGCGATCTCGGCGGAGAGCGCCTCGGGGGTGGGCTGGGTCAGGGCGGTGAGGAAGCCGAGTGCGCCGGCGTTGGCCACGGCGGCGATGAGGTCTGCGGTACCGACGGCGGTCATGCCACCGCAGACGATGGGAGTGTCGATGCCGAACTCTTCGGTGAATCGGGTCGCAATCATGACATCACTCTGGCGCACGAGTACCGCTGGATCTGTCCCACTTCGCAACATGTGCCGCCCGCACCCCTCGTCGACTGTCGCGCACCCCCTCGTCGAGTGATGGTTTCGGGCCGCCTCACGGGGTCTGAGGCGG
>NZ_BCRE01000014.1 GCF_001552435.1 Kribbia dieselivorans NBRC 106261
CCTCACGGGGTCTGAGGCGGCCCGAAACCATCACTGGGCGGGGGCGGCGGGAGTGACGAACCGATCCGTGTCGATGCCGTACTCCCGGGCCTTGCGATACAGCGTCGACCGCGCGATGCCCAGTCGCTGCGCAGCGACCGACTTGTTGCCGCCGGCCTCCTCCAACGCGGTCATCAGCGCGTCGAGTTCGGCGCGTTCCATCGCCGAGCGCGCCTTGGTCGTCGTGACCTCGCGATACCCCGGCGGCAGGTGCTGCAGACCGATGTCCCCGCCGAGCGCTCGGGCCGCGGCCGACTCGATGACCGACTCCAACTCGCGCACATTGCCCGGCCACGCCCGCGCCATGAGCGTCTGGAGCGTCGCTGTCTGCAACCGCTGGGCCGAGCGCCCCGGCGCCTTGCGGGAGAGGATCTCCACGGCCAGGTCCTCGATCTCGTCGGTGCGTTGCGCCAGCGGCGACACTCCGATCCGCCGTTTGAAGTGCGCGTAGGCCCGCAGCGCCGCTCCCTGCGGCACGTCGGCACCGGTGACGATGAGCCTCCACGCCGACTCGTTGGCCTGCTCGATCAGCCCGACCAGCACGGTCATGGCCGCGTCGGGCACCGCGTCGATGTGCCGCAGAACGACCGTGGCGTCGGCGGTGAGGTGATCGCGGATCTCCGTGACGAGACTCCGCGCCTGCGTCGCCTCGACCATCGCCAGGTCGTATTCGCACAACTGGCCCGCCTGTCCCTCCGGCGACCAGCGCTGGTGCAGCCGACGGGCCGCGAATCGCTTCCCGACCCCGTGTTCGCCGGTGATGAGCGCCGGGCCCGGGTCGTGTGCGGCAACGTCGAGTTCACCGTCGAGCCGACGCGTGGCCTTGCTGCGCCCGGGCAGCGGCGGAACCGCGGCCAGGGCCACGACCTTGCGCTGCTGACGTGCGCGAGCGCTGGTGCGGCGCAGGGGCTTGCCGTCGGGCTTGGGCCGCATCTCGACGACGATCCCCATCGTGCGGCGGCCGTCCTCGAGGCGTCGCACCTTGGCGAGCACCTCGCGGCTGCTGGCCAGTTGCAGTTCCCCGATGAACTCGTCGCGCGTGCCCAGCCGCAGGCACGCCCAGTTCCACAGCAGCGCCTGATCGGCCGGCTGCAGCAGCCGCGACGCCGCCGGGTTGGCCATGACGAGGTCGTTGCTCAACGTGATCACCGCCGAGCCACCGCGTCGCGACGTCCGCAGGAACTCCTCGAGCAGGGCCCGCTCGTCCTGCGAGGCCAACTCGTAGAGCCGCTGCTCGATCTCGCGCACGGCCGCCTCGACGAGCGGCTCCATCAGCGCATTCGCCTCCGAGACGGCACAGGTGATGTCGAGGATGCCCTCGACGTTGCGGCTGATCGGATGAATGATCGGCTTGCCCACACACGCGAGGTTCTGAAGCGATTCGCGGAAGTGCTCGCCGCCGCGCACCGAGAACAGACGACGCTCCTCGAGTGCGGTGCCAATGCCGTTGGTGCCGGTGGCCTCCTCGGCGTACATGAAGCCCGGCGCGACGCTGGCCGCGTCGAGGCGCCCACGCAGTTCCGGCGCCCCCGCACGTCGATCGACGATCCGCGCCGCGCTGTCGGCCAGCAGGATCGTCGCGGGCGAGTCGGTCAACTTGCCCGCCAGGTTCGCCAGGATCGGGTCGGCCGCACGCCGCAGGCGGCTGGCCTCGGGCACATCCTGGGTAAACGGAATGTCGTCGGTGCCCGGCGTGATGCCAGTCATCTGGCAACGACGCCAGGAGTCCTGGATCTCACTGCGAATCACGCGTAGCCCCCCGTCGGCCGGTTTCATGGCGGTGTCGGTGAGCGCGCGGCTTCGCTCAGACCACATCTTGCGGTCCGCGGCTGCTGCGCTCATTCGGTCCTCCTGGTGCCTCTGCCCGTCCCCGTTGAGGGGCATTCACCAAGGATAGGCTCCCCTGCTCCGTGCAACAGTGTCCGAAAATGCAACACCGAGCCACCACCGGAGCGCGGTGGGGCACGGTTGGTCCTCGCCCCCACCGCACTCCGGTCATGGCCCCGCAGAGCACACGCGCCCGTCTTCAGCGGCCGTCGCGCGCCGCCTGCGCCAGCCGCATCCCGGCCTTGTCGAGCTTGCCGACCGACGTCTTGGGGATCTCGTCGACGCGCACGAACGCATCGGGCAGCCAGAACTTCGGGAACGACCGCTCCAGGTAGGCACGCAACTCCGCATCGCTGGCCTCGCCGTCGGTGACCACCCACGCGATCGGCCGCTCCAGCCACGTCGGGTCGGGGATGCCGATCACCGCGGCCTCCCGCACGCTCGGGTGCAGGCGCAGGGCGTTCTCGATCTCGACCGAGGAGATCCACTCGCCGCCGCTCTTGATGAGGTCCTTGAACCGGTCACGCAGCTGCAGCTGTCCGTCGGGGTGCATGACCGCGACGTCACCGGTGGAGAACCACCCGTCGACGAACGACTCGGCCGAGCGCCCGTCGTCGTCGAGGTAGCCCGCGGCCACCCAGGGCGAGCGCACCTGGAGTTGGCCGGTCGAGACGCCGTCCCACGGCATCTCCTCACCTTCAGGGCCGACGATGCGCATCTCGACCAGCGGCAGCGGCAGGCCCTGGGTCTGGTGACCCTCGAGGTAGCTCGCCATCGGTGACGTCTCGGTCATCCCCCAACCGTTGGTCGTGACGATGCCGCGCTCGCCGTACCAGTTGGCCAGGTCGGCCGGCGGGGTCTGCCCACCGAGCCACAGCGTGCCCAGGCTGTCGAGTGAGAACGCGTCGGGTTCGGCGTTGACGATGTCCTTGGCCATCGCGGCCACGGTCGGCGATCCGACGAACACGCTCGGGCCCTCCTCCGTAATGAGCTCGAGCAACTGCCGCGGCGACGGGTGCGGGCCCGGCAGGATGATCCGCGCTCCCTGCATGATGCAGGCATACGGCACGCCCCAGCCGTTGACGTGCGACATGTTCGTCGCCAGCAGGTAGCCGTCCCCGGGGTTGATGCCGATGCCGCCGGCGGCACTGATACCGAGGGCGTGCAACACCGTGCTCCGGTGGGTGTACACGACGCCCTTGGGCAGACCGGTCGTGCCGGAGGTGAAACAGATGCCCGAGGCGGTGCGTTCGTCGAACTCGGGCCACTCGTTCACCGGCGTCGCGTCGGCCAGGAAGCCCTCCCAGTAGTGCACCGACGGGATGGACGTTCTCGGGTTGCCACCACCGACGACGATGAGGTGTTCGATGCCGTCGAGTTCGGGCTCGACCACCTCGAGTACCGGGAGCAGGTCGTGGTCGACGATGAGCACCTTCGACCCCGCGGTGCGGATCGTGTGGACGATGTGCGCGGTGGACATCCGGTGGTTGACGGTGTGCAGCACCGCACCCAGGCCGGGCACGCCGAAGTACGCCGTCAGGTACTCGTAGGTGTTCCAGGCAAGGGCGGAGATGCGTTCGCCCGGCTGGATCCCGAGGTCGCTCAGGGCACCGGCCAGGCGCCGCGCGTCCTGGGCCATCTCGGCGTAGGTGAAGTGCCGCCGCGAGCCGTCGGCGGTGACCGCGGTGCCGGTCCGTTGGGCATAGAGGCGCTCGGCGCGCCACAACAGGCTGCTGACGAGCAGTTGTCGATCCATTATCAGGCCGTCCACGACGACTCCTTCCCGACCGGCGACTGTGCCGGTGTGCGAACTGTTCGATTCAGCGTGCGCGCTTGGCCAGCCCTCGGACCGTCCGATATCGCGACACTGGCGTGCCGGAGCGTCGATCCGCGCGTTTGTCGATCGAGGTGCCGGAGCGTCGATCCGGCCGTTGTCGCGAATTGGGACACTCCGATCTGGCGACGTGGGTGAGAGTGGGCTCATGCGGCACCCGCCGCACCGTGAGCACAGCGCTCGACGACGGCGTCGAGCGGTCCAGAAAGGGCTGGAACATGGCAGATCGCGAATTGCGCACCGTCGCCGACGGATTCACGTACCTCGAGGGTCCCCGGTGGCACAACGGCGAACTGTGGTTCGTCGACTTCTACACCAAGACGGTCAACCGCGTGGATGCCGCCGGCACCGTGCACCAGGAGGCCGTCGTCGAGGCGCAGCCGTCGGGCCTGGGCTGGCTGCCCGACGGTCGCATGCTCGTCGTGTCGATGAAGGATCGTCGTGTCCTGCGTCAGGAGGCCGACGGCACCCTGGTCGAGCACGCCAACATCCACGACCTGTGCACCGGCCACGCGAACGACATGGTCGTCGCGCCGAACGGCAACGCCTACATCGGCAACTTCGGCTTCGACCTCATGGGTGGCGCCGACCACGAGTTCGCCACCGTCGTGCTGGTGCGCCCGGACGGGTCGGCCCAGATCGTGGCGGAGAACATGTCGTTCCCCAATGGCATGGTCATCACCCCGGACGAGAAGACCCTCATCGTCAACGAGCTGTTCGGCAACCGGGTGTCGCAGTTCGACATCAACGCGGACGGCACGCTCGGCGAGCGGCGTGACTTCGCGAACTTCGGTGACCTGGGTGACGAGTCCAGCGTCGACGCGCGCCTCGCTGCGGCGACGATCGTGCCGGACGGCTTGGCGCTCGACGCCGAGGGCGCGGTGTGGATCGCCGACTGCGTCAACGCGCGTGCCGCCCGCATCAAGGACGGGAAGATCGTCGACGAGGTGAGCACCGCGCCGAACGGGGTGTTCGCGGTGGCGCTCGGCGGCGAGGACGGAAAGACCCTGTTCATGTGTCTCGCGCCGGACTTCGACGAGGCCAAGCGCACCGCAGCGCGCGAAGGGTTCATGGCCGCGACCGAGGTCGACGTGCCGCACGCGGGTACCCCGTGACGCACTGAGCTCCTGCTCGGACGCACGCCGAGGGGACGATTGTGGTGGGCTAACCCAGAGTTAGCCCACCACAATCGTCCCCTCGGCGTGTTTGTGTGTGGCGTCAGTTCTGGGTGGCTGCGCGGTCCCAGGTGATGTTGGTGATGCCCGTCGAGGCCGGGTGCGGAGTTTGACCTGCCGGCCCTCGCCTCGTCGAGGACCGAGCCCCAGAGCCCACCCGCGAAGGAGTACAGATCGGCGCCCGATTCGCCATCGGCCACGACGTCGAAGCTGGTCATCTCCGTGACGAACGGATCGGTGCGACCGACGTCGACGACGTAGGGCACGATGCTCCGGCACGACAAACGGTTCGAGGTGTGGGAGGGCGCTGCAACGCCCTCCCACACCTCGAACCGGGTCCTGACTCGTGCCACTGGGGTGTGTCGATCGTGGGCGCTTCAGGGATGCGTCTGGGAGGCATGCTCCCGCAGTCGGCCAGGATGGGCCACGGATCAGTGGGCCAGCCCGCGTGGTTATCTGCTCGAGGTGCCTACGTCGTGATTCGAGCCATTCTTGGGCCCAATCATTCCCACGTCAGCGCGAACCAGCATCCGGCCGGTCAGCTGAATCCGTTTCGCTGCCGTGAATTGGCGCGCGGCACATTTGGGCAGCTCGATGGCCGCAAATGGGACTGTTGCCGTGTTGACGGGGTGTGTCACTCAGCCCCTCGACGAGCGGCTGACCAGCACATATGCCGGGCCGGGGCGTGGCTCCAGCCCAATTGGCACGAGTCAGGACAAACGGTTCGAGGTGTGGGAGGGCGCTGCAACGCCCTCCCACACCTCGAACCGGGTGTCCTACTGCGCAGGCCTCACTCAGGCGAAGACGTACCCCGCGTAGTTGTTCTGCTTGCGCTCGTTCCACTTCTCCAGGTACAGCGGCACGCCACCGCAGTAGTTGAGCATCTGGGCCGGCTTGCCGGGCACGTTCGCGCCCCAGTACCAGGACTTCGCCTTGGGGAACATCGACTCGGCGAAGAGCTGGTCGAGGTGCTCGGTCCACTCCTTCTCGACCTCGGCCGTGCTCTCGAACCGCTGGATCCCCTTGTCCCGCAGGTCCGTCAGGAACTCGACGACCATGTCGCCCTGACCCTCGGCGGAGGTCGGGCCGTTGCAGAAGCCGGAGGGGCTCTGCGGGCCGTACAGGAACAACAGGTTCGGGAACCCGCTCGACGACAGGCCCATGTGCGTGTCGACGCGCGTCGACCACTTCTCGGCGAGCTTCGCTCCGTCAACGCCCTCGATGTCGATGGCCATGATGCCGCCGCGGTTGTTGTCGAAGCCGGTGGCGAGGATCAGGATGTCGGCCTCGATGAGACCGTTCTTCGTCACGACGCCCTCGGGCACGACCTCGAGGATCGGCTCGTCGTTGGAGTCGATGAGTTTGACGTTGTCCTGGTTGTAGACGTCGAAGTAGTTCTGCTCGAGCGACGGGCGCTTCGGGCCCCACGGGTGCGGCCACTTCTCCGGCGCGAGGATCTCGGCGACCTTCGGGTCGTGCACCCGGGCGTGGACCTTGGCGCGCCAGAAGTCGTAGAACAGGCGGCTTGCCTCCTCGTCGACGAGCAGGTCCTGGTAGTTGCCGAGCCAGAGGGCGAATCCACCCTCGGCCCACATCCACTCCCAGGTGGCCGTGCGCTCCTCCTCGCTGACGTCGACGGCGTTCTGCGGGATGAAGTCGAAGTCGAAGCCGGCGAAGGCCTTGAGGCGGGTGTCGAACCGCTCGGGCAGGTTCTCGCGGAAGCCGTCGTTGTCCTGCGGCGTCAGCTTGCGCTGCTGCATGGGGATGGCCAGGTTCGGGGTCCGCTGGAAGACGGTGACCTGGCTGGCGACGGCCGCGGACTCCTGGACACACTGCACTCCGCTCGCGCCGGTGCCCATGACGATGACGCGCTTGTCGGTCATGTCGAGGCCACCCTGCGGCCAACGCGCGGTGTGGTGCACCTCGCCGGCGAAGGTGTCCAGGCCCTTGAGGTTCGGGTAGAGCGGCTTGCTGCCAAAGCCGGTGGCGACGATGAGCTGACGGGCGCGTGCCACCTTGCCGTCCGAGCTGGTGACGGTCCACTCGTTGACCTCGTCGTCCCACTTCGCGGTGTCGGCGAAGGTGTTGAACTCGATGTCCTTGCGCAGGTCGAGCTTGCCGTCGAGGTAGTGGAAGTACTCACGCACGCCCTCGTGGCCGGGGTAGAGCTCCTTGAAGTCGAAGTCCTTCCAGAGGTCCTTGTGCGAGAACTGGTAGATCTGGCCGGTCGAGTCGGTGCGCGCGCCCGGGTAGCAGTTCCACCACCAGATGCCGCCGAAGTCGCCGGCCGCGTCCCAGACCTTGACGTTGAAGCCACGGTCACGCAACTGGTCAAGCTGGTAGATGCCGGAGAACCCGCCGCCGATGACGAGCACGTCCAGGACGTCGGTGGCCTGGGTGGTTTCGGTCATTGTCATTCACCTCGATGCTTCGTCCGAACCGTCCTTCGGTTCGGGATGTATCGAAGGTAAGAGCGTGCAGAATGCGCACTGTGTCCGAAATTGCTCCACCCGGTCGGGGCGCCCTGGAGCCACACGTCATGCCATCGATCTGAGGTCTGGCCCTCAGAGGCCTGGCAGGCGAGTTATACCCTGACCGGACCAGGCTCCAGACGGGGGATGCCGGTCGGTTCGCGATGGAGGAGGCAGGCATGAGTCGTCCAACGACACCGCTGATCAGTCGTGAGACGGCGATCGCAACCGCGATCCAACTCATCGAGCGCGATGGGTTGGACGCCTTCAGCCTGCCGAAGCTGGCTCGCGCGATGAACGTCAAGACCCCCTCGCTCTACCACCACTTCGCGGGCAAGCGTGACCTCGCCGCGTCGATCGCGGCGACCATCGTCCGCGAGACGCGGATCCCGGAACGCCCGGCCGACCTCACCCGGTGGCAGGACTGGTTCGTCGAACTGGCCTTCAACCACCGTGACGTCGTTCGACGACACCGCGGGACCGCGCTCCTCCTGCTCGAGTACATCCCCCGGGACCTGTTCGTGCCGGTCTATGACGCGTGCGCCTCACTGCTGACCGACGCCGAGGTGCCCGCGGCGGTGCACCTGCAGATCCTCGACGGGCTCGAGAGTGTCGTCTACGGAGCCACGCTCGCAGACGCCGTGCAGACCGAACAAGCGCGCGGCATTGAGGCCCTGGAAGCCGACCCCGAACGCTACCCCCACTTGGCGGCAGCGCTCGGGGCGAACGAGAAGGACTCCGACGCGTTGTTGGAGAACAAGGTCCGCGGTTTCCTGCTCGGCGTCCTCGCCCTCCACGGTGCATCGCAACCCGCGGGCGGCTAGTTTTCAAACATGACTCGACTCGGGTACCAGATTCCGAACTTCACCTACCCCGGCGTGGGCAGCGACGCCCTGTTCGACGCCATCGCGCGGCAGGCCGTCGAGGCCGAGGCCGGTGGCTTCGACACGGTCCTGGTGATGGACCACTTCTACCAACTGCCCATGCTCGGCGAACCGGACAACCCGATGCTCGAGTGCTACACCCTGCTCTCCGCACTGTCCCAGCACACCGAGCGGGTGCGCCTCTCCGCCCTCGTCAGCGGCAACACCTACCGCCACCCGACCCTGCTCGCGAAGATCGTCACGGCGCTCGACGTGGTCTCGAAGGGCCGGGCTCAACTCGGCATCGGGGCCGGCTGGTTCGAACTCGAGCACGATTCCCTCGGCTTCGAGTTCGGCACCTTCACCGACCGCTTCGAGAAGCTGGAGGAATCGTTGCAGATCATCATCGGCATGCTCCGCGGGGAACGCCCCACACTGGACGGCAAGTGGTACACCGCGCGCGAGGCGATCAATTCCCCTGCACCCGTCGGGCGGATTCCGGTGATGATCGGCGGCGCCGGGGAACGGAAGACCCTGCGCATGGCGGCTCAGTACGCCGACGAGTCGAACCTCATCTGCGCGATCGACGACATTCCCCGCAAACTCGCGGCCCTCGACGAGCACTGCGCGCGGCTCGGCCGCGATCGCACCGAGATCACGGTGACGTACCAGACCTCCGCGTGCATTGCCCCGACGCATGAGCAGGCGCAGCGAGACCTCGACGACGCGGTCGCGCGAACGCCGTCGTTGGCCCACGGCCGGAGAATCGTGGGCTCACCCGACGAGATCGCCGCCACCTACGAGCAGATCCTCGCCACCGGCGTCGACGGGGTCACGGTCAATGCCCCGGCGAACGGTCACGTCGAGGGGCGGGTCCAGTTGCTGGGTGAGACGCTGGCGCCGTTGATCGGGCTCTGACGCCCTCTCTCGGCATCTCCACCGATTCGAGGCGCCGCCTGGCCCCGAGTACCGTGGTGGGTATGGGCACACCACAACCTCGGTGCCCGATTCGCGTGGGCGAACCGTGCACCCTCTGCTTCCCCGGCGCCGACGGCCCGCAGAACTGCGGGCTGGTCTACCTCGTCCAGTCCGACCCTGAGTTGCGTGAACGATTGGCGGAGAAGCGTTTGCAGGCCAAGGCCGACGCCCTCACCCCTACCGGTTGAGACCGGGTTCACAGCTGCGAGGTTCGCCCATTGGGCCGCTGGACCACCGGGACGGCGACTAGATTGGAAAGGTCTCGCGCTGCCCGAGCGCGCGGCCGAGATCGCCGTTCCACTGCGCTCCGGTGTGTTGGAAAGGACCCACCATGGCGACCATGAAGGCGGTTCAGTACGTGACCTTCGGCGCAGGAGCCGAGGTGCGTGAGGTCGAGAAGCCCACCCCCGGGCCCGGCGAGGTGCTGCTCAAGGTCACGGCCGCCGGAGCGTGCCACTCCGATCAGTTCATCATGGGCATGCCGGCCGGCCCGGAGAACCCGTACAGACTGCCCCTCACCCTCGGGCACGAGGGCGCCGGCATCGTCGAGGCCCTCGGGCCGGGCACGAAGAACGTTGAGGTGGGCGAGGCGGTGCTGGTGTTCGGACCGCAGGGCTGTGGCCGCTGCCACGCCTGCGCCGCCGGGAACGAGAACAACTGCGAGAACTTCATGGACGCGCCGGGCATCAACCACCACGGCGCGATGGCCGAGTACATGATCGTCAAGGACGTGCGCCACCTCGTGCCGCTCGGCGACCTGGACCCGATCGCGTCCGCCTCCCTGACCGACGCGGGGCTGACCCCTTACCACGCCATCAAGCCCGCGGTCACGCGCCTCATTCCGGGGACGACGGCGGTTGTCATCGGCGTGGGCGGGTTGGGTCACGTCGGCGTGCAGATCCTCAAGGCCATGACGTCGACACGGATCGTCGCGCTCGACGTTTCCGCGGACAAGCTGGCCTTCGCGCGGGAGGTCGGTGCCGACGAGGCCTTCATCTCGGATGAGGGTGCGATCGCGCAGGTCCGGGCGTTGACCGGGGGTCGCGGGGCCGATGTCGTGTTCGACTTCGTCGGAGCGCAGCCCACGCTTGACCTGGCGCACGCCCTCGTCGCCGTGATGGGCGAGGTCGTCATCGTCGGCGTCGCCCAGGGGTCGATTCCCGTGGGGTACCTGACGATGAAGTTCGACACGAGCGTGCGGGTGGTCAACTGGGGCACCCGCGCCGAGCTCATGGAGGTCGTCGAACTCGCGCGCCGCGGAGCCGTCGCCATTCACACCGAGGAGTTCACCCTCGACCAGGCGACCGAGATCTACGAGCGCATGCACGCCGGCACCCTCAGGCGGTGATCAACCCGACCAGAGGCTGATCCCGCATTGCCCTTGTCCCCCGGTCGGGGTAGCAGGACCATGTGATTGCGACCACTTTGCCCGGCGCTCTGCAGGCGGGCCACAACATGACCTGCCTTCGGCTCTCTCGCCGGCAGGCAGGGCGAGCCGCGCATGTTTGACCCAACTCACTGAGGAGTGTCATGCGCAACCACATCAGATCGTCCCTCGCAGCAGCAGCGAGTGCTGCATCCTTGCTCGTGGCCGGGGTGGCGTTCCGATCACCCCCGGAGGCTCCACCGAGGTCACCGTCGGGAGCAACGATGCCCTGTTCTCGCAGAACAAGCAGAACGAGCCCGGCCTCGCCGTCAACCCGGTGAACACCTCGGTGCTCGTCGCCGGGGCCAACGACAACATCGACCTCGAGGCCTGCAACGCCGGCAACGACCGGACGTGCCCCTTCACGCCGGGCGTCGGCGTCTCGGGCGTTCAGGTCTCCCTGGACCACGGCAGGACGTGGATCCAGCCGACCTACTCCGGATTCTCGGCGCGGGTGGCCCCGAGCTGTCTGGGCCAGGTCGACACCTCCCCCGGCGTCCCGCCGGCCAGCGACACCGGGTGCCGCCCGGACGCGAACGGCCCCATCGGCACTCTGCCCTGGTACCACGAGAACGGCATGGTTTCCAACGGCGACCCAGAGCTCGTCTTCGGCCCGGTGCCGGCCGCGGACGGCAGCTTCTCGTGGGCCAATGGGCAGCGCCTGTACTACGCCAACATCGCCACGCCCTTCCCCGGCAACCCCGGCTTCAAGGGTGAGGCCGCCATCGCGGTCTCGCGCACGGACAACGTCCGGGCCGCCGCGCTCGGCGTCAAGGCGGCGTGGAAGGCGCCGGTCATCGTGACGCGGCAGAACACCGCGCTGTTCAGCGACAAGGAACAGATCTGGGCCGACAACGCCTCGAGCAGCCCGTACTTCGGCAATGTCTACGTCTGCAACGTCGGCTTCCGCGCGGTCGCAGGCTCGGAGCCGGTGCTGTTCGCCCGCTCGCGGGACGGCGGGGACACGTGGACCACCCGCCAACTCACTGCGGCAACCAACAACGCCCAGACCGGTGGGCGCCAGGGATGCGCCGTGCGCACCGACAGCCACGGCGTCATCTACGTCATGTGGTCCGGCACGGACATCGGCACTCGGGGCGACGTCTTCTTCCAGGCTCGCTCGTTCAACGGTGGCGCCACGTTCGAGCGGCCGCGCGTCATCCAGCGCGTCAGCGGCATCGGGCAGTTCGATCCGGCGCAGGGCCGGTTCACCATCGACGGCGTTGCCGGCGCTCGGACCAGCAACTTCCCAAGCTTCGACATCGCCAACGGCGCGCCGACTGGTGCCGACGCGACCGACCACGTCGTCGTCTCCTGGGCCGACCACCGGGCCGGGACCAACCAGGAGCACGCCTTCGTCAGCGTCTCCACCAACGGCGGCGGGACCTACTCGCCGGCGGCCGAGGTGAGCACAGCCGGGGACCGGGCCAACTTCCCGGCCGTGGCGGTCTCTCCCGACGGCACCGACGTCTGGCTCGTGTACAACGCCTGGCTCGACCCGTGGCGCAATGAGACAGCCTCGTCGCGGCGGATGCTCGGCGTGGTCAGGCATGCCGAGATGTCGCCGAGCACCGGGACCCTGACGTCGTGGACGACCGTTCTGCGCGGCGCCCTCGGGGACGGCCGCGCCGCCAGTTCCAACGGGCTGACGTCGGAGTTCCTGGGCGACTACAACTACGCCGTGGCCACCCGCGACTTCGGCTTCGCGGTCTGGAACGACATGCGTGACGGCGCGGTGTGCCCAGCGATCAACGCCTATCGGCAGGCCTTCGTCGAGGACGTATTCGGCGGCGCGGGCCCGATCGTGGGCGACGAGGCGGAGGACCGCGCGGCGGCCGCCGAACTTCCGGCGAGCCACTCGACCGCACTGCGTCCGGGGCCGAACAACCAGTGCCCGCCGGCGTTCGGCAACTCGAGCATCTACGGCGGTACGTTCAGCGACGACAGCTGAGCACCCCCTCACCGTCCACCACCTCCGCAGGAACGGAGGTTCGTGCCAGACGCTTGGGCATTCACCCACGCGTCTGGCACGAAAACTCACACCCCGAGGAACCCCACATCCGAGTTGCGGGTACATGTGAGGACCCAGGAATCATCAATAGATGTCGGCGTGGTGCTCGATCGCCGTGATGGTCACGCGGTCGTCGATGCGGTAGATGATCCGGTAGTCGCCCCGTCGTGCGCTGTGCAGGCCTTCGAGTTCGAAGCGCAGGGCCTTGCCCACCCGGTGGGGGTTCTCCGCCAAGGGGCCATAGATGAACTCGACGGCCGCAGTGGCGACCTTTTCGGGCAGCCGCTGCAGGGCACGTTTCGCGGTCGGGGCCCACGCGATGTCGTACGTCCGCGACATCAGGAGCGAAGGCTCGCCAGGACGTCTTCCTTGCTCAGTACCTCTACCTGACCGGATGACATCTCGGCGAGGCTGTCTCGGATCTGGCTGATGAGCTTCGGACGGCTGACCACCTCAAGGGTCTCCTCGAGAGAGGCAAGATCATCCGTGCTGATGACCACCGCGGCGGGCTTGCCGTGGCGAGTGATGATGACCCGGTCATGCTCCCGTTCAACCTGGTCGACCACCTCGGACAGTCGGTTCTTCACCTCGCGAAGAGCCATCTCAGGGGAAATCGCCATAGCCACAAGTGTAGCCATGCCCGGGTCGCTGGCACAGAGCTGGAGAAGGGACTCGAACCCTCAACCACCTGTTTACAAGACAGGTGCGCTACCGATTGCGCCACTCCAGCAGGCCACCCACACGCGGGTGACCGGCAAATCCTACGACAACCCCGCCCCGGCCCGGCGAGCGCTGCAACACTCGCCGGACCGGGACGGGCCACGCACCCACCCGCCGCGGTGGGAAGCGACACCCACTCAGCGCCCGGTCAACACGTCCTCGAGCACCGCCGGCCCCTCCGCCGGGTCCGACAAGGCCCCGAACCGCGCTCCGGCCCGCGATGCCAGATCACGCGCCTGCTCGCAATCGGCCGCCGGCGCCACGATGCACAACTCCGGCAACGCCGCCGCCGCGGCCACGACCGAGTCGAAACCGTCCTCACCCGGCCCGCTCGCCCGGCAATCCGACAGCAACACGACCACCCGGCGCGACGCCCGCGACCCGGCCAACACCTCGCCGGCCCGCCACAACGCCCGCGACAACCCGGTCTCGCCGTGCCCAACGAGCCGCAGCACCCGATCGACAACCACATGCCCGGGCGAGGCATCGTGCAACTCCCGCAGCGTGCTCACATCCCGACCGAACGCCAACACACCCAGCTCATCGGGCATCCGCAACGCACACGCCGCCGCCAACACCGCCGCATGCGCGAGCCGATCACCGGTCATCGACCCCGACTGATCGATCAACAGCACGAGACCGAGCGTCCCGCGCGCCCAGTGCGACACCCGCAGCTCATCGGCCCCGACGACCCGCCCCTCCGCCCGTGCCGCCGCGATCGCCTCGACCGAACCGTCGACGTCCAGGTCGCCGTCCAGCCGCCCGGTCGACGTCTGCCGTCGGTGCACCCCACGGTGATCCGGCGCCGATCGCGCCATGCGGTCGAACAGCATGCGAGCGGAGAGGAGTTCGGCCGCCGATCGCAACGCCGGATCGGTGGCCCGTCGCATCCGCGCGAGCATTTTCACCGTCCCGGCGACATCCTCCGACATCGCCTCGCGCAGTGCGTCCTCGTCGATCTGCCCCACCTCGGGCGAGATCTCCTCGAATCCCGGCATCGACGACAGCTCGCTGCGCCCGACCTGCCGCTGGTCGGGATGGCTGCGCGGCCGCGGCGGTCGCGCAGGTGGATCGGCCTGCTCCCCAGGGCCATCGGCTCCCTGGGGGCAGGCCGGGTCTTGTCCCCCGGCATCGTCCCCGTCGTCAGCGTCACGCTGCGGCGGACGACCCACATGCAGTTCGTACAGCTCGGTGATGATCGCCTCGGAGGTCCGCTTGGCCGTCGGCGCCACCTGCACCCGGCCCGACAGCGAGACCAGCGCAGCGGCGAGACCAACGTCGGCGAGGTCGGTGCCACGTCGAGCCGCGAGCGCGGCGGCGACCCGGGCGAGATCGATCGCGCCGCGCACGGAGGCGCCCACGCGCAGCTCCGCGTGTTCACGGGTTGCGCGCACGAGGTTCACGACGCGTGAAACCCATTGCGCGACAGCCGGATCGACGTTCTCAGACTCCTCGTTCAGCGAACCCAGCACGATCGCGCGCTCACTGTCCGCGTCCTGGTACCCCATCGAGATACGGCACGTCCGGTCAGCCAGCGCCCCGGAGATCCGTGCGGTCCCGACCGCGTCGAACGGGTTCATCGCGGCCACGAACCGGAAGCCCGGCTCGGCGAGCACCCTGCCCAGCCGCGGCACGGCCACCTCGCGCTCCGACATCGCCGTCAGCAGCACGTTCAGCGTCTCCTCCGGGACGCGGTTCAACTCCTCGATGTACAGCAGCGTCCCCGAGCGCATTGCCGTGAGCAGCGGCCCGTCGACGAACGTCTCCGGGTCGTACCCCCGCGAGAGCACCAGGGCCGGGTCGAAGTGCCCGACCAGCCGGGCCGGGGTGAGCTCCGCGTTGCCCTCGACGAACGAGAATCCGACATCACGCCCTCGCGCCACCGAACGGAGGAGCGTGGACTTGCCCGTCCCCGGGGGTCCCTCGAGCACGACGTGGGCCCCGGCATCGAGGGCGGCCTCTAGCACCTCGCGCTCTGGGACCCGCCCGATGACGTCGAGGGCCCCCGCCCCGGGCCGCCCTGACTGGGCGGCCCGGGACGACGACTGCGCCGCGTTCGGCTCAGTGCTCGTGGACGAGGACACCACGCACGTTCTTCCCACTGAGCAGGTCGTCGTAACCCTCGTTGACCTGGTCGAGGGTGTACGTCTTGGTGATCAGCTCGTCGAGCTTGATGTCACCGGACTGGTAGAGCCCCAGGATCTTCGGGATGTCGACCATCGGGTTGCAGTCGCCGAAGAGGCTGCCCACCACGCGCTTGCGGAACAGGGTCAGCAGGGAACCGGAGAGCTGGATCGTCTGCTCCTCGAGCTTGTTCAGGCCGGTGAGCACGACCGTGCCGTCCTTGCCGACGATGTCGAAGCCGGAGCTGACGACCTCCTTCTCCATGAGGCCCACGGTCAGGATCGACGCGTCGGCCATCTGCCCGCGGGTCAGCTCGGTCACCGCCGCCATCGCCTCGGCCGCCGTGGCGAACGCGTGGGTCGCGCCGAGCTCGAGGGCCTTCTCGCGCTTGTTCTCCAGCGGGTCGACGGCGATGACGTTCTTGGCGCCGGCGTAGCGCGCACCCTGCACCGCATTGATCCCGATGCCGCCGACGCCGAAGATCACGGTGGTGTCGCCCGGGCTGACATCGGCGGTGTTGACCGCCGCGCCCCAGCCGGTCGGCACACCGCACCCGACGAGCACGGCCTTGTCCAGCGGCAGGTCGTCGTCGACCTTCACGCAGGAGTTCTCGTGGATCACGCTGTACTGGCTGAACGTACCGAGCATGCACATCGCGCCGTAGTCACCCAGCGGACCGGTGAACGGGAAGCGGTTGCCCGGCAGGTAGCCCTCGAGGATCGTCGCTCCCATGTCGCAGATGGACTGGCGACCGGTGGAGCAATAGCGACACTTGCCGCACGACGGGATGAACGAACACACGACGTGGTCACCCTCGGCGACGTTGGTCACGCCCGGGCCGACCTTCTCGATGATGCCGGCGCCCTCGTGGCCCAGGACCATCGGCAGGCGCGCCTCGAGGTCACCATGGGCGATGTGCACATCGGAGTGGCACAGTCCGCCGTACAGGTACTTGATGAGCACCTCGCCGGGGCCCGGATCGGCCAGGTTGAGCTCCTCGATGACGATGGGCTTGCCGGTCTGGTGAACGACAGCGGCTCTGGTCTTCATTGACACTCCTCGCGGTAGAAACCTTGTGGTGAGGTCCACAGTGGCACCCGATGCCACACCCTCGGTGTTCAGAAACTGGACGCTCCCGTGGCCGCGACGCATACTGATCTGATCGCCGTGCGGAGAAGGTCGTGCGGGGGGTGGACGAGGGAGTCTGCATGAGTCAGGGCACGGGTTTGGGTGCCGCACTGGGTGCGCTGAGCGCCGAGGTCGCCCAGTCATGGCGTCGCAGCGCCGCCTACGGCCTGAGCCCTGGCCAATCTCTGAACGATCTGCCCGAGAGCAGCGTCGAACTGGACTCCGCCTTGCGGCAGGCTGCCCTCCCCCTCATCGAGAAGGCCGCGGCCGATCTCGACTCCGACGGCTACGTGTTCCTCCTGGCCGATCAGGACGCCCGGCTCATCGACCGCTTCGGCCGACCCAGCAAGTTCCACCGCGTCCTCGAGGAACACTCCGTGCGCCGCGGGGTCCTCTTCAACGAGGAGTCCGCCGGCACCAACGCCCTGGGCATGGCCCTGGATCTGCGCCGACAGGTGTGCGTGCGCTCCGGCGAGCATTATGTCGAGGCCTTGCGCCCGGTCGCCTGTGTCGGGCAACCGGTCATCCACCCCATCACCCGGCGCGCGCTCGGCGTCCTCAACCTCACCGGCGACGACACCGTGACCCAGCCCCTCGCCCGCCGACTGGTCCGCGACTTCGTCGCCGAGATCGAACAACGGATCCTCGAACGGTCTTCTCGTGCGCAGGTCAACCTCCTGACGGCATTCCGCACCGCCAGCGCGCGCCGCCACCGTCCGGTCGTGGCTCTCGATGACGATGTGGTCCTGGCCAATCGCTCGGCCCTCGACCTGCTGCAGACCGACGACTTCGGAGCGCTGCAGGGTCTCCTCGTCGACAGCGGCACCAGCACTGTCGACGACGCCCGTATGAACCTGCGCCTGGCCAACGGCGCCGTGGCCGACGTCCAGGTCGAGCGCGTCGAGGGCACCCGGCGCGGACTGTTGTTCTCGCTGCACTGCGCCGAGCCCGGCGAACTGGTGCTGCCGCGCTCCGCCACGCCCGTCGCCACGAGCCCGGTGACCGTGACCGCACCACCGGTCCCCACCGCGCTCCGTGTGGCCGCGCCGACCGCCCCACGCCCCACCCAGCCCGCCGAATCCGTCCTCATCTCCGGTCCCCCGGCCTCGGGTCGGTCGACGGCGGCCCACGATCTGGCCCAGGGCCGCACGGTCGTCACCGTCGACATCGGCCTGGCCCTCCACGACAACGGAGCGCCGTGGCTCGAGGCCCTCACGGACGCCTGCCGGCAGAGCCCGACCGAGACGCTCGTGCTCGTCGAGGAGATCGGGCTGCTGCCCGA
>NZ_BCRE01000015.1 GCF_001552435.1 Kribbia dieselivorans NBRC 106261
GGAGCCGCTCCTGATCCACCTGTCCACGACGCTCCGCCGCGCCGACCGACCGGCCGTCGTGATGACCTCGGCCCCGCCCGAGGACCTGACCGGGCGAGCCGCGGCGGTGGCGAGCACCTGCGCCCGCCGCACCGCCCTGCCGGCCCTCGTCGAGCGTCGCCACGAACTGCGCGAACTGGCGCAACGGCTGATCGCGCAGATCAACCCGGAGGCGAGTCTGCGCCTGACGCCCTCGGTGCTCACGGCCCTGGCGGCCCATCACTGGCCCGGCAATCTCAGCGAACTGCGCATGGTCCTCGAGCAGGTCTGCGCCCACCGGACCACCGGCGACGTGGCGCTGCGCGACCTCCCCGAGGACTACCGGTCACCCCAACCGACCCGACGGTTGGGCGGCCTCGAACGGGCCGAGCGCGACGCCATCATCCGGGCACTGGGCGAGAGCAACGGCAACAAGGCCAAGGCCGCCGCCCAACTCGGCATCAGCCGCACCACGCTCTACGCGCGGATCCGGCAGCTGCGCGTCAGCGCGTGAGTGTCCAGTTCCCGAACAGCCGCCCTGCATCGCTCCTCCTAGCGTTGACGTACATCAACCGCAACGACGCGAGGGAGTACCACCAATGGCGATCAATTCCGCCCGGGTCAAGGAGTTCCTGAACAGCCCGATCCGCATGCTCATCGACGGCGAGTGGGTCGAGTCCCGCTCCGGGGAGACCTTCGAGACGCACGACCCCGCCACCGGCGAGGTGCTCGCGACCGTGCCCAAGGGCAACGCCGAGGACATCGACGCGGCCGTGACCGCCGCCCGCCGGGCCTTCGACGACGGCGCGTGGACCTCGATGCGCCCCAACGTGCGCCAACAGCTGATCTGGAAGATCGCCGACCTCATGGACGAATACGCGGCAGATCTCGGTGAGCTCGAGTCGCTCGACAACGGCAAGTCCGTCGGCATCGCCACCGCCGTCGACGTGCGTTACGCCGCCGAGTGCTTCCGCTACTACGCCGGCTGGACCACCAAGCTGACCGGCTCGACCATCACGCCGTCAATGCTCATCGCCGACCCCGCGCAGGAGTACCACTCGTACACCCGACGCGAGCCAGTCGGCGTCTGCGGCCAGATCATCCCGTGGAACTTCCCGATCCTCATGGCCGCGTGGAAGCTCGCCCCGGCCCTGGCCACCGGCAACACCATCGTCCTCAAGCCGGCCGAGCAGACCCCGCTGTCGGCGCTGCTGCTCGGTCAGATTCTCGAGGAGGCCGGTGTGCCGGCCGGCGTGGTCAACATCGTCACCGGGTTCGGCGACGCCGGCGCGGCCCTGTCCGGGCACGACGACGTCGACAAGGTCGCGTTCACCGGCTCGACCGAAGTGGGCAAGCTCATCGTCGACGCCGCTCAGGGCAACCTCAAGAAGGTCTCGCTCGAGCTCGGCGGCAAATCCCCGAACATCGTCTTCGCCGACGCCGACATCCCCGCCGCGGTGGCCGGTTCGCTCATGGGGTTCACGTTCAACTCGGGTCAGGCGTGTGAGTCCGGCACGCGGATCTTCGTGCACGAGGACATCTATGACGCGTTCAGCCAGGCCTTGGCCGACGCCACCGCCGGGCTGAAGGTCGGCCCCGGCAACGACCCGGAGGCGGCCGTCACGCCGCTCGTCTCGCAGGAGCAGCTCGACCGCGTGACCCGGTACTTCGACGAGGGCAAGGCGGCCGGCGCTCGCGCGCTCGTGGGTGGTTCGCGCGTCGGTGACAGTGGCTTCTACGTCGAGCCGACGGTGTTCGTCGACACCACGCCGGACATGTCCATCGTGCGCGAGGAGATCTTCGGCCCCGTGGCCGTGCTCATCCCGTTCACCACCGACGAGGAGGCGATCGCCGCGGCCAACGACACGGAGTACGGCCTGGCCGCTGGCTTGTGGACCAAGGACCTCAGCCGCGCCCACAAGGTCGCCGCGCGGCTGCAGGCCGGTCAGGTGTGGATCAACACGTTCCACGCCTTCGACAACGCGCTGCCCTTCGGTGGGTACCACCAGTCGGGTTGGGGTCGTGAGCTCGGCGCCGACGCCATCGACCTGTACACCCAGATCAAGGCCGTCAACATCGCCCTCTGACGCGCCCCCCACCCGGTTCGAGGTATTACGCGTCGGATTCCCGACGCGTAATACCTCGAACCGCGGGGGTCAGGGACGACCGCGGGGGTCAGCGGCGCTGACGCAGCGCGGCCGCCACGTCCTCGACCGCGGTGCGCGTCCCGACGAACACGACCGCCCCGATCAGGGTCGCGACCCCGGTCACCGAGGCGAACGCGACTCCGGCCCAATGCCCGCGCAGCCCGGCCACGACCGCCAGAGCCAGCACGACGACACCCATGACGTACGGCACCACGACGAACATCGCCGGAGCCGCGACCCGATCGGCGACCTTCGGCGTGCGCGCGAACGGGATCTTGCGCTTGGTGATGCCCTGCTCGACCGACTTGATCACCCCGGCGGCGTTGACCGGCAACAGCACGAGGTTGAGCGCGAACACCGACAGCACGTCGATGATGCGGTGCCCCGAGCGCTTGAGATCCAACGACATGACGACGAAGTAGGGGAGCGCCGTGAGGGCCAGCCAGGGCGTGAGCAGGCTCCCGACCCCCGGGATGACGAGCAGGAACAACGTGCCGAACGTCGACCAGGCGATCGAGCCGAGGTAGTCGGAGCGCAGCGCGATCTCGCCGGCCGTGGTGCGTTCGCCGCGCGTGAGTCGGCGCCACACGGTCTGCGCCACCTTGGGCAGGATGATCAGCCCGCCGTTGGCCCACCGGCGACGCTGCACGACGAGCGAACCGAAGTCCGGGGGCGTCGCACTGAAACTGAGCCGCTCGGGGTAGTTGTACAGGCTCCAGCCGTTCGCGACGAGGTCCATGCTCGACTCGGTGTCCTCGATGACGGTGCGGTCCTGGATGTACCGGCGCACCTCGATCGGCCCGGCCGCACCGCGCTCCGTGGCGACCTCGACGATGTCATCGAGCGCGCGACGGCGGATGATCGCGTTCGCCCCCACCCAGAACGTCGCATCGAAGGCGGTCTTGCCCTGGTGTTGCAGGTGCTGGAGGTCCGTGGTCATGCCGGCCACGCGCTCGATCGCGGCCGGCGCCCCCCGGTACGAGGAGTACGGCGTCTGGATCACGGCCATCCGCTCATGACCGGGCTGCTCCATGACGTGGACGAGGCGCAGGCAGTAGTCGGGCACGAGCAGCGAATCGGCATCGAGGGTGAGCACGTAGTCGGCATCGGGGATGTGCAGGGCCAGGGGCTCGCCCGGCATCGCGGAGCGCAGCACGTCCACCATGCCGTCGGCAGTCACCACGGGCTGGACGCTCCACGACCGGCCCATGAGCGAGATGTAGCTGTTGAGGTTCATCGCCTTGTTCGCCTCGTGCGACAGCGACGCGAACCGTTTGCGCTCGAAGACGTCGAGCCGCGCGTCGAAGATGCGCAGCAGTCGGCGCAACCGGGCCAGGCCCTCGGTGGCGGGCAGGGGCCCGCGCCGGGCGCGCAGGCGGGTGGCGACCTGC
>NZ_BCRE01000016.1 GCF_001552435.1 Kribbia dieselivorans NBRC 106261
CTGACCACCTCGGCCTGCGGGTCGGTGGCCGCGGCCCGGCGGCGCAGCGCGTCGCCGAGGGCCTGCGCGCAGATCTCGCGCGGTCGCTGGAGGGCCGCCTCGATCGCCAGCGGGATGCCCCGCGTCTCCTCCAGCTTGGCGAGGACGGCCGGGTCGGTCGGGAACGGCCGGTCGTCGAGCAGCAGCACGATGTCGAGGGAGGGGAACTCCTGGAGGGCGGCCGACCACAGCGTGGCCCGGACGACACGCGGCTCCTCGGCGTACGAGGGCACGAGCACGGTCATCGTCGGCTCGTGATCGGCGAAGTGGACGTCGAGCTCCCGCCGGGTGGCGCGCCGGTGTCGCCGCAGCCGCCCCAGCGCCCCGTGACGGGCGACGAGGTAGGTGAGTGACGAGAATCCGAGAAGCAGCGTGACCGCGGTGACGGCGACCAACAGGCCCACGTCGAGCCAGCCCGCCGAGTGCGTGGCGCGGGCCGCGGAGATGCGCCCGACGGTGTCCGCGATGACGACCACCCAGGCCGCGAGGGTGGCGACGACGGCGATCACCCCCAGCACCTGGGCCCAGCGACCCGGGCGGGCATGGACGGCGCTCGGGTGATCGGTGCGCCACGGTTGTGGCAACGCGCGGCGCGTCGGCGCCAGGCTGACCGCGGTATCGATGACGTGGTGGGCATGGGTGACTTCGCGAGGAGGCATCAGGTGTCCATGGGGGTGGGTTCCTGCGCGTCCGAAGGCCGTGCGAGCCCACGGACGCGCCTTCGTGTCACCGGGGAGTCTGGTGGACCGGGAGCGCAGGATGCAAGTTACCGACAGATACCGCAAGGGCCCAGAGGCCTATGCGTGGCGTCGAGAGGGGATGGAGGGGGTCAGAGCACGCGGTTGAGGTACGCCTGCAGGCGGCGTGTCGTCTCCGCACCCCAGACCCCGTCGGCGACGGCGCCGACGCGACGCTGCAGGGCCATGGTGGTGACGGGACCGAGCACGCCATCACGCGGCGCGCCGACGCGAGCCTGGAGAAGACGCACATCCGCACTGTTCAGTGACCCGTTGACCGAGCCGCCGACCCACTGCTCGAGCGCCATGTTCGTGCGCGGGCCGCGGATGCCGTCGACCGCGAGCCTGCCGGCCGGCG
>NZ_BCRE01000017.1 GCF_001552435.1 Kribbia dieselivorans NBRC 106261
CCGTGCGGGCGCTGGACCGGGAGGCCGTTGCCGTCGAGCGCCCGCCGATGACCGCGGCGCCGTTGGTGCGGGTCAGGCCGGCGCGCTTGGAGCACACCGGCCACGCGCCCGGACCCTGCACCGCGAGGACCTTCTGGGCGATGAGGATCTGCTCGGAACGCGACGCCTGGTGGGCGTAGGCCGCGTACTGCCCGCCGCCGAACGCCTTCCACGTCGTCGGGGAGAACTGGAGACCGCCGTAGTATCCGTTGCCGGTGTTGATGGCCCAGTTGCCGCCGGACTCACACATCGCCACGCGGTCCCAGACGGTCTCGACCGCGCCGGCTTGCGTGGCGGTGACGACGGCACCGGCGCCCAGCAGGGTCGCGACCGTGAGGAGCGCGGTGCCACGGCGGCGACGGCGCTGCTGGCGGGGCGTGGGGAGGTCAGGGAAGTCCGAGACGGTGAACATGCGAGCGAAACCTTTCCGGCGCCGAACGTGCGTGTGGGGGTCGGGCCGTGATCGAGGCTAAGTATCAGATTTCACTCAGACAACAGTTGTCACTCGATTACATACCTGTAACTTTCTTCCCACGCGTCGGAGCGGCGGCGTCGGATTCCCGCACCGAGGGAACACTTTTGGTGACCCAACGGCGAGTTGGGTCACCACAACTGTTCCCTCGCCGAGTGGTCAAACTTTGCGACGTAACCCGCCGGTACGTCGCACGGATCGACCAGTCGGCGAAGGGGAGCCCAGAACGCACCGCACCCGCGGTTCGTGCCCTACGTCACAGAAACCGGTGTGCGCCACCCATGACGTCCAGCGTCACAGGAAGTAGTCCAGCGTCACAGGTAATAACCGGTGACCGACGCACGCTTCCGTGGCGCTCAGGGTGACATGTTGAGCGCGGTGACCTGGGGCATCCTCCACTCACCGAGGGAACACTTGTGGCGACCTACCGCCGAGTTGGGTCACCACAAGTGTTCCCTCGGTGAGTGGTCAACCATTGCGACGTAACCCGCCGGTACGTCGCACGGATCGACCAGTCGGCGAAGGGGAGCCCAGAACGCACCGCACCCGCCGCAGCCGGGGTGGGCTGAGCGGGTGCGATGAGGTGCGGGTCGGTAGAGACGGAGCGTCGTGTCCGACCGAAGCCGTGCGGGTCGGCAGATCCGGGGCGTCGTGTCCGACCGAAGCCGTGCGGGTCGGTAGAGGCGGAGCGTCGTGACTGACCGAAGCCGTGCGGGTCGGCAGATCCGGGGCGTCGTGACTGACCCAAGCGGGAGCCGGCGCGGCGCCGACCGAACGGGCGCGTCAGTAGACGACGCGGTTCAGGTACGACTGCAGGGCGCGGGTGGTGTTCGGGCCCCAGATGCCGTCGGCGGAGGAGCCGACGCGACGCTGCAGCGCCTTGACGGTCGTGGTGTTCAGGTAGCCGGTCTGCGCAACACCGAGCTTGCGCTGCAGTGCGCGGATGTCGGAGGTGCCCAGGACACCGTTCTGGTAGGTGCCGACCCACTTCTCGATGCCACGGTTGGTGGCCGGGCCACGCACGCCGTCGACGACCAGTCGGCCGGCGGTGTAGGTGCGCGTCGCCGAGCGCGAGGCCGTGGCGGTGGTGCCACCGACCATGCCGTTCGAGCGGGTCAGCCCGGCGCGGCGGGAGCACACCGGCCACGCGCCCGGACCTTGGGCCTGGAGCACCTTCTGGGCAATGGCGATCTGCTGGGCCTTGGTCGCCTGGTGGGCGTACGCGGCGTAGCGGCCACCCCCGTAGCCGAGCCAGGTGCGCGGGTGGAACTGCAGGCCACCGTAGAAGCCGTTGCCGGTGTTGATGCGCCAGTTGCCACCGGACTCACAGGCAGCCACACGGTCCCAGACCGTCGCGGCGTTGGCCGAGGAGGGGGCGACCAGCAGGCCACCGGCGACCGTTGCGGCACCGGCCACGGCGACACCGGCCACACGGCCCCGAGTGATCCCGGCCTTCGGCTGGGCGTGCTTGGGGGAGTACGACATTCGTCTGTTCCTTCGTCACGGGAGGGACCGCCGATTGGGGGAGCGGTCGTCGCTGTCCGGACGGGACGTTACATGTTCGTGACCTGTCGATGCAAACCCGTGACCAAAATCTGGGGACAAACCCCCTGCTCAGCCACGCGCGGAGACGTTACCGGAGGGTACCCCCCCAGCGTTCCCCGGAGCCGCGAATTCACGTGTCGCTCAAGTCCATTGGCCGCGGGTCCGACGCCGACGGACGCTTGACCGGGCGGTCCGCGGTCGATTGTTCCCGCTGCGCCGCGCGCGCCCGCCTGGCGCGATCCAGTGCGGTGTGATCCAGCGGCGACGCGAAGAACTCACCGAGCACCGTCCCGGCGGCCAACGCGAGGATGATCCCCAGCGACGTGAACAGCAGCGACGCACCCGACGCCGCCCCCGCCTCGGAGACCCCGACGATGCGCTGCAGACCGACGAAGATCGACAGACCCGGCAGCAACGCCAACGAACCGTTGATCGACAGCACGATCGCCGGCGCACGCATCCGCAACGCCAGGTAGCGCGCGACGAACCCGAGGACGACCGCCGCCAGTGACACCGCCGCGATCCGCCCTACCCCGACACTGCCCAGCCACCCGGCGATGAACACCGTCATGATCGACAGGAGCGCGGTCGGGGCGAGCATACGTCGGGCGCTCTGCGTCACGATCGCCGAGGCCGTGCCGGTGATCGCCGCCGCGATGAGCCGCACCTCGACCGGCGCACTGGCCCACGTGATCCGCGACAACGACGGAGCGTCGAGCGCCAGGCCGAACCACTGGGCCATGGTCGACCCGAACGCCAGCCCGGCCGCCACCCCGGTGATCAGCCCCAATAGGTGAAACAGGTCGGCGAAGAACCGCGCGGTGCCGGTCACCGAGTACCCCATGATCAGATCCTCGAGCGCGGAGGTCAGCGACCGCGCCGGCAGCAACGCCACGATGCCACCGGCGACGACGTACGCGAACTCCGCCGAACTGATCGTCACGACGTGGGACCGGCCACCGATGAACGCCAGCCATGCCACGATCGTGGCGGCCAGACCACCGGCGATCATCGTGTAGAAGTCCGGCAACCCCTTCTTGCCCAGCCAGCGCACGAGTCGGTTGACGAGCATGCCGCTGAAGGCGCTGAACAGCACCGCCTGCCACCCCGCCCCGAAACCGAGCGTCACCGAGGCGGAGAGCAGCCCGGTCGCCACCGTGATCACCCACCCCGACCATGTGCGCCGGGCAGAGCGGATTCGCTGGATCTGATGGCTGGCCTGCTCGAAGTCGATCCGCCCCGTCGCCAGGTCGTCGACGAGGGCGTGCACCTGCGAGAGCCGCGCGAAGTCCCGCCGAGTCGCCTTGACGACGCGCAACCGGGTGATGAGTTGCCCCGACGGCGTCACTGACTGCATGAGCAGCGACTGCATGGTGATGTCGACCTCGAACCGCTCCAGGCCGGCCGACGTGGCCACGGCGATGACCGCCGCCTCGACGCCCGGCGCGCCGGCGCCGTTCTCGATGAGGGACTCGCCCACCCGCAGGGCGAGGTCCATGACCGCCCGGGCCTCGCGCTCCTCCGCCACCGATCGCGTCACCCGCGGATCGCGGTAGGGCGTGCCGCGCAACGCCCCCACGGCGGGCATGGGCTCGGTCGGCGCGTCGCCGCGCAGGCTCGCGGCCCGACGAAGCCGCTCGAGCGGGTTCCCCTCCACTACTGCGTGACCTGCGGGAACGGGTTGCTCGACAGCGGCCACCAGGACAGCGCCGGATCGATCAGGGTCCCGAAGGCGATCACGACCGCCACGGCCAGCACGAGGATGCCGACGACCCCGGCCATCGCGGCGTTCGGTGTCACGGCCCGCACCATCGACCGGCTGCCCCGGCGCAACGACGCTCCGCCAATGCCCCACCACGCCATGAGCCCGGCGAGCGCACCGCCCACGCCCAGCGGCGCGGCGGACCAGAGGTTCGGCGACGTCCCGGCGATCGCCGCCTCGCCGAGGGCCGTGCTGAGCATCGCCGCCGCGCCGACGATGACGGGCAGAATCAGGGACAGCAGGGTCTCCCCCGCGGCCGCGATGATGCGCCACGGCAGCGCGGCGACCATCGTCGGCACGTCGCTGCCGCGCCGCCCGAACTGGTGGCGGCGCATGACCAGGCCGGTGTACGACCGGTCGATCACGCGAGCCAGCCACGACCACGACACGGCGAGGAGCGCGGTGAGGGCCGGCATCGTCGCCATGCCGGCGGTGAACAGCGCCAACAGCGCCATCAGAAGGCCGGTGCGGCGCGGTTTGGACACCCGGGGGTCGCCGGCCCCGCGGCCGGGGACCACACCCGGCCACGGTTGCGGCTGTTGCGGTTGCGGCTGAAGATGCTGCGGCGGCGGCACCGGATAGGGCTGTGCGTACGGCTGGGGCGCGGTCGCCGGCCGAGGAGGCTGCGCCGCCACCGGTTGCGCCGACCGCAGGTGGGGATTGGGCAGCGCCGTGTACGGCATCGGCTGGTCGACGGAGTCCCCCCGGCTCTCCCCGTTCGTGGGGACCACCGGCAACGCCTTCGTCTCCGGCAGGCGGTGCGCCTGGGTCTGCCCGGCCACGACCGAGGTGGCCGGCACCTGCCGCAGCACCTCGGTGACCGGCCGCCCGGTCGCGTACCGCTCCAGCGCCCGAATCACCTCACGATCGGTGGGCCGCTCGTCGATTCGCGGGCTGAGCGCGGCGGCCAGCAACGGCACCAACGGCGGGTCGACCCCGTCCAGGTCGGCCTCACCGCGCACGACCCGGCTGATCACCGCCTCCATCGGCCCACGACCGAACGGCGGCCGTCCCGAGGCGGCGAACGCCAACGTCGACGCCCAGCCCCACCAGTCCGTGCCCGGCAGCACCTGTGCGCCTTCGAGCGTCTCCGGGGCGAGGTAGCCGGGCGTGCCCATGACCAGGCCGGTCTGGGTCAGTCGGGAGTCGTCGGCGAGATGGGCGATGCCGAAGTCGATGAGCACCGGTTCGTCGTCGAGCATGAGCACGTTGCCCGGCTTGACGTCGCGGTGGACCACCCCGGTGGCGTGACAGTCGTGCAGCGCCTCGGCCAGCCCCCGAGCCAACCGCAGCAGCGACTCCGGCGACATCGGGCCATCCCGCTCGATCACCCGATCCAGCGACGGGCCCGGCACGTACCGCGTGACGATGTATGGCTGCTGCGCCTCGACATCGGCGTCGAGCACCGCCGCGACCCGCGTCGAGCGCACCCGACGCAGCGTGCTCACCTCGCGACCGAGCCGCTGACGCGCCTGCTCGTCGTCGGCGACGTGGGGCCGCAGCACCTTGAGCGCGACGGCCTTGCCGTGCGGGTCCAGGGCGAGGTGGACCACGCCCATCCCGCCCGACCCGATCTGCTGCATGACCCGGTAGGGCCCGATCATCGTGGGCCGCGCAGGCTCGTGCCCGGGCACGGGTTGTGTGGGCGGCGCCTCCCCCAGCGGCTCAGTCGTCATGCCCCAACCGTAGGGGAGTTCGCTGGACATCCGCTGGATCGGTGCCACCGGTGGGCCCCGATCGCGGGCTACTGCTGGATGTACGCGGTCAGCTGGTCGCGCTCGGCGGCCAACTCGTCCATGCGCTTCTTGACGACGTCACCGATGCTGACGATGCCGGCCAGACGTCCGTCGACGACGATGGGCAGGTGGCGCACACGCTGCTCCGTCATGGTCGTCGCGACGACGACGAGGTCATCGCCCGGCGCGCAGGTGTGCAGCAACTCGGTCATGATTCGCGACACCTCGCCGCCGAGGACCTCCGCCCCGCGATCATTCAGGTGCCGTACGACGTCGCGCTCACTGACGATGCCGTCCAGGTGCTCGCCGTCGGCACTGACGACCACCGCACCGATGCGATGCTCGGCCAGGAGCGCGAGCAACTCGCTGACGGTGGCCGTCGGGGCAATGGTCACCACGTTGTCGCCCTTGGAGCGAACGATGTCGGAGATCCTCATGCGGACACGTTAGTCGTCAGCGGTGGCCAGGGGCAGGGATTCGAGACAACGACCCGGCAACATCCACGGCCGAGGCACCGTCGACCGGGCGACGGGCCGCCACGCCGGTGGAGTTGCGCACGACGAGGTCGGGCCGGAAGATCAACTCCCCCGGCGGCAACGGGTGTCCGGCCACGACATCGAGCAGCGTGCGCACGGCCTCCTCGGCCATCTCGCGCACGCCCTGGCGCACGGTCGTCAACGGCGGGTCGGTGAAGGCCATGAGCGGAGAATCGTCGTACCCGACCACGGAGATGTCGTCCGGGACGGCGAGTCCCAGGGTCCGTGCCTGGCGGATCGCCCCGAGGGCCATCATGTCCGAGCCGGACACGATGGCGGTGCACCCGGCTTCGATGAGCTGCTTGGCCGCCGAGGCACCCCCTTCGACGGAGAACAGGGTGTTGATGATCGGCACCTCCGCCTCGTCGCGCTGCAGGATGGCCTGCTGGGCCTTGACGAAGCCGGCCATCTTGCGCACGACGGGCACGAACCTGGCCGGGCCGACGGCCAGGCCGATCTTCGTGTGCCCCAAGGTGGCCAGGTGACGCACGGCCAGTTCCATCGCAGCCGCGTCGTCGGTGCTGATGAACGGAGCCTCGAGCCCCGGGAGGTACCCGTTGACCAGGACGATCGGCAGGCCGCGGTCGAGGAGGCGCTGGTAGCGATCCGGTTCCTTCGTCGTGTCGGCGTGCAACCCGGAGACGAAGATGATCCCGGCCACACCGCGATCCAGCAGCATGTCGACGTAGTCGTCCTCGTGCACGCCGCCGGGGGTCTGGGTGCACAGCACAGGCGTGTACCCGTGGTTGGCCAGCGTCGTCTCGATGATCTGCGCGAACGCCGGGAAGACCGGGTTCTCCAACTCGGGCATGACCAGGCCGACGAGGCTGACCGCCTTGCGCCGCAGTTTCGTGGGGCGGTCGTAGCCGAGCACGTCGACCGCGGTGAGGACCGCCTGGCGCGTCGTCGGCGCCACGCCCGGCTTGTCGTTGAGCACGCGGCTCACGGTGGCCTCGCTCACGCCCGCGTGCGCGGCGATGTCAGCCAGTCTCGCCCGGGTCACGATGCTCCTCCTACGACGGCGAGGGCGGTGTCACGCATGACAACTCCTGACACATGTGTACTGACTTCGGACTCCGAGGTTAAGCCGCACTGAAAGGACTTGCGGCAACTTCGGAGGAATCGGTCACATTTTGCAATGTCACCCTCGCAGGACGGCGTTGAATCAGTCATAGTTGACTCGTCGGTCACGTGGCCGGCGACACCTTTACAACGGATCGTCCGGCACGTTCCTGCCGGTGAAGGAGAAGTGACATGGCAACCGTGCGGTTCGACAAGGCCACTCGTATCTACCCGGGCAACGACAAGCCCTCCGTCGACCAGCTGGACCTGGAGATCGGTGACGGCGAGTTCCTCGTCCTCGTCGGCCCCTCCGGCTGCGGCAAGTCGACCAGCCTGCGCATGTTGGCCGGCCTCGAGGAGGTCAACGACGGCAAGATCTGGATCGGCGACCGCGACGTCACCCACATGTCGCCCAAGGACCGCGACGTGGCCATGGTCTTCCAGAACTACGCGCTCTACCCGCACATGACGGTTGCCGAGAACATGGGCTTCGCCCTGAAGATCGCCGGCGTCGACAAGTCGGAGATCAAGACCCGCGTCGCCGACGCCGCCAAGATCCTCGACCTGACCGAGTACCTCGAGCGCAAGCCGAAGGCCCTCTCCGGTGGCCAGCGTCAGCGCGTGGCGATGGGCCGGGCGATCGTGCGCTCCCCGCAGGTCTTCCTCATGGACGAGCCGCTGTCGAACCTCGACGCCAAACTGCGCGTGCAGACCCGCACCCAGATCGCCTCGCTGCAGCGTCGCCTCGGCGTGACCACGGTCTACGTCACCCACGACCAGGTCGAGGCCATGACCATGGGCGACCGCGTGGCCGTCCTTGACAAGGGCGTCCTGCAGCAGGTCGACACGCCGCGGAAGATGTACGACCACCCGGCCAACCTCTTCGTCGCCGGCTTCATCGGCTCCCCCGCGATGAACCTCATCCACGTGCCGGTCGACGAGGGCGGCGTGACGTTCAGGTCGGGCCTGCACATCCCGATCGAGCGCGAGCGCCTCGCCAAGCTCGACGGCGAGGTCGTCGTCGGCGTGCGCCCGGAGGACCTCGAGCCGGCCGCCGAGCACGAGGGCCTGCCGGTCACCGTCGAGGTCGTCGAGGAGCTCGGTGCGGACGCCTACGTCTACGGCACCCCGATGGAGGGTCGCACCGACCTCGAGCAGGGCGTGCCGAAGCCGTTCATCGCCCGTACCGATGGCCGCACCCCACCGGCCAAGGGTTCGACCGTCTACTTCAAGCCCAAGGCCGACCACGTGCACGTCTTCGATCCGGCCACCGGTGAGCGACTCACCGACTGATCGCCGCGACCCGGCCGCGCTCGACATCACTGCGGCGCGGCCGGATCCGGCGCTGCTCGACCTGCCGTGGCACCTGCCGCTGGCGGAGTGGCCGGAATCGCTGTTGGCCGCGTTGCCACGCGGTATCTCCCGGCACATCGTGCGGTTCGTGCGCTTCCGCGGCGGTCTCCTGGCGGTCAAGGAGATCAAGCCGGACATCGCCCATCGGGAGTACGCGATGCTCCGCGATCTGCAGCGCCTCGACCTGCCCACGGTCGTACCGTTCGGCGTCGTCAGCGGGCGGCACGCGGCCGACGGCACGCCGCTGGACGCCTGTCTGCTCACCCGGCACCTGCAGTTCTCACTGCCATACCGCGCCCTGTTCAGCCACGAACTGCGCCCCGACGCCGCCACCCGCCTCATCGACGCCCTGGCCGTGCTGCTCGTGCGGCTGCACCTGCTCGGGTTCTGGTGGGGCGACGTGTCGCTGTCGAACACGCTCTTCCGCCGCGATGCCGAGGCGTTCTCGGCCTACCTCGTCGACGCCGAGACCGGTGAACTGTTCCCCTCGCTGACCCGCGGGCAGCGCGAACACGACCTGGACATCGCCCGGGTCAACATCGCCGGTGAACTCATGGACCTCGAGGCCGGCGGCATGCTCCCCGCCGACGCCGATCCGGTCGTGATCTCCGAGCGGATCATGTTCCGCTACCGCGAACTGTGGGGCGCTCTGACCGCGCCGGAACGGTTCGGCACCGGCGACCGCTGGCGCGTCGACGACCGCATCGCCCGCCTCAACGCCCTCGGCTTCGACGTCGGTGAGTTGGCGATCAGCACCGACGTCGGCGGGCTGCACATCCAGATCCAACCCAAGGTCGTCGACGCCGGTCACCACTCGCGCCGGCTGGCCCGGCTGACGCACCTGCAGGTCGAGGAGAACCAGGCCCGCCGCCTGCTCAACGACCTCGACTCCTTCGCCGCCTCGCAGAACCGCCAGGACGACGACGAGGAGACCGTCGCGCGCGACTGGCTGACCCAGATCTACGAGCCCATCACGCGCATGGTGCCCGCCGAACTGCGCCAGAAGCTCGAGCCGGCCCAGTTGTTCCACGAGGTGCTCGACCACCGCTGGTACATGGCCGAGGCCGCCGGTCACGACATCGCGATCGAGGATGCCGTGCGCAGCTACGTCGAGCAGATCCTGCCGATGAAGCCGGACGAGCAGTCCGTTCTCGGGGTCGACACCATCGAGATGCCGGTATACGCCGCTCCCCCACCGGAGGACGAGCGGGGCTGAGCCGGGGGGAGTCCTCCCCACTGACGGGACGGGCAGCGCGCCCTACGGTGGTCGCTGAAGCCACCGGGGCACCGGGCCCCGCACCGAGAGGACACCATCGTGAGCAACCAGTTCCCGCCGCCGTTCGGCGCGCCGCCGCAGCCCGGCTCCGGCACCCAGCCGGCCTTCGGCGCGCCGGACCAGACGATCCCGCGTCAGGCTCACCAGCCCGGAGTCACCCCGCAGCCGGCCGGCGCTCCGCAGCGCCCCGGGTACGGCACGTTCCCC
>NZ_BCRE01000018.1 GCF_001552435.1 Kribbia dieselivorans NBRC 106261
CCCAGCCGCAGCAGCCCCAGCCCCAGCCCCAGGCGCAGCAGGCCCAGCCGCAGCAGTACGCCCAGCAGCCCTACCCGACCGACCCGTTGGGCCAGCCGCACGGCGCTCCGACCGCCGCCGCGCCGAAGGCCCCCCGCGGCGGCCTGGCGGCGCTGTTCGACTTCTCGTTCACGACCTACGCGACACCGCAGATCGTCCGGATCGTCTTCCTGATCGTGACCACGCTGCTCGTGCTCGCCGGCCTGGGCAGCATCGGCTCGGCGTTCATGACCGACCCGATCGTCGGCATCGTCGCCCTGCTCCTCGTGCCGCTCGTCGTCATCTTCTACCTGGCGATGATCCGGATGTCGCTCGAACTCGTCTCCGCCGTGATCCGCATCAGCGAGGACGTGCACGAGCGCCTGCCCGACGCGCGCCGCTGACGCTCCGCGCAGATCAGACCTTGCCGAGCCGGCGGCGGGCGACCTCGTAGAGGGTCACGCCCGCCGCCAAGCCGGCATTGAGCGACTCCACCGACGACGACATCGGGATCGAGACGATCTGATCGCAGGTCTCGCGCACGAGGCGGCTCAGCCCCTTGTCCTCCGAGCCGACGACGATGACGATCGGTTCGGTGGCCAACTCGAGGTCGGGCAGCGAGACGTCACCGTCCATGTCGAGGCCGAGGATGAAGAATCCCGCCTTGCGGTAGTCCTCCAGCGCGCGGGTCAGGTTGGTCGCCTGCGCGACCGGCACCCGCGCGGCCGCCCCGGCGCTGGTCTTCCACGCCGAGGCCGTCATCCCGACGGAGCGCCGTGCGGGCACCACGACGCCGTGGCCACCGAACGCGGCGGTCGAGCGCACGATCGCGCCGAGGTTGCGCGGATCGGTGATCCCGTCGAGCGCGACGATCAGCGGCACCCCCGGCAGTTCGGAGTGCATGAGGTCGGCCGGGTGGGCGTACTCGTACGGCGGCACCTGCAAGGCCAAGCCCTGGTGCACCGCTCCGTCGGTGAGTCGATCGAGTTCACCCCGCGGAGTCTCGAGCACCGGCAGACCACGCTCGTTGGCCAGCGTGAGGGCCTCACGCACCCGGTCGTCGGCGTCGATGCGGCCGGCGACGTACATCGTCGTGGCCGGGATGTCCGCGCGCAGCGCCTCGACCACGGAGTTGCGCCCGGCGACGATCTCGCTCGACGTGCGGGTGCGTCGGGCCGGTCGCCGGGCGGCACCGGCCTCTTTGGCCTTGTTGATCTTGTGGGCCTTGTGCGCCGGGCGGTCGACCGCCTTCGGGGTCGGGCCCTTGCCCTCGAGCCCGCGGCGGCGTTGCCCGCCCGACCCGACGGTACGGGCCTTCTTCGAACCCTCGCGTCGCACCGCTCCGCGGCGTTGGGAGTTACCCGGCATGTCAGTCCTTCGTGTGCTTGGCCAGCGACCAGCGCACGCCGGCAGCGGTGTCCTCCAGCGCGATGCCCGCGCCGGAGAGTTGGTCGCGGATCGCGTCGGCCGTGGCGAAGTCGCGCGACTGGCGGGCCTCGGTGCGGGCGACGAGCAGTTGCTGCACGAGCGCGTCGAGCGCTGCGTGGGTGTCGTCCTCGGCGCCGTCGCCGCCCCCGACCCACTGCGCGGAGAGCGGATTGATGCCGAGCACGTCGGCCATGGCGACGACGGTGTGCGCCACCTCGGCCGCGGCCTGACGGTCGCCCTCGTCCAGCGACGTGTTGCCCTCGCGCACGGCCTCGTGGATCGCGGCGAGCGCCCCGGAGACGCCGAGGTCGTCGTCCATCGCGGTGCGGAACGCCTCGGGCAGCGTCTCGTCGCCGGTGGGTTCGATCGTCGTGACGCCCGGCAGCGCCCGCCGGAGGAATCCCTCGATCCGTTCCAGCGCTGCTCCGGCCTCGGTGAGCGACCCCTCGTGGTACTCGATCGTCGAGCGGTAGTGGGCGGCGGTGAGGAAGTAGCGCAGGGTCAGCGGGGTGTGCGTCTCGAGCAGGTGGTGGATCTCGAGGGCGTTGCCCAGGGACTTGCCCATCTTCTCGCCCTTGACCGTCACCCAGGCGTTGTGCAGCCAGTACTGGGCGAAGCCGAGGCCGGCCGCGCGCGACTGCGCCTGCTCGTTCTCGTGGTGCGGGAAGCGCAGGTCGATGCCGCCGCCGTGGATGTCGAAGGTGTCGCCGAGGTACTTGCGGGCCATGGCGGAGCACTCGAGGTGCCAGCCGGGGCGGCCCCGCCCGTACGGGGTCGGCCAGGAGGCGGTGGCCGGTTCACCCTCCTTGTGGCCCTTCCACAGGGCGAAGTCGCGCGGGTCGCGCTTGCCGCGCGGGTCGGCGTCGTCGGCGGCGACCATCTCGCCGAGGGACTGGTTCGACAGGGCGCCGTAGTCGGCGTAGCTCTTGACGTCGAAGTAGACGTCGCCGGAGTCGTCGGGCGCCGGGTAGGCGTGTTGTCGCTCGACGAGGGTGTCGATGAGTTCGATCATCTCGGTGATGTGACCGGTCGCGCGCGGCTCGTACGTTGCCGGGATGATGCCGAGGGTCTCCAGCGCCGCGGTCGTCGCCCGCTCGTTGCGGTAGGAGAGGGCGAACCAGTCCTCACCGGACTCCGCGGACTTGCGCAGGATCTTGTCGTCGATGTCGGTGACGTTGCGCACCAGCGCGACGTCGTAGCCGTGGCCGACGGTCAGCCAGCGGCGCAGCACATCGAAGGCGACGGCGAAGCGCACGTGCCCGAGGTGGGGCGCCCCCTGGGTGGTCAGCCCGCAGATGTACATCCCGACCTTGCCGGGAGTCAGCGGGGTGAAGTCGCGCAGCTCGCGCGCGGCGGTGTCGAACAGTCTCAGTGCCACTGGGTCAGGCTACCGATTCCGGTCTACCGGGTAGACCAGCGCGGTCGCCATGGCTGCCGCGCCCTCGCCCCGACCGGTGAGTCCGAGGCGGTCGGTGGTCGTGCCGCTGACCGTGACCGGAGCCCCGCACGCCGCCGACAGGACGGCCTGCGCCTCGTCGCGGCGCGTGCCGATCTTGGGGCGGTTGGCGATGACCTGGACGGCGACGTTGCCGATCTCGTACCCCGCGGCCCGCACGAGGCGGGCGGCCTCGGTGAGCAACGACGCTCCGGACGCGCCGGCGAACTCGGGGCGGTCGGTGCCGAAATGGGTGCCGAGGTCACCGATGCCGGCGGCGGAGAAGAGGGCGTCGCAGCACGCGTGGGCGGCGACGTCGGCGTCGGAGTGGCCGGCCAACGCCCGCTCGCCGGGCCATTCGAGCCCGGCGACCCAACAGGCGCGGTCGCTCTCGCCGGAGGTCGCGTCGACGTAGGCGTGCACGTCGGTGCCGATGCCGACCCGGGGCAGCGGGACGGGCGCGGCCGCATCAGGGCTGCGCGGGTGCTCGGTCATACGGGGTCCTCCAGCAGGGCTTCGGCCCGCGTCAGGTCGTCGGGCGTGGTGATCTTCAGGGCCCGCGGATCGCCATCGACGACGACGACCGGCAGGCCGAGCGCCTCGACGAGGGCCGCGTCGTCGGTCGCCACGGAGCCACCGGCGTGGGCCCGGCGCAGCGCCTCGGGCGTGAACCCCTGCGGGGTCTGCACGGCCCGGAGCGACGCACGGTCGGGTGTGGCGACGACGTGACCGTCCGAGTCGACGACCTTGATCGTGTCGACGACCGGCAGACCCGGGATCGCGGCGGCGGCGCCGGCCACGACGGCAGCGGTCACACGCTCGAAGACGGAGCGCGGTGTCAGGCAGCGGGCGGCATCGTGGACGAGGACGACGTCGCACTCGCCCAGTGCAGCGAGCCCGGCCGCGACCGAATCGGTGCGCTGCGCGCCTCCCGCCACCACGGCGATCCGTGGTTCGTGGGCCCAACGATCGACCGTGCTGTCGACGTGCGAGGCGGGTGCGACCACGACGATCCGCGTGATGCCGGGGACGTCGAGGACTCCGCGCAACGCGTGGTCGAGGATCGGTCGCCCGGCCAAGTCGACGTACGCCTTGGGGCGATCGGCCCCTAGCCGGGAGCCCGCACCGGCGGCGACGACGATGCAGCCGGTGCGTGGTGGGGTGCCCACCGTCAGGAGGCGAGGACCTCGTCGAGCATGACCTCGGCCTTCTCCTCATCCGTCTTCTCGGCGAGCGCGAGTTCGGAGACGAGGATCTGGCGAGCCTTGGCCAGCATGCGCTTCTCACCGGCGGACAGGCCTCGGTCACGGTCGCGACGCCACAGGTCGCGCACGATCTCGGCGACCTTGATGACGTCACCGGAGGCGAGCTTCTCGAGGTTCGCCTTGTAGCGACGCGACCAGTTGGTCGGCTCCTCGACGTGAGGCATGCGCAGCACCTCGAAGACGCGGTCGAGGCCGTCCTGGCCGACCACATCGCGGACACCGACCAGATCACAGTTGTCGGCGGGCACCTCGATCGTCAGGTCACCCTGGGTGACCTTCAACTTGAGGTACTGTCGCTCCTCGCCCTTGATGGTGCGGATCTTGATTTCTTCGATCAAAGCCGCACCGTGATGCGGGTAAACGACCGTTTCGCCGACCTTGAAAGCCATGTGGAGTAATCCCCTTTCGCGACCTCAAGGATAACACGAGGGTCACGAAGGGCGACCTCCGCTACCGGGCAGATCGGCCATCCACCGCGGATCACGCGCCTTCGTCGGCTACCGTTCAGCTCTCGTTCACCCTCCGTTTCCCGACGCGCCGTCCGCATGGTGGGATGACGGGACGATCGGGAGGAATGCCGCGTCGACGGTGGAGGATTCACCGGCCCGGGCAGCGCGCGCGTACTCGCTCGCGGTACTCTCCCCTCGTGAACTGGATGACCTCGCCTCAGACCTCCCGCGCGCGTCGCACCATTGCCGCCGCCGTGCTCGCGGCCGCTGCCCTGGGTGGCTGCGGAGTGAACTCCCCGGTGCAGACCGATGTCCAGTACGTCGCCGGCGACGGCCGCCCGGCCAACCTCGGTGACGTGCAGGTGCGCAACCTGCTCATCGTCAGCGACGGCAAGGGCACCGGCACCATCTCCGCCGGCGTTGCCAACAACGGCACGCGTGACGAGAAGGTCACCTTCACCGCGGAGGGGGGTTCGGTCACCAAGACCGTCGCGGCCGGCAAGAGCATCGTCGTGCAGGCCGGCCTGGCCAAGGTCACGGGCAAGCCCGGCGACCTCGAGAAGCTGGTCGTCTCGACGCCGAGCGGTGGCGAGGTTCCGGTCGACGTTCCGGTCCTGGAGCCCACCGGCTACTACTCGACCGTCACCCCCACGGCGACACCGCGCAGCTCCCAGTAGTCCTGGTCGGGCTGGCCCCGGCCCGATACCCGGCACCCCAACGCCGAGTGGTCAAAGTTTGTGGGATACCCCCGGGTTATCCCACAAGGATTGACCACTCGGCGTTGCTGTGTTGCTGTGTGGGGTGACGCTCAGCCGATCTCGAACTTGTACCCGAGCCCACGCACGGTGACGATGAACCGGGGGTTCGCCGGGTCCGGCTCGAGCTTGGCGCGCAGGCGCTTGATGTGGACGTCCAGGGTCTTGGTGTCCCCGACGTAGTCGGTGCCCCAGACCCGGTCGATGAGCTGCAGCCGGGTCAGCACGCGACCGGTGTTGCGCAGCAACATCTCCAGCAGTTCGAATTCCTTGAGCGGCAGCGGCGTCTGCTTGCCGTCGACCGTGACGATGTGACGTTCGACGTCCATCCGCACCGGGCCCGACTCGAGCGTGGCCGGCACGAGTTCCTCCGGCTCGACGTTGCGGCGCAGCACGGCCTTGATCCGCGCCAGCAGCTCACGCGAGGAGTACGGCTTGGTCACGTAGTCGTCCGCGCCGATCTCGAGGCCGACGACCTTGTCGATCTCGCTGTCCTTGGCGGTGAGCATGATGACCGGGACGTTCGAGCGCTGCCGTAGCGCCCGACAGACGTCGACCCCGGACAGGCCCGGGAGCATGAGGTCGAGGAGAACGAGGTCCGTACCCGTCTTGTCGAAGTGGGCCAACGCGTCGTTGCCGTTCTCGGCGACCTCGACGTCGTACCCCTCCTTGCGCAGTAGGTACGACAGCGGGTCGGAGAACGACTGCTCGTCCTCCACCACCAAGATGCGCGTCATGACTCCCGATCTCCTTGTGCCGTGCTCACGGTCGCGTGCGGCGCGGTTGCCGCCGGCAACCGGATGGTGAACGTGGAGCCGTGCCCTTCTTCGCTCCACACTTGCACATCCCCGCCGTGGTTGGCGCAGATGTGCTTGACAATGGACAGGCCCAGTCCCGTGCCTCCCGTCGCCCGCGATCGCGCTGCGTCCACGCGATAGAACCGCTCGAAGATCCGGCTCTGCTCAGGTTGGGCAATGCCGGGGCCCTGGTCGGTGACGGAGATCTCGATGACGTCGTTCACCTGACGAGCGCCGACGCCGACCTTGGTCCGTTCAGAAGAATAGGCGATGGCGTTCCCGATGAGATTGCCGACCGCCGTCACCAGGAGATCGTGGTCACCGAAGACGCTCAGCGATTCGGGCACGCGGGTGTTGACGGTGATGTCCTTGGCGTCGGCGGCCACCTTGGTCAGGTCGATGGCCTCGTCGACGACGCCACGGATCCCGACGCGCTGCGGGTCGGTCAGCGACTGCGCGGCCTGGAGCCGCGAGAGATCGACGATCTCCTTGACCAGACGGGTCAGCCGGTCGGTCTCGACGAGCATCCGGGAGGCGAAGCGCTGTACCGCCTCCGGGTCGTCCCGGGCATCGAGCACCGCCTCGGCCAACAGCGCCAGACCGCCGACGGGGGTCTTGAGTTCGTGGCTGACGTTGGCGACGAAGTCGCGCCGGATCTCCTCGACGCGGCGCGCCTGGGTGTTGTCCTCGACGAGCAGGAGGATGTGCCCGGTGCGCAGCGGTGCCACGCGGGCCCGCACGCTGATCGAGCTCTGCCGCATCGGCGGTCGCGACAGGTCCAGCTCGCGCTCGCGGATGGTCCCGTCCCGGCGCACCTGGTCGACCATCGCGAGGAGTTCGTCGTGCACGAGTTCGTCATGTCGCACGAGGCCGTACGCCTCGGCCGACTCGGAATGGCTCACCACGGCATCGGAGTCGTCGACGATGATCCCCGAGGAGCGCAGCACGGACAGGACGTCGGCCGTGGACGCCAACGCCGCCCGGTCGTGGACGACCTCCAGTTCAGCGGTGTGCGAGCGCTGCATCGCCCGCCAGATCCCCACGGCCACAACGGCGATCGCCAGCCCGACGAGCGCGCTGAGGACGGCCGCTGTTGTTGGGGTCACAGCAGCAGATTAGTCTTTGTCCTCAGGATCACGACATCAGGGACAGAAGGTACGACGTCAGGGGAGCAGTGTTGCGAGTTTCGTTCCGCCGGGAACTTCAGGACGTGCTCGACGAGCTCGTGCGCATGATGGGGATGGCGCGCACCGCCATGCACCAGGCGACCGAGGCCCTGCTGGAGGCCGACGTGCAACTGGCCGACTCCGTCATCGCGGCCGACGCCGAACTGGACGACCTGCGCGAGGAGACCGATGCCCGCGCCGTCTCCCTGCTCGCCCTGCAGGCCCCCGTCGCCACCGATCTGCGCTCCATCGTCACGGCCATGCGCATCTCCTCGGACATCGAGCGCATGGGTGACCTCGCCCGCCACGTCGCCAAGGTCGCGCGCATGCGCTTCCCCGACCAAGCGGTGCCGGAGGAGGTCGAGGACGTCTTCCGGTCCATGGGCGAGTCGGCCGAGCAGATCTGCCGCGCCGCCGAGGAGGCGCTGGCCTCGCTGGACGGCCTGGCCGCCCACGAGATCGAGCAACTCGACGACGACCTCGACGACGCCCACCGCGAACTCTTCGACCGCCTGCTGCAGCAGGAGTGGTCGCACGGCACGACGGCCGCGGTCGACACCACGCTGCTGAGCCGGTACTACGAGCGATTCGGCGACCACGCCGTCTCGGTCGCCCGCCGGGTGCGCTTCCTCGTCACCGCCGACAGCGCCGACCTGGCCGACCGGCCGACCGATCCGAGCCGGGTGCCCCCGGAGGAGCCCGTCTGACGGGCTCCCCCGCGGGCGGGCAGCGTCAGCGGCCCTGGTTGGCCACCGCGGCCGCCGACTCCGCGGCCGCCTCCGGGTCGAGGTAGTAGCCCGGCTTCGTCGGCATGAAGTCGTCGCCGAGGTCGTAGACCAAGGGCATGCCCGTGGGGATGTTCAGCCCGGCGATGTCCTCGTCCGAGATGCCGTCGAGGTGCTTGACCAGCGCGCGCAGCGAGTTGCCGTGGGCGACGACGATGACGGTCTCACCGGCGGCGAGGTCGGCCTGGATCGGCCCCTCCCAGTACGGCATGAGCCGGGCGATGACGTCCTTGAGGCATTCGGTGCGCGGCACCTCGATGCCGGCGTAGCGCGGGTCGCCGGTCTGCGCGTACTCATTGTCCACGTCGATCGGCGGCGGCGGGGTGTCGAACGAGCGGCGCCACAGCATGAACTGCTCGTCGCCGTACTTGTCACGGGTGGCGGCCTTGTCCAGGCCCTGCAGCGCACCGTAGTGACGCTCGTTGAGGCGCCAGTCGCGGCGCACCGGGATCCAGTGGCGGTCGCACGTGTCCAGGGCGATGTTCGCCGTGGTGATCGCGCGGCGCAGCAGCGAGGTGTGCACGACGGTCGGCAGCAGACCGTTCTCCTGAAGGAGTTCACCGCCGCGGCGAGCCTCCTCGCGCCCCTTCTCGATGAGGTCGACGTCGACCCACCCGGTGAAGAGGTTCTTCTCGTTCCAGTCGGACCGGCCGTGGCGAAGCAGGATCAGCGTAGACATGGCCCCAGACTAATGTGCGTCGTCGGTCTCCACCTCAGGAGCCCGGTGTTCGAGGATCGCGCGGAACGCCTCGAGATTCCGGGTCGATTCGCCGTTGGCCACCCGCCAGTCCCACTCCTTGCGCATCGAGGTGATGAACCCGATGACGAGCAGTTCGTTGAACGGGTCGTCGGCGGCCTCGAGCACGGAGCCGAGTACCTGGTCCAGGCGGGTCGCGTCGAGCCCGGCGAGGGGCACGCGCCCGGTGACGAACACATCTCCGTCACCGTCGATGGCATAGGCCACCCCGCGCAGCCGCAGGTTGCGCCGCAGGAGGTAGCGCATGAACCGCTCGTGCGCCTCGTCCGGGTGGCGAATGACGAAGGCCGACACCGACAGGTCGGCCTCGCCGACGACGAGCGAGACGACGGTCCTGAGCTTCTTCTCACCGGGCAGGGTCGCGACGATCTCGCCGTCGCGGGTGCCCGGCTCGTGCTCGATGCCCGCCTCGTCGAGCCAGCGGGTCAGGTCGGCGGCCGTGGCCGGCTGCGTGGTCATGCGCGGGACTCCTCGTGCTCGGGGATGGGGTCGGAATCAGGTCAGTACGCCGGCATCGGACCGGGGATCGGCACGGCCATCGGCCCGTCGTCGCCCGTGACGAACCCACCGCCCGATCGGGCACGACGCTCCGCCACGGCCTGCGCGTAGGCGTCGATGAGCCGTTGCGCGGTGACGTCCCAGCCGAGCGTGGCGGCGTGGGCCAGCCCGCGGCGCACGAGGTCGGCCCGGCGGGCCGGAGCGTCGATCACGGACTCCAGCGCCCGCGACCAGTGCGCCGGGTCGTGCCCGTCGACGAGCACCGCTGCGTCACCGACGGCCGTGGGCAACCCGCCGACGTTCGCGGCGACGACCGCGGTGCCGCTGGCGAGGGCCTCGACGGCGACGAGGCCGAACGACTCGCTGCGTGAGGGCACGGCCACGACGTCCGCGGCGCGGAACCACTGCGCGAGCATCGGGCGCGAGGTCGGCGGCTCGAACCGCACCGGCACGTTCAGGCGCACCGCCAGATCGGACAGGGCGTGCGGCGCGGCCAGCCCGGTCCCCGAGGCGCCCCCGAGGACACCGACGACCACGCGTTCGCGCCACTCCGGCCGCCGCTGCAGCAGGTCGGCGACCGCCCGCACGAGTACGTCGGGCGCCTTGAGCGGCTGGATGCGCCCGACGAAGAGCAGGAGGATCGTGTCGTCGGCGACGTGCACGGCGCTCCGGGCCGCGGTGCGATCGCCCGGTGAGAAGGTGGACAGGTCGACGCCCGGTGGGACGACGACGACCTTGCGCGGGTCGGCGCCGTACAGGTCGATGAGCTCGGCCGCCTCGATGTCGGTGTTCGCGACGAGCCGGTCGGCGGCCTGGACGACCTGCTCCTCACCGATCTCGCGGGTCACCGGGTCGGGGGTGTCGCCCTCGGCCAGCGCGCGGTTCTTGACCTTGGCCATCGTGTGCATGGTGTGCACGAGCGGCACCTGCCACCGTTCCGCGGCCAGCCATCCGACGTGCCCGGAGAGCCAGTAGTGCGCGTGCACGACGTCGTAGTGCCCCTCGGCGGCGTGGGCGACCGCGCGCATCACGCCGGCGGTGAACGCGCACAGTTGGCCGGGCAGGTCCTCCTTGCGCAGCCCGCCGTACGGCCCGGCCTCGATGTGCCGCACGGTGATGAGCGGATCGTCGAGCACGTGGGCGTCGGGTTGCGCGGCGGAGGTGCGTCGGGTGAACAGTTCGACCGCGACCCCGCGCCGGGCCAGCGCGCGGGCCGCCTCGAGCACGTACACGTTCATGCCACCGGCGTCGCCGATGCCCGGCTGGGCCAGGGGCGAGGTGTGCACGCTGAGCATGGCCAGTCGCTCGATCCCGCGGTTGTCCACCGGGCTCGTCGCGGAGGCAGGCGAAGAGGACATGAGAGGGCCAGTCTCCCACAGGGGTGTTCGCGCGGGCCGCCTACGCTGGATCTCGTGAGCAGGGCAGGGGCGGGCAGGCCGGTGGGGACGATCACCCGCGGCACGACCAACCCCAATCGCCTGCGCCGGATGGACCGCTGGCTGGTGGCGACCCAGGCGTGGCGGTGGCGATCGGCCCAGGCGCCGGTCGTCGTCGACCTCGGGTACGGCGCTTCTCCGGTGACCGCGGTCGAGTTGCGCGACCGGTTGCGGCCGACGCACCCGGGGTTGCGGGTGGTCGGCATCGAGATCGACCCGGAGCGGGTGGCCGCGGCGCAACCCCTGGCCGGGGACGGGCTGGAATTCGTGCGCGGCGGTTTCGAGGTGCCGGTGCCCGGTGGCGCTCGCCCAAACGTGGTGCGCGCGTTCAACGTGCTGCGGCAGTACGACGAGGCCGGGGTCGAGCCGGCGTGGGCGCGGGTGCGCGAGCGGTTGGCCCCCGGCGGGATCCTCATCGACGGCACGTGCGACGAACTCGGGCGCCTGGCGACCTGGATCGTCGTGGCGGAGGACGGACCGGTCTCGTTGACCTTGTCGTGGCGCCTGCGGGGGTTGGGCGCGCCGTCGGAGATCGCGGCCCGTCTGCCCAAGGCGTTGATCCATCACAACGTGCCCGGCGAGGCGATCCATGACCTGTTGGGTCGGCTCGACGACGGGTGGGCGCGGGCGTTGCCGGGGTGGGGGGCGCGACAGCGGTTCATCGCGACGGTGGAGTCGCTCGTCGCGGCCGGGTGGCCGGTGATCGGCGGGCGGTCGCGCTGGCGGTTGGGTGAGGTGACGATCGCGTGGGACGCCGTCGCCCCGCGGTGACCCGTCGCCCCGCGGTGACCCGTCGTCGAGTGGTGACCCGTCGTCGAGTGGTGACCTGTCGCCGAGTGGTCAATGATTGTGGGATAACTGCCGGTTATCCCACAATCATTGACCACTCGGCGTCAGCGCTGGTAGTCGTCCTGCAGGCGGACGATGTCCGACTCGTCGAACTCGCCGAAGCCGATCTCGAGGATGCGGGCGGGCACGTCGGTGGAGTTGGCCAGTCGGTGCTGCGCCCCGAGCGGGATCCACACCTTCTCGTCCCGTTGCGCCGACCAGGTCCGGTCGTCGATGGTGACGTCCAGCGGGCCGTCGAGGACCTGCCAGAACTCCGCGCGCTTGGCATGCGTCTGTAGCGAGAGTCGCTGACCGGGCGTGACGGTGATGATCTTGACGGTCGTCGGCTCGTTGAGGGTGAACTGCTCGAAGGCACCCCACGGGCGCTCGTCGGAGAACATCGAACCCCGCGGGTCCTCGATCGTCATGCGGTTTTCCCCCTCTGTGCCGGATCAAACGACCACAGTGTGCCACCTGCGCGCCGAAAACGGCACGCTGCCACCCCGGGTGCCCGTCACCGGTCGCCGCCGGCGCTCACCAGCGGCCGGATCCGTACCCGCTGCTGCCGCCACGATTGCCGAGCACTCGCCGCAGGGCCGGTCGCACGTCGAGGACGTACACCAGCGCCGCGCCCACGGCGAGAAGGCCGAAGAGGTTGAGCGGGTTGCCCATGACGACGAACCCCAGGAGCGCCGCGATGCCGGTGATCGCCACCCACGCGGGCTTGGTCAGCTTGCCGGCCGCGGTGTACGCGTCCGGGCGGTGACGCAGCGCGTCCACGAAGGCGATGACCTCGACGATGAACGCGGCCAACCCGAGCACGGTGAGGATGCCGAGGCGGATCGCCGGAAGGAACTCCATGGACCCACCCTAGCCGCGGTGGCTGGGCGGCCGCTGGGTGCGCGCCGGCTACGGCGCGACGACGACGGTCTGGGCGGCGCTGATCGTCCCGGCGTGGAGCACGGCGTCGATCGGCACGTTGCGCTTGATCACCGCGAGCGCGATCGGCCCGTCGACGTGGTGCCGCGCGACGCTGGTGATCCGCCCGATGGCCCGCTCCCCCGGGGCCAGCGTGAGCTCGGCCGACGCCTCGGGCAGCGTGTGCCCCGAGCCGTCGAGGTGCAGGAACACCAGGCGCCGCGGCGGCCGGCCGAGGTTGTGCACCCGGGCGATGGTCTCCTGCCCGCGGTAGCAACCCTTGTGCAGGTGCACCGCGGTGCGCAGCCAGTCGAGTTCGTGGGCGATCGTGCGGTGGTCGGTGTCGTGCCCGAGCCGGGGTCGCCACGCCGCGATCCGCAGCGCCTCGGCCGCCCACAGCCCGGCCGGCGGTCGATCACCGATGGCGGAGTCGAGTTCGGCCCGGGGCACGATGAGCTCGCGCCACGCGCGGTCGGCGGCCGGGTGGTCCTCGACCGGCCCATAGGCGGCGGTGTCCCCGACCAGCCGCGGCCACGGGTCGACCCACGCCAACGGTTCTCCGTCGGCGGACTCGGCGCCGATCGGTTCGCCGACGACCGCCCACTCGCCGGTGACGTCGGCGACCTCGACGCGCAGCATGAACTGCATCGACCGCAGCCACGTCACCAAGGCCTCGGCCGTGCCCGGCTCGACGGTGATCCACGTCGTCGTGCCGTCGTCGACGAGGTGCAGGGCGTGCTCGACGTGGCCCTTCGGGCTGAGCACGAGCGATTCGCGGGAGGTGCGCGGCGGCAGTTCGAGCAGATGTTGGGTCGTCATGGAGTGCAGCCAGGACAGGCGGTCCGGGCCGGTGACCGTGACGACGCCACGGTTCGACAGGTCGACCGCGGCCAGTCCCTCCTCGAGGAGTTTCTGCTCGCGCAACGGATCGCCGTAGTGCGCGGCCACACCGCGCTCCGCCCCGTCGGCCTCGACCGCCCCCGGCCGGGCCAGGAGCGCGGAGGGCGGCGTGGTCGGGGTCGTCGGGGTCGACGTGGGGGTGTCGGGCTCGGTCACGGAAGAACCTCCTGGCAGGCGGCGCAATAGCCGTGGATGGCCATGTGCGTCGGGTCGGGCGCGAAGTCGGTGAACCCCCGCAGCCGGTGGACGAGGACCTCGGCCAACGAGGCGGGCACCTCCTCGACGGCGGAGCAATTGCGGCACACGAGGTGGAGATGACCGTGGGTGCCGGCGAGGTGATACGTCGGCGGGCCATGGTCGAGGTGGGTGTGGTCGACGACGCCGACCTTCTGGAGCGCCTCCAGGGTGCGGTAGATCGTCGACGGCGGCATGCTGGGGCCGCCGTCGGCGCCGACGGCCTCGACCAGTTCCTCGGGCGTCGAGTGGGGGTGGAGCTCGACGGCCCGCACGACACGGTGTCGTTGCTGCGTCATGCGCATCCCGGCGCCACGCAGGAGGTTCGCCACATCAGCCATGGCCCACCAATGTACGGCCTCAGGCTGATGTCGGCGGACCCACCTACACTGGCCGCCATGGTGGACGACTTCTTCACGGACCTGGCCGCGTCGCCCGACCCTGCGGCGCCGGAGGGTTCGGGCCAGCCGCGTCGCGACCGCCGGGAGCGTCGCCGCGGCCGCTGGTGGAAGCGCACCCTCATCGTGCTCGTGGCGATCGTCGCGCTCGTGGCCGTCGGCGCCGGGGGCTACGTCGCGTTCATCAGTCAGCGGGCCGACAACAACCTCGCTCGCGCCGACCTGCTTCCCCCCGATGGGCAGTCGACGTACACCTCCAAGGCCGGCACCAAGGAGAAGCTCGTCAAGGGCAAGGAGTCCGGCAAGGGCGAGACGTACCTGCTGCTGGGCTCCGATGCGCGACCGGGCGAGACCAACTCGCGCAGTGACGTCATCCAGCTGCTCCACATCAGCCAGGACGGCAGCCGCGTCGACCTCGTGCACTACCCCCGCGACCTCTGGGTCGACATTCCCGGCCACGGCAAGGGCAAGATCAACTGGGCCTTCGCCTTCGGCGGGGCGCCGTTGCTCGTGCAGACCCTCGAGGGCCTGACCGGGGTTCAGGTCGACCACGTCGCGAACACCGACTTCGAGGGGTTCAAGGCCATGACCGACGCGCTCGGCGGGGTGCGGGTCTGGGCCGACGAGGCGAGCACGGCCTCGGGCAACGGTGGGGTCGACATCAAGCAGGGGTGGAACGACCTCAACGGCGAGCAGGCCCTCGGGTTCGTGCGCGAGCGCTACCAACTCTCCGGGGGCGACCTCTCGCGCGGTCAGCGCCAGCAGGCGTTCATCAAGGCGGTGATGCTCAAGGTGCTCTCCCCCGGGGTGATCGCGAACCCGGTGAAGTTCACGTCCTTCGTCGACGCCGCCACGAAGAACACCACGGTCGACGCGACGTTCTCGATGAACGACGTGCGGCGCAAGGCGTTGAGCCTGCGGGGGCTGCGCGGCGACGACATCCACTTCCACACCGCTCCGAACGGCGGGGTCGGGCAGGCCGGCGACCAGTCGATCGTCGTGTTCGACGCGGCGGGCAACCACCGGCTGGCCGAGGCGTTGCGGGCCGACGACATGGCGGCCTACGCGCCGTGATCAACGCTCCGGGCGCGAACCGCGCTCCGGCGTGATCGACGCTCCGGCTCAGTAGACCATCACCTTCGTGCCCTCGGCGACGATCTCCTCGACGAGCACCGTGGCCCCGGCGATCCGCGCTCCGGGCAGCAGGTCGGCCTCGGTCAGGTCTCGGCGGGCGGCGCACTGACCGCAGATCGTCAGGGTGCCCTGGGCGAGCACGGCGGCGACGAGGTCGGCCAGCGGCGCGGCCAGCGGCAGGTCGACCTGCTCGGCGCGACC
>NZ_BCRE01000019.1 GCF_001552435.1 Kribbia dieselivorans NBRC 106261
CGACCTGCTCGGCGCGACCGGGCACCGCCAGCCACGCAGCCTCGCCGGCGAGCCACACCGACACCGGCACCGAGCTGGCCAGGGCGATCGAGGCGACGTTGAGGGCCTGGTTCACCTTCTCGATGTCCTCGCGGGTCGCGGTACCGACGGTGATCTTGATGAGCAAACGGGTCTGGGCCATGGGCCAACGATAGGCTCGACGTCGTGTTCACCCTTGACGCGGACCTGCACCCCGATCTCGCACCCCTGGCCTGGCTCGTCGGGCGCTGGGAGGGCGCCGGCGTCGTCGGCTACCCGACCATCGAATCGGCCCACTTCGGGCAGGAGATCGAGGTCACCCACGACGGTCGCCCGTTCCTGGAGTGGCAGTCGCGCACGTGGCTCCTCGACGGGGTGGGCAACCGGCTGCGCCCCTCCGGTCGGGAGATGGGGTTCTGGCGACCGCTGCCCGACGGCGAGGTCGAGCTGCTGCTGACCCACCCGACCGGCATCGTCGAGATGTACTTCGGCACGGTCACCCCGGCGAAGATCGACCTCAAGACCGACGGCGTCATGCGCAGCCCGCACGCCAAGGAGTACACCGCCGCCACGCGCATGTACGGCCTGGTCAACTCCGACCTCATGTACGCCATGGACATGGCCGCGATGGGTCAGCCGCTGCAGAGCCACATCTCGGCGCAGCTCAAGCGCGTCGCCTGACCCCTCCCTTCGTTGAGTGATGGATCCGTGTGCCCTATACCCCGGTATAGGGCACACGGATCCATCACTCGGCGGGGGGGTGCGGGGGGTCCGGGGGTGTGTCAGGCGAGGACCTGCGCGAGGACGTGGATGACCATCCCCGGTGCGAGCACCGAGGCGGCCCCGGCCACGAGCTGACCGCGCAGGGTGCCGGCATGGGGCAGCACCCCGAACATGCGGCGGCCCAGGTGCGCCACCATGACGGCCATCATGCTGGCGAGCACCCCGGCCCACGGCTGGTCGGCCCCGCCGAGCATCATCGTCGCCCCGGCCACCACGGCGGCGACGAGCATCGCGACCGGCAGCAGCCACCGCTCGATCCGCTCGCGGCTGACGAGCAGGTCGACCGGCGCCGACACCGCCATGGCCACCATGGCCGCCGCGCCCACGAGCCGCACCGGCCCGGCCGAGTCGCTCGCGGTGACGACCATGGTCACCCCGGAGGCGAGTACGACGATGCCCGCGGCGCTCACCGCGATCGAGTCGACCACCCGCACACGGCCGTCGCGGCGCACGAGTTGATGCAGGAACGCGACGATGACACTGAACGCGAGCGCGGTCGGCAGATGCACCAAGGAGGGGTGTGGCGCACCGACCAGCACCGCGCCGATCAGCGCGGCCAGTGCGAGGAACAGCACGACGGCTCCGCTGCGTGGGGTCGGTGACCCGAGCAGGTCGTGCCAGCCGGGCACGAGGACCACGCCGAGCAGCCCGATGGCGGCCACGGAGATCCAGTAGGTGTGGCCCCAGAACACGAGCGCCAGCAGCCCGGCTCCGGCCACGGCAACGGCCACCGTGACCGGCCGCGGGACGGTGGCGGCTCGGGGCAGCACGGCCAACATCTCCCGCACGCGCGCATTGTCGCGGGCCGCGCGGCGCTCCGCACGGGTCGGCGGCGACTCTCCCGACTTCGAGGCAGCGTCGTTGTCTGGCACCCCTGAGACGATACCTGCGTCCCGAGTCGGGAACACCCGCGCACGCGAGCGCGGCATATTCTGGAGCGCGATGGCCCGTCTCCTCCTCCTGACCGACGCCCTGGGTCCGAGCACCGAGGTGCTGCCGGCACTCGGCCTGTTGGCGCACCACGTCAAGGTGGCGGCCGCCGAACCGGCGGCCCCGCTGCAGTTCCCCGATGCCGAGGTGCTGCTCGTCGATGCCCGCCATGAGATCCTCGGCGCGAAGGCCCTGTGCCGCGCCCTGCAGGTGGCCGCCCTGGGCCTGCCGACCGTGGCGATCCTGACCGAGGGCGGGTTGATCGCGGTCAACGCCGAGTGGGGGCTCGACGACCTTCTCCTTACCACCGCCGGGCCCGCCGAGGTCGATGCCCGCCTACGGCTCCTGGCCCACCGCGCTCCGACCGTGGCCGAACCGACCCAGGAGGAGGGCCGGATCGTCGTCGGCGACGTCGTCATCGACGAGGAGGCGTGGTCGGCCCGGGTGCGCGGCGAACCGCTCGACCTGACGTACAAGGAGTTCGAGCTGCTCAAGTACCTCGCGCGCAACTCCGGCCGGGTGCTGACCCGGGCCCAGCTGCTCGACGAGGTGTGGGGGCAGGACTACTTCGGCGGGGTACGCACGGTCGACGTCCACGTGCGACGCCTGCGCGCGAAGCTCGGCACCGAGCACGAGTCACTCATCGGTACGGTGCGCAATGTCGGTTACCGGTTCCTGCGCACCGACCACGAGGCCCCCACGGAGGATGAGGCATGACGATCACGACCACCGACCACCTCACGTCGACCCAGGCGGAGGAGGTCGTTGGGCTGGCCGAGCGCGCCCGGGCCACCGATGGGGTCGCGCCCCTGTCCGAGCAGTTCGTGCTGGACCTGCGCCGCCCGGGGGCCAAGGCGGTGCACCTGCTGACACCACCGGGCTCCGGCGTGCGCGGTTATGCCCAGATCGCGACCGACGGGGCGGTCGAGCTCGTCGTCGACCCCGCCGCACGACGCTCCGGGCATGGGCGGAGTCTCGTGGGTGCGGTGCTGCAGGCCCGTCCCGACGCGCGGTTCTGGGCCCACGGCAACCTGGCCGGCGCGCAGGCGTTGGCCGCCGTCGAGGGGCTGCGGGCCGTGCGTGACCTGCGGGTCATGGCCCGGCCCCTGACCGAGGCCGACCGGGCCGAGCCGGTGCTGCCCGCCCCACTGCGCTCCCGCCCGTTCGTCGTCGGCCAGGACGAGGCGGCGTGGCTGGAGGTCAACGCGGCCGCGTTCTCCCACCACCCCGAGCAGGGGCGGATGACCCTGGCCGACGTCGAGGCGCGCGAGGCCCAGGCGTGGTTCGACCCGGCCGGCCTGATCCTCGTCGAGGACCCGAGCGAGCTCGTCGACGGGCGGCCGCGCGTCGTGGCGTTCCACTGGACCAAGGTCGACCCGAACGCGACGTCGAGTCTGGATCCGACCCGGCCGGCCGGGGAGGTCTACGTGGTCGGCATCCACCCCGACCGCCAGGGACGCGGACTCGCCGGGCCGCTGACCGCGCTCGGGACGCATCATCTGGCCGGGCTCGGGCTGCCCGAGGTGATCCTCTACGTCGACGGTGACAACACTCCGGCGGTGGCGACCTATCGTCGAGCCGGGTTCAGCGATGCCGCCGTCCACGTGATGTATGCGCGCTGACCTGCGCTGTTCACATCCGCCGGTGGGGCATTCGCACGAGCGCATCGGAACCTGCCAGACTGGTTTGCCGTTCAAGCAATGGACGACGGAGGTCTGGACGTGAGCAATGTGGCGCTGGCTGCAGGGACCCTGCCGTGGCGTCGACGCCGCGGCCTCCTTGAGGTTGCCTTGGTCCACCGCCCCCGCTACGACGACTGGGCCTGGGCCAAGGGCAAGTTGGACCGTGGGGAGATCTTCCCGGTGGCGGCCGTGCGCGAGACGCTCGAGGAGACCGGTCTGAGCGTGCGGCTGGGGCGCCCCCTGCCGACGACGACGTACACGTACACCACCCCGGAGGGGAAGGCGCAGCTCAAGGAGGTGCGCTACTGGGCCGCCGAGGTGCTCGCCGAGGCTGCACCGCAGGATGTCGACGAGGTCGATGAGGTCGTCTGGTTGGGGATCGAGGCCGCGTCGCAGCGGCTGAGTTACAGCCACGACCGTGATCAGCTCGCGGCCCTCGCCCGGGCGGATCAGCACGCCGGCCTGAACACGTGGTCCCTGGGCGTGCTGCGGCATGCGAAGGCCCAGCCGCGCCGCAGCTGGCAGGGCGACGACCGGCTGCGCCCGCTGAACGAGAAGGGCCAGCACCAGGCCGAGGACATGGTGCCACTCCTGTCGGCCTATGGGCTGACTCGGCTGATCTCCTCGCCGTCGGTGCGGGCCAAGGACACCCTGGCGCCGTACGCGGCCGCCTCCGGCGAGCAGTTGCGTCTGGCCGACGGACTCTCGGAGGAGGGGTTCGCGGCCGCTCCCGCCGACGCGATCGCCGACGTCGAGCGCGTGCTCGGGCGCGGGATCGCCGCGGTGCTGTGCAGCCACGGCCCGGTGCTGAGCGAGATGGTCGCCCCCTTGGCCCGGATCGTCGATCGGCGCGAGCCCGAGGGTCAGGTCGCGGCGGCCGTGATCGACGGGGTCATGGCCGAAGGTCTGCACAAGGGCGAGATGCTCGTGACGCATCTGGTCGGGACCGGGGCGGACGCGCGGATCGTCGCGGCGGAGCGGCATCACCCGGACGACATCGCATGACGGCCCGGTCGACGCGGCGCCGTGGGGCCGCGCTGGTCGCCGCCGTGGCTGCCACCGCGCTGAGCGTGGTCGGGTGCACCGGCTCCGGCGGCGTCGGGCCCGAGCCCACGACGACCGGAGCGTTGACCGGCTCG
>NZ_BCRE01000020.1 GCF_001552435.1 Kribbia dieselivorans NBRC 106261
GCAGGTGCAGTTCGCCGCCGTCGAGCCGTGGCGGGTGGCGTTCGTGACCAATCACCCGGGCGTGACGGTCAACTACGAACCGATTGGGTCCGACCACGGGGCCGCCCAGTTCATCGCCGGCGAGGTCGATCTGGCGGCGCTGGACACACCGCTGACCGGGCAGCAATTGCGCGACGCGCGAGAACGCTGCTCCAGCGAGGTCATTCAACTGCCGGTGCACATCGCCGCGGTGTCCATCGTCTACAGCGCTCCGGGCGTGACGGACCTGCGCCTGTCACCGCAGACGCTCGCGGCGATCTTCAATCGACAGATCACCCGGTGGAACGACCCGCGGATCGCCGCGGACAACCCCGGCCTGACGCTGCCGCAGGACCGGCTGCGCACCGTTCACCGCCTCGACGACGCGTGGCAGTCGCAGGCGCTCTCGGCCTACCTGACGTCGGTGGACCCGCGGGCGTGGCCGTACCCGGCGACGCTGCAGTGGCCGATCACCGACGGTCCGTTGCAGCGGGCGGCCAAGGGCACCGAGGAGTTGCTCGAGGTCGTCGCGGACGGCAAGGGACGCGTCGGGTACGCGACGATGGACCAGACCACCCCGGCGTCGGGGCGAGAGGTGAAGGTGGCCGCACTGCGCTCCGGAGCGCGGTGGGTCGCGCCGAGCGCCGCCACGGCCGCGGCCGCACTCGACTCCGCCGTGCGCATCGTGCCGAAGTCGACGACGAACCTGGCCGTCTCGCGCCCCACCCCGGGTCAGTCGGGCGGGAGCGGCGCGGCGCCGGTCTATCCGGTGGTGAGCATCTCGTACCAGGTCGCGTGCGCCGAGCAGCCGACCGCGGAGAAGGCGGCGCTGGTGCGCGAGTGGCTGACATGGGCGACGAGTTCGCAGGCGCAGCGGGCCTCGGCCGAGGCCACCGGGAGCGCGCCCATCGGCGAGCAGTGGCGAGAGCGGGCGATCGCGGCGATCGGGCAGATCCACGTGGCGCCGTCGACGACCAGTTCGTCGTCGAAGTGACGGCATTGTGTCAGATGGACCGGCGCGGCGCACGTCAAGGCTCCAGATTCGAAGAATTCATCCTGCGTTCACCTCTATTCACCTTCCGTTCATCTTGGACGTGAGAAGCGGCCACGTCACCTGCGTAACGTCTCGTCAGTACGAACCGAAGGCCCGCCACGTTGAAGGTTGTGTCGGCGCCCACGACAAGAGAGGCAAGTACTCGTGAAGCGTTCCCTCAAGGCCGTCGTCCCGGCGGCTCTGGTTCTGTCCCTCGCCCTCGCCGGCTGCGGCGACAGCGGCTCCTCCACCGACGGGGCCGCCACCGGCCTCTCCGGCACCATCAAGGGCGCCGGCGCCTCCTCCAAGGACGCCGCCGAGCAGGCCTGGATCGCCAAGTTCGGCGCCGACAACCCGAACGCCACCATCTCCTACTCCCCGGACGGCTCGGGCGCCGGCCGCGAGAAGCTCATCTCCGGCGCGGTCGACTACGCCGGTTCCGACTCGGCCATGGATGCGGAGGAGTTCGCCGCGGCCAAGAAGACCTGCACCGGCGACATCATCCAGTTCCCGGTCTACGTCTCCCCGATCGGCATCGGCTACAACGTCGAGGGTGTCGACAACCTGCAGCTGTCGCCCGCCACCACGGCCGACATCTTCAGCCACAAGATCAAGAAGTGGAACGACCCGGCGATCGCCAAGGACAACCCGGGCGTCACCCTGCCGAGCACGAACATCACCACGGTCAACCGCTCCGACGAGTCGGGCACCTCGAAGAACTTCGCCGCCTACCTCGCCGAGGCTGCGCCGAAGAACTGGAAGCACGAGCCCGACGACGTGTGGCCGATCAAGGGTGGCGAGGCCGCCAAGGGCACCGCCGGTGTCGTCAACGCCATCAAGAACGGCAAGGGCACCATCGGTTACGCCGACGCCTCGCAGCTCGGTGAGCTCAAGGCCGCCAAGGTCAAGGTCGGCAACGAGTACGTCGAGTACTCGCCCGAGGCCGCTGCCAAGATCCTCGAGCACTCCAAGCGCGAGGACGCGGCCAGCAAGACCAACTTCGCCGTCAAGCTCGACCGCTCCGTCAAGGAGGCCGGTGTCTACCCGGTGGTCCTGCTGTCCTACGCCCTGACCTGCTCCGCCCCCACGGACGCCGAGAAGGGCAAGCTGACGAAGGCGTACCTCGAGTACGTCTCCTCCGAGGCCGGCCAGCAGGTCGCCGCCGAGCAGGCCGGTGCGGCTCCGCTGTCCGAGACCGCGCGCGGCTGGGCCACCGACGCCCTGTCGCAGCTCAAGACCGACTGACCACGTTGATCGCCTGATCGACCCCGTCGTGTCCAACATGGGCGGCTCGGAATCGCCCACCGCGAGACCGAGCCGCCCTTGTTGGTTGTTGTGCCGGGCCGTGGCCCGCCCAGTGTTCCCATGACCAGAAAGCAGTAGCGTGAGCACTTCGACTGCCCCCTCATCCCCTCCGAAGGCGGTGCGCCGCCCGGGGGATCGCATCTTCAGCGGGCTCTCCACCTCCGCCGGAATCGTCATCCTGGCGGCCTTGGCCCTCGTGGCGATCTTCCTCATCATCCAGGCCATGCCGGCTCTGCTCGCCGACCCGTCCGAGGTTCGCGGTGGCCAAGGCCTGTTCCACTACATCGGCCCGCTCGTGTTCGGCACGCTGCTGTCCGCCTTCATCGCCCTGCTCATCGCGACGCCGCTGTCCATCGGTATCGCGCTGTTCATCTCGCACTACGCGCCGCGGCGACTGGCCGCCGTGCTCGGCTACATCATCGACCTGCTGGCCGCGGTGCCCTCGATCATCTTCGGTCTGTGGGGCGCGGAGGTCCTCGCCAAGGGCTCGGTCCCGCTGCAGGAATGGCTCTTCGAGAACCTCGGATGGATCTGGCTGTTCAGCGGTGAACAGGCCACGGCCACCGGCCGCTCGTTGCTCATCGTGAGCACGGTGTTGGCGATCATGATCCTGCCGATCATGACGGCCACCAACCGCGAGGTCTTCCTCCAGACGCCGAGCCTGCACGAGGAGGCCTCGCTGGCCCTGGGGGCGACCCGCTGGGAGATGATCCGCCAGGCCGTCCTCCCGTTCGGCCGCTCCGGCATCGTCTCCGGCATGATGCTCGGCCTGGGCCGCGCGCTCGGTGAGACCATGGCCGTCGCGATCATCCTGTCGGCCTCGGGCGCCCGCTACTCGTGGGAGTTGCTCACCTCGAACAGCGCGTCGACCATCGCGGCCGACATTGCCCTGAACTTCCCCGAGTCGTCGGGCATCTCGACCAACACGCTCATCGCCTCGGGTCTCGTGCTGTTCCTCATCACCCTGATCGTCAACATGATCGCGCGCTGGATCGTCTCCCGCCGCGCCGAGTTCTCGGGAGCCAACTGATGAGCGCCACTGACCTCAAGACCGATCCGGCGGGCCCGGCGGGCTCGACGGACTCCTACTCGTCGATCAAGCAGCCGACGCTCTCGCCCGCCGTGCGCCTGGGCATCTTCATCGGGGCCGTGGTCGTCGGCTTCGCCGTGGTGCTCGGCCTGTCGTCCTACAACACGCTGGCCGTCATCATCGTGGCCGCGCTGGTCTACATGGTGGTGATCTACATCGCCTCTCGGATCGTCGAGGGGCAACGCCACGCCGTCGACCGCCTGGTGACGGGGATGGTCACGACCTTCTTCCTGCTGGCCCTGGTGCCGCTCGTGTCGGTCGCCATGACCGTCATCAGTGAGGGTTACAAGCGCATCGACGGTGAGTTCTTCACGAGCTCGATGCGTGGCGTCATCGGTGCCGGCGGTGGCATCATGCACGCCCTGCAGGGCACGCTGATCATCACCCTGATCACCTCGCTCATCTCGATCCCGATCGGCATCTTCGCCGCGATCTACCTCGTCGAGTACGGCAACGGCAACCGGATCTCCCGGGCCCTGACCTTCTTCGTCGACGTCATGACCGGTATCCCCTCGATTGTCGCGGGTCTGTTCGCCGTGGCGCTGTTCGCCTCGTTGACCGGTGACGCCGGTTTCCAGGCCGGCATCGTCGGTTCGATCGCCCTGTCGGTGCTGATGATCCCGGTCGTCGTCCGCAACACCGAGGAAATGCTCCGCCTGGTGCCCAACGAGCTGCGCGAGGCGTCCTACGCCCTCGGCGTGCCCAAGTGGCTGACCATCTCCAAGGTCGTGCTGCCGACCGCGATCGCCGGTATCGCCACGGGTGTGACCCTCGCCATCGCCCGCGTCATCGGTGAGACCGCGCCGCTGCTCATCACCGCCGGGTACATCCCCGGCGTCAACCTCAACCCGTTCTCGGGTCAGATGACGACGCTGCCGGTGTTCTCGTACAACCAGTACATGAACCGAGGTATCCCGCCGGAGGCGTACGTCGAGCGCGCCTGGTCGGCCGCCTTGGTGCTCATCGTGGTCGTCATGATCCTCAATGTGCTGGCCCGCATGATCTCGAAGTACTTCGCCCCCAAGACCGGTCGCTGACGCGTCGGCGCAACCCAGACAGACAGGAATCACTGACGTGTCCAAGCGTATTGACGTCCACGACCTCGACATCTACTACGGCAAGTTCAAGGCCGTCCAGGGTGTCGAGATGACCATCGAACCGCGCTCCGTCACGGCCCTCATCGGCCCGTCGGGCTGCGGCAAGTCGACCTTCCTGCGCTCGCTCAACCGCATGCACGAGGTCATCCCCGGTGCGTACTGCGAGGGTGAGGTCATGGTCGACGGCGTGAACCTCTACGGCAAGAACGTCGACCCGGTCGGCGTGCGCCGCAAGATCGGCATGGTCTTCCAGCGGCCGAACCCGTTCCCGACGATGTCGATCGCCGAGAACGTGCTCGCCGGTGTCAAGCTCAACAACCAGCGCATCAAGAAGTCCGATGCCGACGAGCTGGTCGAGAAGTCGCTCCGCGGCGCCAACCTCTGGAACGAGGTCAAGGACCGTCTGGACAAGCCTGGCTCCGGCCTCTCCGGTGGTCAGCAGCAGCGTCTGTGCATCGCCCGGACGATCGCCGTCAAGCCCGACGTGGTCCTCATGGACGAGCCGTGCTCCGCCCTCGACCCGATCTCCACGTTGGCCATCGAGGACCTCATCGAGGAACTCAAGGCGGACTACACGATCGTCATCGTGACGCACAACATGCAGCAGGCCGCGCGCGTCTCCGACAAGACCGGCTTCTTCAACATCACCGGCATCGGCAAGCCGGGTCAGCTCGTGGAGTACGACGCCACGGAGAAGATCTTCAACAACCCGAACGAGAAGGCGACCGAGGACTACATCTCGGGCCGCTTCGGCTGATCGGCAGCTTCTCCCCCACCCCACCCCACCCGGTTCGAGGTATTAGGCGTCGCCTTTCCGACGTCTAATACCTCGAACCGTTTGGGGGGCGGGGCGCAATGTGACGGGCGAGTGCACAGTGGGCAACGCGCAGGTGAACAGAGGGCAGCCATTTGTTTACCGGCGAGCGGTTGTCGGTGGTGACCAATAGCGTGCGAACTGCGTTGCCTGGTGGTGACGCGTTTCTTCGTCGTCCCACCTCCCGAGGAGAAGCATGTCCTCCCTGCCCCACCTGGGCCGCGCGCTCACCGCGGCTGGTGCGCTCGCCGGTCTCGTACTGGCCGCCGGCACTGCCGTCAGTGCGCCGGCATCCGCAGCACCACTCACCCACCTGGTCATCTCCGAGGCCTACGGCGGTGGCGGCAACTCCGGCGCCACGCTCAAGAGCGACTTCGTCGAGCTGTACAACCCGACCAGCGCGCCCATCAGCCTCGACGGTCTGCGCCTCGAGTACTTCGCCGCAGCCAACGCCAACGAGTTCCAGACCGGCACGACCGCCTGCGCCCTTCCCTCGACGGCATCCGTTCCCGCCGGGAGTCACTACCTGATTCGCTTGGGTGCCGGGAACGGGGGCAGCGACGAAACCGCGCCCGCGCCGGACGCTGACTGTGCCACCTTGATCACCATGAGCGGCACCGCCGGTCGAGTCCAGCTGGTGCAGGGCTCCGGCACCTCGGCAGCGCTCGTCGACCGGGTGGGCTGGGGCAGCGCCGCGGCCAAGTACGAGGGCACCGCTCCGGCTGCGGGCACGACCAGCTCGACCTCGGCGCAGCGCAAGCCCGACGCCGAGAACGTCTACCAGGACACCGACCAGAACGGCGACGACTTCATCGTCGCGACGCCGACCCCGAAGAACAGTGGCGACACCGGTGGTGGCGGTGGCACACCCGACCCCGAGCGCAAGACGATCGCCGAGATCCAGGGCCCGGGGAACGCTTCTCCGCTCGTGGGCGCCAAGGTGAAGACGACCGGCGTCGTGACCGCGAACTACCCGACGGGTGGCTTCAACGGGTTCTACATGCAGACCCCGGGTTCCGGTGCCGCGACGGACCTCACGCCCGGCGTCTCGGACGGGATCTTCGTCTTCGGCACGACCGATGTCACCGTCGGCGCGTGCTACGACATCACCGGAACGGTGACCGAGTTCAACGGTCTGACCGAGCTGACCAACGTGAGGGTGGACCCGGCCAAGGACGGCCCGAACTCTGCGGCGCCGCTGCCGGTCAAGGTCAACGACACCCTGACCGAGGCCGAGAAGGAGGCCCTCGAGGGCATGCTCGTGGCGCCGCAGGGCGAGTACACGATCACGAACAACTACCAGCTGAACCAGTTCGGTCAGGTGGGCCTGGTGAAGGGTGGCACGCCGCTCTACACCGGCACCGACGTCGCCCTGCCCGGCGCCGCGGCCGACGCGGTCGAAGCCGACAACCAGCGGCGCCTGATCACGCTGGACGACGGTTCGTCGTGGAACTACATGAGCAACGTGACGGCGAAGAACTCGCCGCTGCCGTACCTGTCCCAGGACGCCCCGATGCGCACCGGTTCGCAGGTGACGTTCACGAAGCCGGTCATCCTCGACTACCGCTTCCAGTGGAACTTCCAGCCGACCGGTCAGGTCATCGGCGCCACCGGTGACGCCAACCCGGTGACGAACACCAACGACCGCGAGGCCACGGCCCCGAACGTCGGCGGCAACGTCAAGGTCGCGTCGTTCAATGTGCTCAACTACTTCGACGACCTCGGCAAGGACGAGCCGAACTGCACGGCCTACAACGACCGGGCCGGCAACCCCGTCGCGGCCAACGGCTGCCAGGTGCGTGGTGCCTTCACCGAGTCGGCCTTCGCCGACCAGCAGGCCAAGATCGTCACCGCGATCAACGCCCTGGGCGCCGACGTCGTCGCGCTCGAGGAGATCGAGTCGTCGACGCAGGTGACGTGGGCGGCCCACACCGACCGCGATCGCACGCTCAAGAACCTCGTGGCGGCGCTCAACGCCAAGGGCGGCAACTGGGCGGCCGTGCTGTCGCCGGCCGCGGTCCTAGCCGGTGAGGACGTCATCCGCACGGCCTTCATCTACAACCCCGACCACATCACCGTCGACGGTGCCTCGCAGATCCTCACCGACGGAGCCTTCGCGAACGCCCGCTACCCGCTGGCCCAGGCGTTCAGCCTCAAGGGTGTGGACGGGTCCTCCTTCGTGGCGATCGCCAACCACTTCAAGTCCAAGGGTTCCGGCGCCGACGACGGTACCGGTCAGGGCCTGTCCAACCCCTCGCGTATTGCGCAGGCGGAGGCGTTGACGACGTGGGCGGACACGACCTTCGCCGACAAGCCGGTGCTGCTGACCGGTGACTTCAACGCGTACTCGAAGGAGGACCCGGTCCGGATCATCGAGGGCAAGGGCTACACGAACCTGGCGAAGAAGTACGAGCCGACCTCGGCGACGTACCAGTTCAGTGGCCGGCTGGGCTCGCTCGACCACATCTTCGCCAATGCCAAGGCCAACGCCGTGGTGACCGGCGCCGGTGTGTGGGACATCAACGGTGACGAGTCGATCGCCATGCAGTACTCGCGACGCAACTACAACGTCACGGACTTCCACACCACCTCGCAGTACGCCTCCTCCGACCACGACCCGGTCGTCGTGGGGCTGCAGTTCGACAAGGGGCAGGCGCAACTCGTCACGGAGGCCACGGCTGCGGTCGAAGCCGCCGAGGCCAACCCGAGCACCGCGACCATCGACGCCGCCCGTGCGGCGATCAACCTCGTCGCCGCCGGGGCCACCCGCACCGCGCTCGAGGAGCGGCTGGCCGCGGTCGAGCGCATCCTCAACCCGGCGCCGCTGACGAGCACGCCGACCCCGACCATCACGGGCACGGCCAAGGTCGGCACGACCCTGCGCGCGGTCCCCGGCACCTGGGACGACGGTGTGAAGCTCACCTACCAGTGGAAGCGCAACGGCGTCGCGATCGCGGGTGCGACGAAGACCTGGTACAAGCTGGGCGCCGCGGATGCCGGCAAGCGGATCACCGTGACGGTCACCGGGACGAAGACGGGCTACGTCACGGTCGCCAAGACCAGCGCCAGGACTCGCGTCGTCGCCAAGGGCACGCTGACGACGGTCAAGCCGCGGATCTCCGGCACCGGCAAGGCCGGGAGCACGCTGCGTGTCCTGCGCGGGTCGTGGAAGCCGGCTCCGGTGAACTACTCCTACCGCTGGTACGCCAACGGCAAGGCCATCCCCGGTGCCACGAAGACGACGTACAAGGTGGCCGCGAAGTACAAGGGCACGAAGATCGTGGTCAAGGTGACCGGCCGCAAGGCGGGGTACGTGACGGCTACCCGACCGAGCCTGGCGAAGTCCATCTCGCGTCGCTGACCTGAGCGACCAGAAGGCCGCCACCCGATGCGGGTGGCGGCCTTCTGGTCGATGTCTGCACGTCGGGCCGGGAGCGCCTCACGGCGCGTGGCCGCTCGTAGCGGCGAATTTTGGGACCCGGGGCTGCCGCGGCCCGACGCACGAACGACTGTAACCCAGCCGGGCCCCACGGTTCCAGCCACGATCGCAGATTCAGCCGGCCGCGCAATGCTCCGGAGCGCGGAATACGCCGAGTGGTCGATCCTTGCGGGATAACCGCGCGTTACGTCGCAAGGATTGACCTGTCGGCGGGGTCAGACGAGGTGGCCACGGCGCCACAGTTCTGCGCACGCCGAGAGGTCGGTCGCGGTGGTGAGCATCGCCGCGGCCGACTGGGCGTGCGAGGCCGCCTCGGATTCGTTGTCGTCCCGGGCGCCCAACGACGCCCGCCCGGCCGAGATGACCCGACAGAAGGCCGCGGCCCGGTCAAGTGCCACCGCGAGGTCCCCGTCGAAGACGCCCCGGAGGATCGAATCGGCCAACTCGCGGATCTCATCGATCCCGGGTGGTTCGGCGCTCCCAGCGATGGCGTGATTCACCGCCGTCCACCGCATGCCCTCGGCGTACTCCTCGGCCGCGGTGCGCGGCGAGCGCTGCACCCATTCACGCAGGGCATAGAGACGCCAGAGCGCGCCGGGCAGGGAACGTCCGGGGCGCTGCGACCAGAGATGGGCCACCGTGTCGAGACCGAGCTCGTCGACCAGCGCCACCAGACGCGCGGTCAGCTCGGGGTCTGCCTGCGCACGGCCGGTGTCCACAAGGACCTGCGCGGCGGCGTGCGCGGCCTCCGCCGCCTCGGCCGGGCCGGGGAGCGCGTCTCCATGGGCCTCGAGCGCATCCGGCCCGAAGTGGAGGGGGCGCCGAGGTGGGCGCGGCTCGGAGTCGCTCATCAGCCCTTCGGTACGCGCATCATCGCCCGGGCCAGGGTCGCGGCCTCGGACGTGGAGGTGTCCCCGCGCGAGGTCGTCCAAGCGGTGCGCATCAGCCGACGCGTCTGACCGGAGGCCCACGCGTTCTCGCCGGTCAACAGCGGCAGATGCGCCTGCAGGTGCCGCTGGAAGTCGGCGTCGGGCACGATCTCGCTGACGATGCCCCACTCCTGGGCGGTGACGACGTCGAGTTGGTGGTGGGTCAGTGCGAAGTTCAGGGCACGCTGCTGACCGACCGCGCGCGGCAGGAGCCAGGACAGCCCGACGTCGGGGACGGTGGCCTGGTCAGTGGCGGAGAAGCGGAACGCCGCGCCCTCGGTCGCGTAGACGAGGTCCGCGGAGAGCACGATGCCCAGACCTGAACCGGAGGTGAACCCGTCGACCCCGGCGATGATGGCCTTGGGTGAGTCGGCCAGCATCTCGAGCACCTCGGAGACCGTGCCGGCGAGCTCGAGGACCGTACTGACCGGGTCCGCGGCTCCGTCGCCGGCAGCCGGGTCGGTGCCGATACAGAACGCCTCACCGTGACCGACGATGAGGACGACCTCGGTGCGGCTGTCGGAAATCGCTCGGCGCAGGGCGCTACGCAGTTCGAGGGCGCTGTCCAGGTCCAGCGCGTTGCCGGTCTCGGGGCGGTCGAAGACGACGCGCCCGATGGGTCCATCGATCTCGTAGTTCACTGCCATGGGCATACTCTAGGCCGTTCCCGCCGTCGCTGGATCGACCCGGATCGCGTGCTGGTTGACCGCGAGGCAAAAGGTGGGTGAACACTTGGCGACGCCTCGGCATCTGGGGAGGCGGTCCCGGCACGTCGCGGGCTACGTTGGCGCGGGCGCGACGACCACGACCGCCCTCCTCCCCTACACCTCTCCCGAGGAGATTTCATGTCTGTCTGGTCCCAGAAGGCCCGGCCGCTGGCAGCGGGCGGTGCCATCGGAGCCCTCGCGCTCGCCGGTGGCCTGGCCGCCACCCTGCCCGCGTCGGCGGCCCCTGTCACGCACCTCGTCATCTCCGAGGCCTACGGCGGTGGCGGCAACTCCGGCGCCACGCTCAAGAGTGACTTCGTCGAGCTGTACAACCCGACCAGCGCGCCCATCAGCCTCGCCGGCCTACGCCTGGAGTACCTCGCGGCCTCGAACACGAACGAGTTCCAGACGGGGAGCACGGTGTGCACCCTGCCGACCTCGGGCGCCGCTGCGACCATCGGCGCCCGCCAGCACCACCTGGTCCGCCTCGCCGGCGGCACGGGCGGCACCGACGAAGGTGCCCCCACGCCCGACGGCAGCTGTGGCGGTGCGATCAACATGAGCGGCTCCTCGGGGCGTATCCAGTTAGTCCAGGGCACCGGCGCGAGCGCCGCCCTCGTCGACCGCATCGGGTGGGGCAGCGCGGTCAGGTACGAAGGCGCATCGGCTGCTCCGGGCACCGCGAACGCGACGTCGGTGCAGCGCAAGCCCGACGTCGAGAACCTCTATCAAGACACCGACCAGAACGGCAACGACGTCATCGTCGCCGCGCCGACCCCGAAGAACAGCGGTGACACCGGCGGCGGCAACCCCGTCGAGCCCGGCCCCCAGACGACGCCCATCGCCGAGATCCAGGGCCCGGGGAACGCTTCTCCGCTCGTGGGTCGCAAGGTCACCACCACCGGTGTCGTCACCGCCAACTACCCCGATGGTGGGTTCAACGGCTTCTACCTGCAGACCCCGGGCTCGGGCGGCGCCACCGACACCACGCCCGGAGCGTCGGACGGCATCTTCGTCTACGGCCGCACCAACGTGACGATCGGCTCCTGCTACGAGGTCGCCGGCACGGTGACCGAGTACAACGGTCTGACCGAACTGACGAACACGACGATCACCCCCAAGGCCGACTGCGCTCCGGTCGCCCCGGTCGAGCTCGACGCGACCCCGACCGACGCGCAGAAGGAGGCCCTCGAGGGCATGCTCGTGCTGCCCCAGGGCACCCACACGATCACGAACAACTACCAGCTCAACCAGTACGGCCAGCTTGGCCTCGTCAAGGGCAACCAGCCGCTCTACCAGGCGACCGACGTCGTCGCCCCGGGCGCCGAGGCGACCGCCTACGAGGCCGCCAACGAGGCCAAGCTCATCACCCTCGACGACGGCTCGTCGTGGAACTACATGAGCAACACCACGGCCAAGAACACCGCGATGCCGTACCTGTCGCAGGCCACCCCGATGCGCACCGGCTCGCAGGTGACCTTCACGAAGCCGGTCATCCTCGACTACCGGTTCCAGTGGAACTACCAGCCGACCGGCCAGGTCGTCGGCGCGACCGGCGCCACCAACCCGATCACGAACGTCAACGACCGCCCGGCCACCGCCCCGGCCGTCGGCGGCGACGTCAAGGTCGCCTCGTTCAACGTGCTCAACTACTTCACCGACCTGGGCAAGGACGAGGCGAACTGCCGCTACTACGCGGATCGCTTCGGCGCTCCGGTCGCGACCAACAACTGCAGCCAGGTGCGCGGCGCGTACACCGAGTCGGCCTTCGCCGACCAGCAGGCCAAGATCGTCACCGCGATCAACGGCCTGGGTGCCGACGTCGTCTCGCTCGAGGAGATCGAGACCTCCTCGCAGATCACCTACCGCAACCACGACCGCGACGCCACGCTCGCGCACCTCGTCACCGAACTGAACAAGGCCGGAGGATCGTGGGCGTACGTGTCCTCGCCCGTCGCCGTCCCGGCCGGTGAGGACGTCATCCGCACGGCGTTCATCTACAACTTCGAGCGCGTTCAGTTGCTCGGCGAGTCGCAGATCCTCGCCGACGGCGCCTTCGCCAACGCCCGCTACCCGCTGGCCCAGAAGTTCAAGCTCAAGAAGGCCGGATCGCCGTTCGTCGTCATCGCGAACCACTTCAAGTCCAAGGGCTCGGGCTTCGACGACGGCACCGGGCAGGGCCTGTCCAACCCGTCCCGCGTCGCGCAGGCCACCGCGCTGACCGGCTGGGTCAACGAGTTGTACGCCGACGAGGCCGTCCTGCTCATGGGTGACTTCAACGCGTACTCGAAGGAGGACCCGATCCGGGTCATCCAGGAGGCGGGCTACACGAACCTGGCGAAGACGTACGACCCGGAGTCGACGTCGTACCAGTTCTCGGGTCGCCTGGGTTCGCTCGACCACGCCTTCGCCAACGAGAAGGCGATGCGCCTGGTCTCCGGCGCGGGGATCTGGAACATCAATGCCGACGAGTCCATCGCGATGCAGTACTCGCGTCGCAACTACAACGTCACGGACTTCCACACCGACTCGGCGTTCGCGTCCTCCGACCACGACCCGATCGTCGTCGGTTTGAACGCCAAGGGCGCCAAGTGATCCGTTGACGCCGTAAATCAACGGAGCGCGGCCCCGGCCCACCTCATGTGGTGGGCCGGGGCCGCGGCGTATGCCGGTGGGTCGATCAGCTTGCAGCGGCGAGCCGCTGGCGCGCGGTACGGGTGCCGTCACCGATCGGCACCACCCGCGTCGCGCGCCCCAGCCCGAAGTCGGGCATGTTGACGTAGACCACCTCGCGGGAGGTGGCGGGCACGACGTAGGTCTCGTGCCACACGCCGACCGCTTCGCTGTTGCGGAGCCGGGCGTAGCGCCGCCACGGAGCCAGGTGCGGCAGGTCGGGGTCGGAGGCGAAGGCCTGGAGGTCCTCGGGCGAGCGCCAATAGCTGACCATGATCGTCGTTCGGCCGAACCACTGGTGGTAGCCGAGCAGGCCGGCCTGCGGGTGGGTGCGCAGGTAGGCCTGCATGAGGGGCATCGCCGCGACCACCGGCGCCCAGAGGTCGACGCGGTGCGGGTGGTTGATGCGCATCCCGATGAGGAAGACAGTGACGTCCTCACCGAGTTCGGAGGTGTGGCGGCCCGGGTTGACGCTCATGGTTCCTGCTCCTTGGGAGAGGTTTGCGGACGCTGTTATAAAACAGCGTAATGTATGGTTCGTCAAGTGCCCCGCCCTCGCCTCTACGACGACGCCCTCCGCTCTCGGCTCGTGACCTGTGCCACCGAGGCGATCGCGACCGGGGGTGTGGAGTCGCTGTCTGTGCGGGCGGTTGCTGCGTCGGCCGGCACGTCGACGAACGCGATCTACACGCTGTTCGGCGGCCGGGACGGACTGGTCGACGCGGTCGTGGCGACCGTGGGAGCGAGTTTCCTGGCCGAGCAGGTGGCGGTGCCGCGCACGGCGGACGCGCGGGGCGACCTGCTCGAACTGGGGCGGGCCTACCGGCGCTGGGCGCTGGCGCACCCGGAGATGTATGCCGTGATGTTCGGCGGGCGCGTGCATCTGCCGGAGTTGGCGCCCGGGAAGATGGACGGCTCCGAGGAAGCGATCCGCCCCCTCTTCGAGTTGGCCGCGCGGGCACATGAGGCCGCCGGGCCGAGCGCCCGCCCTGTCGAACCGGCCGTCCTGGCGATGAGCATCTGGGGCGTGGTGCACGGCGCGGTCATGCTGGAGCTGACCGCCCTGGCGGGGCAGCCGGACACGTGGCGGTCGGCCCTGTACGAACGGCAGATGGAGATGATGGGCGAGTTCTGGTTCGGGCCGTCGGAGCGCTAGTCACAGGTCCGCAGCCCGCCCACAGGAACCGTGGCCGGGGCCGCGGCGTTGCGCGCTCAGTCGTCGTGGTCGTCGTCCGCGACCGTCGAGGCGATGTACGCGCCACGGTTGGCGGCCGGCTGGATGAGCACTGCCGGGTCCTCGCAGTGGCGCGGCACTGCGATCCGTTGCGACGTTCGGCCGTTCCCGGCGGCGTTCAGGGGGAACGGCGTCGTGCTGGAGTGGACGGCGCCGTCGCACACGAGGGTGGCCACGACCGCGGCGACCGGGTTCACTCCTGTGCCGCGGGGCGGTGGCACGACCAGGCGGGTGATGTCGACCTTGATCCGCCCGTCCTCGCGCACGCGGACCCGGCTCGGGCCGTTGACCCACGGCAGGCCGCCGGGGTTGACGTCGGCGATGACCGGGCTCATCGGCTCCGGCATGCTGCCCACCAACTCGGCCTTGATGATCGTGTGGGGAGGCGCCGCCGTCGCTAGGGTGGGGCTGGCGCCGAGGGCAATGATCGCTCCGGCGCACGCAATGGTCGTGGGGAGCAGACGCCCCGATCGAGTCCTACGCATGGTTCTGTCCTCTCATCAACGTTGATGAGCCGCCCAGCGCGACGGTTCCTCTCAACGGTGGCACGCTCTCGTGCGGCGCGGGGGTTCTCGGGGCAGAATTCGAGCCCGGAACCAACGTTGGCTGCCCGCGGCGCTCACGAGTCGCCGAGAAGCCTCCACCCCAGCGACCGCGCCGCGCGACGGTCGAAGGTCACCGTGGTGCCGATGGCGAAGAGCTCCATGGCGCTCTGGATGAGGGCGTCGGGGAAATCCGCCCCATCCTCGGCAAGGGTGAGCGCCCTGACCACACCCTCCCCGTCGTCGAACTCGAGCGACGCTGTCGTGACCAACTGCCCGATGGCGGCGAGGCAGGCCTCGCGGGGATACTGGTAGCCGCGCGCGAGCACCCAGTAGAGCTCGACGAGCGTGACCTGCGTGATGAACCCCGGCTCAGCCGGGGTGAGCGACGCCATCACCTCGGCTGCTGCCGCGAACTGAACCTCGTCGTCCCGCACGAGAAAGCGGATCAGCACGTTGGTGTCGAGCCCGGTCACCCCTCGCCTCCCGCCGCAGCCGCAGCCGCAGCCGCAGCCGCTGCCGCTGCCGCCACGGCATCGTCCATCTCTTGGAGCGTCAGCGCCCTCTGACCCGGCCGCTGCAGCACACCGGCCAAGTCGACGACTGCGCCGGTCCGGGCCACGAGCCTGTACTGCCCCGGCGCCACCTTGACGAACAGCACCTTGGCCCCTGGCTCCAGGCCCAGATCCTCACGAATCTCCTTGGGCACCGTGATCTGCCCCTTGCTCGTCATCGTCGCCGTTGCCATGCCCCGCTCCCCCCCTGGTCGATCCTTACGAGCAAGTCTAACGTAAGGATCTCGATCGGGATGGGCTTACGGACCGCCCGGCGCCCCCGATAGCGCCCGTGAGGGAGGCGCGCCACCGCGTAGACTGCTCCAGCCAGCCCGGCAGACGGCTTCCCGTGAAGGCTTCCGCAGGGTTAGGGGCCTCTAGCTCAATGGTTAGAGCTGCGGACTTTTAATCCGTAGGTTGTGGGTTCGAGTCCCACGGGGCCCACCGCGATTCGTACTACTGGAGACGGCGGAAGACCTCATTGCCGACGCTCAAACCAGAGCTTCCAATGCTTGGAGGACGGGAGACTTCGCACGGGGAAGTCGAGCGGCGATGTCGATCAGCCGGGCAGGCTTCCCACCGCGACGTAGCCATTCCTTCAAGGCCTCTCGCGACAACTCGTACCCAACCTCGCCACGCAGGCGAAACGCATCCACGATCGACCGCTCGGGTGAGTAGATCCCGATCGTCTGATCCGTGCCCGGAATCGGGATCTCCTCCCGACCGATGTCGAACGTGGCTCGCTCGAACTGATGCCAGGCGATCGCACCCCCACCGGCCGGGGTACGTGACCCGCGGGGGATCGCGACATCCAAGGCTGCAGGGATCACATCAGTGAGATCGTGCTCAGCGAGCGCCGACGCCAAGCAGATCGTGGCATCCGGGCGACGGGTCGCGGCCTCGACCCAATCCCAGTCTGCCGCCGGCGCGTCGGCTGGCAGGTAGATACCGCGCGCGATGCGCTCCAGTCGTCCCTCTCGCGCTGCGCGGTACAAGCCACTGCGCGACAGGCCAGCCCGTTCAGCCGTGCCTGGCCTCAACGTCGGCATCGTCACCACCTCCGCGCACCATTACACGCGTTCACAGGACCCCGGCCACCCGGTCGTTGACCGCCGCTCGCCACGGTCAACGACGGGAGCCCGTCATCCTTCAGTGGACGCCTCGATCTCGGCTTCCCCGATCGCCCACCTGGTCATGACGCCCGCTCCTGGTCGTCGACGTCCAGGACGACAACGTACGCCGACCCCCGGATCTGTTCCACCAGAGGATCCTCGGGGTCCGACCACTGAGTGGACGACCTGACGACGGGGTTGACGTCGATGCCGAGTCTGGACGAGGCCCGATCGGCCGCTTCGTACAGGTCAGCACGGTCGACCGTACCCACCACCAGGACATCGATGTCGTGCGGCGGCGGTCCGGCAACCCCGGCGTAGCGGGCTGCCCACGACCCAAAGGTCACGACCTGCCGGGCGCCGGGAATGGCGAACTCTTCGCCGATGACCGCCCGTGGCCCGAAACTCAGTTCCAAGAGTTGGGTGAGCGCGGCGGCCGCGGGATGTGAGGTATTGGCCCGGATCAGGCGGTTGCGCCCCAGCGTGCGGCTGGTGACGAGGTCGGCCTCGTCCAGGCGGACGACCTCCCGGTGCAGAGTCGAGAGTGGGACCCCGAGGCGCTCGGCCAGATCGCTGACTCCGTACTCAGTGTCAGGATGGAGGTAGAGCCACATCAATAGTTCGGCCTGATGCCTCGACCGAAACACCGGAAGCAGTGACGGAGCAACGCTACGCATAACTGAACGATATATCCCACCTATGGGGATCGTCCAGACTTCGCCCCGGGAGTTACGAGGCATCCCTCCGCACACACGCGCAACATGTGAACAACCGGTAGACGCCCATGCGTGCATCTTGCTTGGATGGACCGCATGCACAGCACCATGCAGGACACCCAACTGACCATCGCGGCCCTGATGCACCACGGCACCACGGTGCACCCCGACTCCGAGGTGGTCACCGCGACCGCCGACGGCACCCGCTCCATCACGTTCGCCGAGCTTGGTCTGCGCACGGCGCGCCTGGCCAACGGACTGCGCTCCCTCGGCATCACCGGCGACCAGCGCGTCGCCACGTTCCAGTGGAACAACCAGGAGCACCTCGAGGCCTACCTGGCGATCCCCTCGATGGGCGCGGTGCTGCACACGCTCAACATCCGTCTCTTCCCCGAGCAACTCGTCTACATCGCCAACCACGCCGAGGACTCGATCATCATCGTCGATGACTCCCTCGTCGGTCTGCTCGCCCCGCACCTGGCTGAGCTGAAGACCGTCACGCACGTCATCGTCGCCGGCCCGGACGCGGCCACCGCCAACCTCGACTCCCTGCGCGCCTCCGGCAAGGAGGTCCTCCTCTACGAAGACCTCCTCGCCGAGCAGCCGAACGCCTTCGACTGGCCCGAGATCGACGAGCGCGCTGCCGCGTTCATGTGTTACACCAGCGGCACGACCGGAAACCCCAAGGGCGTCGTCTACAGCCACCGTTCCACGTACCTGCACTCCATCGCCGCGAGCACCGGCAACGTCGCCGGGCTGACCTTCGCCGACCGCGTCCTGCCGATCGTGCCGATGTTCCACGCCAACGCCTGGGGTCTGGCGCACGCCGCGATCCTCAGCGGATCGTCGTTGTGCCTGCCCGACCGCTGGCTGCAGGCCGAGCCGCTCGTGCGCTTCATCAACGCCTCGCGCCCGACCGTCTCCGGCGCCGTGCCGACCGTGTGGAACGACGTGCTCACGCTCCTCGACAAGAACCCCGAGACGAAGCTGGACTCCCTGCGCCTGGTCCTCTGCGGTGGCTCGGCCGTGCCGGTCGCGCTGCAGAAGGCCCTGCGCGAGCGTCACAACATCAACATGGTCCAGGCCTGGGGCATGACCGAGACCTCCCCCGTCGCGTCGGTGGCCAACCCGCCGCTGGGCGCCGAGGGCGACGACGAGTGGCGCTACAAGGGCACCGCCGGCCGCCTCCTCTACGGCGTCGAGGGCCGCATCGTCGGAGCCGACGACACCGTGCTCCCTCGTGACGGCGAGTCGGTCGGCGAGCTTCAGGTCCGCGGCCCGTGGATCACCGGCGCCTACTACCTCGACGATGACCCGGCCAAGTTCGACAACGGCTGGCTGCGCACCGGGGACGTCGGCACCCTCGACCACCTCGGCTACATCACGCTGACCGACCGCGCCAAGGACGTCATCAAGTCCGGCGGCGAATGGATCTCCTCGGTCGACCTGGAGAACGCGCTCATGGGCCACCCGGCCGTGCTCGAGGCCGCCGTCGTCGGCATCCCCGACGAGCGCTGGCAGGAGCGCCCGCTCGCCTCGGTCGTCGTGCGCGAGGGCATGAGCGTGACCCCGGCCGAGTTGCGCGAGCATCTCGCCAAGGACTTCGCCGCCTGGCAACTGCCCGACGCGTTCGCGTTCATCGAGCAGGTGCCGCGTACCTCGGTCGGCAAGTTCGACAAGAAGGTGCTGCGCAAGGCGTACAACGACAACGAACTCCGGGTCGAGCGCCCCTGACGCAGGTCAGCACCGGAGCGCCGTCACGAGCCTCGCAGAATCGCCACGAGGAAGTCGGACTCCGGGCCGAAGGGCCGCAGGTCCCAGGTCGAGAGCAACACGTCGGCCTGCAGACCTGCGGCCTTCGCGTCCGCCAGGAACTCGTCGAACGGGTATCCGCGACCCGCACCGAAACCGACGACCACGCGTCCTTCCGGAGCCACGTGTGCCCGCCACCGCGTCAGCACCTCACGTCGGGTGCTCGGCGCCAGGAACGTCACGACGTTGCCCGCGCTGACGATGACGTCGAACGGAGCGTCGATGCCGCGGGCCGGGAGGTCGAGCTCGGCTAGGTCTCCCACCAGCCAGGTCGGCCCGGGATGGTCGGCCTCGGCGGCAGCGATCAGCTCGGGGTCGACGTCCACCCCGACGACGGTGTGGCCGGCGGCGTGCAGGTACCCGCCCAGCCGCCCCGGACCGCACCCGGCGTCGAGGATCCGCGCTCCGCGTTCGACCATCGCGTCGATCAGGCGCGCCTCGCCGGACAGGTCCATCCCCTCCTCCGCGAGACGGCGGAACCGCTCGATGTAGTTCTGGGAGTGGTCGGGGTCCTCCGCGACGATGCGCATCCACTGGCTCTGCTCGGGCATGGGTTCAGCCTAGGCCTCGCCGCGTCCTCACCCACGTGCGCAGATCGCCACGAAGGTGAGGACGCCGCCCGAAGCGTCAGCGGGGGTAGACCTCGAGATCGAGCGCCTTCGCCGACAACCAGACCTCCTGCCCGACGGCGATGCCGAGTTCGGCCACCGCGGCGGGCGTGACGTCGACGAGCGCCGACGGCCGGCCCACCACGTCGAGGCGCACACGATCGGCGAGCAGCGACAGACCGCGCACCCGCGCCGGCCACACGTTGCGCACGCTCGCCTCGTCCAGGCGGTGCCGGCCGACGACCACGGCGGAGGGTCGTAGCGCGACGAGCACGGATCCGACCTGACCGTGGTCGGGCACGACGAAGCGACCGCCGCCGTCCAGCTCGACGTGGTCACCGGCGGCCTGCCCCGCGTACAGATTCAGCCCGACGAGCGCCGCGACGTACGCCGTCGCCGGCCGCCGCGCCACCTCCGCCGGGGTGCCACGCTGCACGGCCCGCCCCTCCTCCAGCACGACGAGCCGGTCGGCGAGCACAAGCGCCTCGAGCGGGTCGTGGGTGACCAGCAACGACGGACCGGCGAACTCGGCCAAGTGCCGCTTGAGCTCGGCCTGCACCTCCAGCCGAGTCCGGGCATCGAGCGCGGCCAGCGGCTCATCGAGCAGCAACAACGCCGGCTCCCCGGCCAAGGCCCGCGCCAATGCCACCCGCTGCGCCTGCCCACCCGACAGATCCTGTGGGCGCCGATCCGCGAACTGACCCAGCCCCAACCGGTCGAGCCATGACTGCGCAACCTGCCGCGCGAGACTCCGCTTGGCACCGCGAGCGCGCGGCGCAAACGCGACGTTGTCGCGCACGCTCAGGTGCGGGAAGAGGCGGTAGTCCTGGAACACATAGCCGACGGGGCGCGCGGCGACCTCGACGAACCGCCCACTCTCGGCGTCGTCGAGGACCTGTCCGTCCACGGCGATCCGCCCGCCCGCAACCGGCACGAGACCCGCGACGGCTTGCAGGAGCGTCGATTTGCCCGACCCGTTGGGCCCGAGGACGCCCAGCACCTCCCCCGGCGCCGCGTGCACGTCGATGTCGAGGTCAAAATCGCCCCGCCGCACGACGGCCTGCACGTCCAGACCGGCGTTCATGACGACGCTCCGACCCGCAGCCAGCGGTCACGCAACCCGACCAGCACGAGCACGGAGACGAGCAGCATCACCAGGCTGAGCAGGATCGCGGCGTCCGGGTCGGATTCGAGCGCGTAGTACACCGAGATCGGCATCGTCTGCGTGCGGCCGGGAAAACTGCCGGCGAAGGTGATCGTCGCGCCGAACTCGCCGAGCGCGCGGGCCCAGCAGAGCACGGCGCCGGCGATGAGCGACGGGGCGAGCAGCGGCAGCGTGACGCGGCGAAAGACGGTCAGACGGCCGGCCCCGAGGGTCGCTGCGGCCTCCTCGTACCCGGCATCGGCGGAGCGCAGTGCGCCCTCGACGGTGATGATGAGGAAGGGCATCGCCACGAACGTCTGGGCCATGATCACCGCCGCCGGGGTGAACGGGAGCGTGATGCCGAACCACTGGTCGAGGTAGCGGCCGAGCAGCCCGTTGCGCCCGAACGCGAGCAGCAGCGCGACGCCGCCGACGACCGGGGGCAGCACGAGGGGCAGGGTCACGAGCGCGCGCACCCAGCGCAGGCCGGGCAGGTCGGTGCGCGCCAGGAGCCACGCCAGCGGTACGCCGAGCACGATCGAGATGCCGGTGGCGAGGGTGGTCGTCCACAGCGACAGGCGCAGCGCGTCGAGCGCGTCGTCGCGGGTGAGGATCTCCCACGCGTGGGTCCATGGCGCGCGGATGATGAGCCCACCCAGTGGGATCAGCAGGAACGCGAGCGCGATGAGCGCGGGGACGAGGATGACGCCCGGGGCGCTGCGCTGGCCGCCGCCGGCGGCTCGACGAGCCCGTTCGGCGGGGCGGAGCGTCGTTGGGCGAGCCACGAGGGGAGCCTACGGTGTGCCGAAGCCGGCCTCGGTCAGTACCTTCTGGCCCTCGTCGCTGAGGACCGCGTCGACGAAGCCCTGCGCGGTGTCGGTGTTCTGGCTGTCCTTCAGGGTGGCGATCGGGTAGTCGGTCGAGGCGTTGAACTTGGCGGGGATGGCGATCTCGCGGACCTTGTCGCCGGCGGCGCGCGCGTCGGTGACGTAGACGAGTCCGGCGTCGACCTCGCCGAGGGTGACCTTGCTCAACACCGACTTCACGTCCGGTTCGAGGGTGACGGGGGTGATGTCGACCTTGGCGTTTGTGGCCACTTCGGCGGCCACGACGCCGCAGGGCACCTGCGGTTGACACAGCGCCGTCTTGACGTTTCGGCTGGTCAGGGAGTCGAGCCCGGTGACCTTGCCCGGGTTGGCAGCCGGTACCGCGATGGTCAGGACGTTGGTGGCGAACACCGTCGGGTCGGCGGCGTGCCCTGCTTGGACGACTGTGTCCATGTTTTTCGTGCTGGCCGAGGCGAACACGTCGGCCGGGGCGCCGGAGTCGATCTGCTCGGCCAGCGCCGAACTCGCCGCGAAGCTGAACGTCACCTTCGCGTTGGGGTTGTCGGCCTCAAAGGTTTTGCCGATCTGGGTGAAGGTCTCGGTCAGCGAGGCCGCGGCGAGCACGGTGATGTTGCCGCCGTACCCGCCTGACGACGGCTCCGGGGTGGTGTCGGTCGTCGATACGCCGCATGCTCCCGCGATGACGGCGAGCAACGCCGCTCCGGCCGCGGCCCTGGCCGTGCGCACGCTGACTCGCTTGTCCGATTGGCTGTTCATGCGGCCATTCAACCGTAAATGCGCCGATTCTGTCCCAGAAGCAACGATAACGCGGATCTTCGCGTGCGCCAACTTGCGCGGGGGTCGGCTGTCGCGGCTGCGCGAGAGGGGCGATGTCCCAGGCGGCATCAATCGCGGCCTCGCCTCCGGTTCACGTGTGAAGTAGAGTGTGAAGTATGGCTGACCCAACGAACGTGGAGTCAACGGCCACTCGGATTGGACACCGCCTGTCGCGAGCACCGTTGGCACGAGTGCTCTGCCAGGTCCGGTGGCCACTGCTCTCGAAGTTCGATCTCGACCTCACGGCAGATGAGCTGTCCCGGGCCATCGGCGATGCCTTCCCCTTGCGAGACGCGCAGCAGGAGTTGCAGTTCACGCTTGGCCCGTCAGGGGTGTCGCAACAGTCGATCGGGACGATCCATCGTTTCCAGTCCGCTGATCGGGGGTGGACGGTGTCACTCGGGTCGCAGTTCCTCTCGCTCGAGACGACAAGGTACGACGGCCATGCGGACTTCATCCAACGTCTGGGGGTCGCCATGACCGCCCTGACTCACGCAGCGAGCATCCCGTTCCTGATTCGCGTCGGCTATCGCTACACCAATCGCCTCACTGGATCGGCCGATCTCGACCGCTTGGGCGCGTTCTTCGTCGAGGGAGTGCTGGGCGGGCTTGCACAGGGAGACACCAGTCAACTGCTGCGGACGGTGACCGAGTCTGTCTACAGCAGCGAGGGATCCGACTACCTGCTTGTGCGCTCGGCGCTGTTGGAGCCACAGATGGCGTTGGAACCCACTCTCCCGCCGGCCGAAGAAAAGAGTTGGATTCTCGACCTCGATTCATTCCGGGAGGACCCAGATGGATTGCCCGTCGAGGCCCTGCCAGAAGTGGCAACACAGCTGTCCGCCATAGCGACCGGGCACTTCTGGTCTGTCATCAAGGACGACTTCATTGAGAGGTTCAAGTGAGTGTGGCCACCCAGGAAACCCGTTCGAGCTCGTTCAGCAGCCTCAGCGCAAGCGCGGGCGTTGGAGTGCTTTTCGCGGGAGTGCTGCTGGGAACGAGCAGCGGAGTGGTTTCAGCGCCGCAGCCCCTGCACGCGGCCAGCGCGAGTAGGTTCGATCGCACACCAGATCTCACGACGAACACCCCCGCTCCGGATGGACCGCACGCCGCGCAGATTCTGACCAACGCAGAAATGCTGGCGCATGTTCGCGACTCCAGTGGTCTCACTTGGGATCAGACGGCTCGACTCTTCAACGTGTCTCGTCGGTCCATCCACCTCTGGCTTGCCGGTGGTCGGATGAGTGCGGGCAACCAACAGCGGCTCGTCGATATCGTCGCCGTAGTGGACTCGCTCCCCGCCCAGACTGCCGAGCAACGACGGAACCTGCTCCTCCAGCCGGGTGCGACCGGCCAGAGCATGTTTGATTCGTGGCGCTCGGCCTCCGCATCGTCGGCAACCGACATCAATCGGAACCTGGAACCGCTGGCTGATCCCGAGGCGGACGTCACCACATGACGCAGGTCGCCCCGGCCAACGAAATTGAGTTGTACTTCCAGTCCCTCCAACAGGGGAGCGTGTTGCACCGGAGTGTGGAGAATGCCCACGCCTTCGCGGCCCTCGGGAACGATTCCAGCGAGGCAGCCGTGGTGTCGCAAACATGTGACGTCGTCTTGCCGAAGCGACCCACAGCACTGCTCGCCCCGGTCGTCGAGCTTCACGGCGAGGAGCTTCGCATCGCACGTCGGAGGGACAATCCTCGTTTCGTCCACCTGCCGCGGCGCGGAGCGGCGTTCTTCGCCGACCTCGGCCACATCCATGCCATCCACAAGACCGCCTTGGTGGGAAGCGAAGTCACCGACGGCATCGATCTCACCGATGATGCAGAGATCAGGACGCTCGCACTGGCAATCGGACGTTGGTTCAGCCGTTTCGCCTTCCCAGATGAGGTCGTTCCATGGCTTCGCCCGCTGCTCAAGGTCATCCGCGAGAAGTACAACAAGAGTCAATCCCCCGTCGGACAGGTGCTGCAGGACGTTGTCGAGATTCGCGTCGAAGCGCAGAGCTGGGCTGAACTCCCGCTGGATCTCGTGTTGCACGTCATCGTCCGGGCGGGTGCCGTACCGACGATGGACGATTCAGAACTCGGGCAAGTGCCGCCTGCTGCGTTCGATGCGGCGGGCGAGGTGGTGGGCCCAACTGACCTCGCCGCACTCCTGACCAAGGCAAGCGACCCAGCCAGTAAGGCCGCCCTCTGGCCGCTCCTGGCCGAGTCCATGGCGAGACTTTGCCGACCAAGCACACGAGACCCGGCGGATCCCAGCGTGGAAAGTGCAGTCTCGGGTATCGTCGGCGAGTTCTGGGCAGACGACGAGTTCCCCCTTTCGAGGTACCGCAAGAGCGAACTCCTCGACGTCGACTATCTGTCGGCGGGCTACCCCCTGTAACTGCACTCGCGCCCGAACAGGAGCCCCCGGGCAGGCTGACTAGAGTGATCAGAGCCCGCAGCGCCCCGCGTCTGCCCACGACGATCCCTGAAGGAGCACCCGTCATGGCCGATCAGCCCCTGACTCCCGAGATTCGCACCGCCCGCCGCAACGCGCTGGGAGACGTGCTCACGCGCAGCGCGGCCCGCCACCGTGGCAAGACCGCGATCATCGACGGCGACACCACGCTGAGCTACACCGAGTTCGACCAGGTCGTCACCAACGTCGCCGCGAACCTGCAGCGCCTCGGCATCAACACAGGCGATCGCCTGGCCCTGGTCTCGCGCAACTCCTGGGAGTTCGCGGCCATCGCGTGGGGTGCGGCGCGTGTCGGCGTCATGCTCGTGCCGATCAACTTCATGCTCGTGGCCGAGGAGATCGCGTACATCCTCGATCACGCCGAGGTCTCCGGAGTCATCGTGCAGGCCGAGTTCGGCGCGGCACTCGACGGCGCGCTGGCCACGGCCACGACGTCACCGGCGGTGCGGCTGCACTACGGCGCCGACGACACCCCCGAGGGTTGGGACAGTGTCGACGAACTGTTCGTCGCGGCGCCGGAAGGCTGGGAAGCGCCGACCATCGACGACGACGCTCCGATTCGGTTGATGTACACCTCGGGCACGGAGTCTCGTCCGAAGGGGGCGATGCTCTCGTCGCGTTCGCTCATCGCGGAGTACACGTCGGCCATCGTCGACGGTGGGATGACCAGCGACGATGTCGACCTGCACACCCTGCCGCTCTACCACTGCGCGCAGCTCGACTGCTTCCTCGGCCCGGACCTCATGCTCGGCGCGACGAGCATCATCCTGCCCGCGCCGGCGCCGGACGTCGTGCTCGCGAAGATCGCTGAGCACAAGGTCACCAAGTACTTCGCGCCCCCGACGGTGTGGATCTCGCTGCTGCGCAACCCCGGCTTCGACGACGCCGACCTGTCGTCGCTGAAGAGGGGCTACTACGGAGCGTCGATCATGCCGGTCGAGGTGCTCAACGAGGTCTCCCGCCGGTTGCCGAACGTGCGGCTGTGGAACTTCTACGGCCAGACCGAGCTCGCGCCGGTCGCGACGATCCTCCAGCCGGAGGAGCAGGTCAGCCACGCCGGTTCGGCCGGGTTCCCGACGCTGAACGTGCAGACGATCCTCGTCGACGACGACAACAACGAGGTGCCCCAGGGCGAGGTCGGCGAGGTCGTGCACCGCTCGCCGCACGCCACGCTCGGCTACTGGCGCGACGAGGCGAAGACGGCCGAGGCGTTCAAGAATGGCTGGTTCCACTCCGGTGACCTGGGTGTCTTCGACGCCGAGGGCCGCCTGTCGATCGTCGACCGCAAGAAGGACATGATCAAGTCCGGAGGCGAGAACGTCGCCTCACGCGAGGTCGAAGAGACGATCTACGCGCACCCGGATGTCGCCGAGGTCGCCGTGTTCGGGCTGCCGGACGCCAAGTGGGTCGAGGCCGTCACCGCGGCCGTCGTCGCCCGGCCGGGGTCGGACCTGACCGCCGAGACCCTGGCGGCGTACTGCGCCGAGCACCTGGCGCCGTACAAGCGCCCCAAGCGCATCGAGATCGTCGAGTCGCTGCCGAAGAACCCGAGCGGCAAGATCCTCAAGCGCGAGTTGCGCGACACGATGGCCGACTGACGTTTGCACCCCCAGCGGTTCGGCGCTCCGTCCCGCCCCCTCACGGTTCGAGGTATTACCCGTCGCATTTCCGACGCGTAATACCTCGAACCATGTGGGGCCCCCGCGGGGTTCGAGGTAATACACGGCGGGGTTCCGACGCGTAATACCTCGAA
>NZ_BCRE01000021.1 GCF_001552435.1 Kribbia dieselivorans NBRC 106261
GCCCCTCCCCCGCCGCCCCTCCCGCGGTTCGAGGTATTACGCGTCGGAAAGGCGCCGCGTAATACCTCGAACCAGGCGGGGCCCCTCCCCGGATCGAGGTAATAGACGTCGGAAAGGCGCCGCGTAATACCTCGGACCGGGTGGGGGAGGCGCGTCGGTTACCGTTGACGCCGTGCCGATCCGTGTTGTTCTCGCCTCCGCCTCCCCCGCCCGTCTGAACCTCCTGCGCCAGGCCGGGGTCGAGCCCACCGTCATCGTCAGCGAGGTCGACGAGGCCGCCGCCGAAGCCGACGCACGCGAACGGTACGGCGACCTCGAGCCGGCCGACATCGCTCTCGTCCTCGCCCGCGCCAAGGCCGAGGACGTCGCCGAGTGGGCCGACGCCGAGGACGCCTTCGTCATCGGCTGCGACTCCGTGCTCGAGTTCGACGGAGAAGCGTTCGGCAAGCCCGCCGATGCCGCCGAGGCCATCGCCCGCTGGCAGCGGATGCGCGGCCGCACCGGCGTCCTGCACACCGGCCACTGGCTCATCGACACGCGCGAGACCGCCGCCGACGACCCCGACGCGGCCGGCACCGGAGCCACCCTCGGCGCGACCGCGTCGACGACCGTGCACTTCGGCGACCTCGACGACGCCGAGATCGAGGCCTACGTCGCGACGGGCGAGCCGCTGCGGTGCGCCGGCGCCTTCACCATCGACGGTCTCGGAGCGCCGTACATCGACGGGGTCGACGGCGACCCGAGCAATGTCATCGGACTCTCCCTGCCGCTGCTGCGCAGCCTGCTCGCCGAACTGGATATCCCCTTCAGCGCCCTGCGCCCCTGACTCCTCCGCCGAGTGGTCAATCCGTGCGACGTAACCGGTGGTTAAGTCGCAAGGATTGACCAGTCAGCGAGTCTGGACGGAGCGCGGGTTTACAGGTGGCCGAGGTCACCCCAGCGGGCACGGGCGGAGGCCAGCGCCTCCACGTACCCGGCGCGCTGCGTCGCCTCCGCCGAATCACCCGCCGGTACGGCCAGGGCACCGCGCACCCGATCCAGCCCCAACCCGGTCCCGGCGAGCCAGGCCTGAAGCCCCTCCAGCATCTCCCCGACGACACCGACTCCGTGCTCCAACAGGGCGGAGGCGACCATGACGACATCCGCCCCGGCCAACAGCCCCTTCGCCACGTCGCCGGCACTCCACGCCCCACCGGTGGCGGCCAGCGATGCACCGCCGATCTCGTTGCGCAACACCGCGATCCACGCCCGCGGCAGGCGACCGTCCTCCGGCCGCGAGAGGTACACGCCCGGTTCGACCGACATCGTCACCGGGTTGATGTCGGGCTGGAGGAACCGGTTGAACAGCACCAGACCGTCCGCCCCGGCCGCCACCAGATCACGCGCGACGATGCCCGTGTTCGAGAAGTACGGGGAGAGCTTGACCGCCACCGGCACGTCGACGGCCCCACGCACCTGCCGCAGGATCTCCACGTGCCGCGCCTCGATCGACGCTCCGGTCATGCTCAGATCACCCGGTACGGCGTAGATGTTCAGCTCGATCGCCGCTGCTCCGGCCGCCGCCAACTGCGACGCGATCGACGTCCACCCGCCCAACGATGCTCCGTTGAGACTGGCGATGACCGGCACATCCACGGCCGCGGCCGCCTCACGCACGAGCGTCAGGTACTGCCCGACGCCGTCGACCTCGTCGAGCAGCGGCTCGGGGAAGTACGTCGTCGCCTCCCCGAACGCGTCCTCGTGCCGCGCGACCTCGAGGAAGTCGTCGACCTCCCGCTGCCGCACGACCTCCTCCATCAGCGACGGCAGCACCACCGCACCCACGCCCGCCGAGGCCAGCGCCACCACCCCGGCGACGTCCTGGCTCAACGGCGACGCCGACGCGACGATCGGGTTGCGCAACTCCAACCCCAGGTACCGCGTGGCCAGACTCATACCCGGCTCCTCGGGTCCGGCGCGAACCGTTCGGCACCGCGCGTGGCCATCTCCTCGTAGACGTCCCACCGGTTGTCGGCGGCATGTTGCGCCAGGTCGAGCAACCGCTGCGCCTCGTCCGGATCCGACGCCTGCAACAACCGGAACCGCAGTTCGCGCTTCCGATACTCCGCCAGCGGGATCGTCGGGCGCGGCGAATCGAGCATGAACGGGTTGCCGCCGCGATCGCGCACCACTGGGTCGTAGCGCACGAGCGGCCAGTGCGCGGAGTCGACCGCCTTCTTCTGCTGGTCCAGCCCGAACTTGAGGTCGTAGCCGTGGGCGATGCAGTGGCTGTACGCGATGATCAGCGAGGTCCCGTCGTACGCCTCGGCCTCCCGGAACGCCCGCAATGTCTGCTCCGGGTCCGCCCCCAACGCCACCCGCGCGACGTACACCGAGCCATACGACACCGCCTGCAACGCCAGGTCCTTGCTCGCCGCCGACTTTCCGCCCGCGGCGAACTTCGCCACCGCCCCCAACGGCGTCGCCTTGCTCGACTGTCCTCCGGTGTTCGAGTACACCTCGGTGTCGAGCACGAGCACGTTGACGTTGCGCCCCGACGCGAGCACGTGGTCGAGCCCGCCCGACCCGATGTCGTACGCCCACCCGTCGCCGCCGACGATCCACACACTGCGGCGCACGAGATGATCGACAACGGAGCGCAGATCACGCGCCGCCGGAGAATCGAGCGCGCTGAGCCGGTCGGTCAACTCGGCCACCCGGAGGCTCTGTGCCGCCAGCTCCGCCTCCCCGATCTGCGGCGAACCCAGGATCGCGTCGACGAGGTCGCCACCAAGCTCCGATCGCAGTTCGGTCACTCGCCGCCGCGCCAGATCGGTGTGCAGGTCGGCCGCGGCCGACAGGCCCAGCCCGAACTCGGCGTTGTCCTCGAAGAGCGAGTTCGACCACGCCGGCCCGTGCCCGTCCGCGTTCGTCGTCCAGGGCGTCGTCGGCAGGTTGCCGCCGTAGATCGACGAGCAGCCGGTGGCGTTGGCGACGGTCAGGCGGGCCCCGAACAGTTGGGTCAGCAGCTTCAGATAGGGCGTCTCACCGCATCCCGAGCACGCCCCGGAGAACTCGAAGAGCGGCTGGAGGAACTGCGCCCCGCGCACCGTGCCGTAGTCGACGCGGGAGCGGTCGTTGAGCTCGATCGACTCGAAGAACGCGACCCGTTCGGGGGCGGTATCGAACTGCTCGGCCGCCGGTTCGAGGTTGATCGCCTTGCGCCCGACCTGCAGCGGCGGCGTGACCGGGCAGGCCTCGACGCACAGCCCGCAGCCGGTGCAGTCCTCGCTGTAGACCTGCAGCGTGTACCGCGACTGGGGCAGCCCGACGGCGTTGAGCGGGGCGCTCTCGAACGATTCCGGAGCGCCGTGCAGCGCCGACTCGTCGTAATACTTCGCCCGGATCACCGAGTGCGGGCAGACGAACGCGCAGTTGCCGCATTGGATGCACGCGTCGGCGTCCCACACGGCGACCTCATCGCTGATCCGCCGCTTCTCGTACTTCGTCGTGCCCGATGGGTAGGTGCCGTCGACCGGCAGCGCACTGACGGGCAGGTCGTCCCCGCGCCCGGTCATCATCGCGGCGGTCACCTCCCGCACGAACTCCGGAGCGTCGTGCGGCACGACCGCGGGCACGGGCCGGTCGGTCGTCGGCGCGTCCGGCACCGGCACCGTGACCAGCCGCTCCAACGCCGTGTCGACGGCCGCCTCGTTGCGCCGCACGACCTCCTGCCCGCGCTTGCCGTAGGTCTTGCGGATCGATTCCTTGATCGCCGCGATCGCCGGCTCGCGTTCGAGCACGCCGGAGATCGCGAAGAACGCCGCCTGGAGCGCGGTGTTGGTCCGCCCCGGCATGCCCGTGTCGCGCGCGACCGCCGACGCGTCGAGGGCATGCACGCGCAGCCGCCGTTCGATGATGGCGCGCTGCACCGGCTCCGTCAGGGACGCCCACACGGCCTCGCCGTCGCCGGGCGCGTTGAGCAGCAGCACTCCCCCGGGCTTGGCGTGCCCGACGACGTCGAGCACGTCGAGCAGCCCCAGGTGGTGGCAGCCGACGAAGTCCGCCTCGGTGATGAGGTACGACGCCCGGATCGGCTCGGACCCGAACCGCAGGTGCGACACCGTCTGCCCGCCCGACTTCTTCGAGTCGTAGACGAAGTACGCCTGCGCGTTCGTGCCGTCCCGATCGCCGAGGATCTTGATCGTGTTCTTGTTCGCGCCGACGGTGCCGTCCGACCCGATGCCGTAGAACAGCGCGCGGAACGTCCCCTCGGGCTCGAGATCGACCTCGGTCCAGTCCAGCGACGTGCCCGAGACGTCGTCGTGGATGCCGACGGTGAACCGCGGCCGCGGCGCGACTGCGTCGAGCTCGCCCAGCACGGCGAGCACCATGCCCGGCGTGAACTCCTTGCTCGACAGGCCGTACCGCCCGCCGATGACGATCGGCATGCTCGGCAGCGACCCCGCGGTCACGGCGTCCGACAGCGCGGTGACGACGTCGACGAGCACCGGCTCCCCCTGCGAGCCGGGTTCCTTGGTGCGGTCGAGCACGGCGATTCGCTTCACGGAGCGCGGTAGCGCGGCCACGATCGCCGCCGCCGGGAACGGCCGGTACAGGCGCAGCGTCAGCGCGCCGACCTTCTCGCCCCGCTCGACGAGACGCGCGACGGTCTCAGTGGCGGTCTGCGCTCCGGAGCCCATCGCCACGACCACCCGTTCGGCCTGCGGATGACCCGTGTATTCGGCGATCCGGTAGTGCCGACCGCTGTGGGTGGCGAGCTCGTCCATGGCCTGCTGCACGATCTCGGGCACCTGCGCGAGGTACGGGTTGACGCTCTCGCGGGCCTGGAAGTACACGTCCGGGTTCTGCGCCGTGCCGCGGATGAACGGCCGCGTCGGGTTGAGCGCCCGCGCCCGGTGCTCGTGCACCAGCGACTCCGGCACGAGGGCGCGCAGCACGTCGTCGTCGAGCGTGTCGATCGTGTTGAGTTCGTGCGAGGTGCGGAAGCCATCGAAGAAGTGCAGGAACGGCACCCGGCTGCGCAGCGTCGCCGCGTGTGCGACGAGCGCGAGATCATGCGCCTCCTGCACTGAGGTCGACGCGAGCAGCGCGAACCCGGTCTGGCGCACGGCCATGACGTCCTGGTGGTCGCCGAAGATCGACAGACCCTGCGCGGCGAGCGACCGCGCGGCGACGTGGAACACCGTCGGGGTCAGTTCGCCGGCGATCTTGTACATGTTCGGGATCATCAGCAGCAGCCCCTGCGAGGCGGTGAACGTCGTGCTCAACGCCCCGCCCTGCAGCGCTCCGTGCATCGCCCCAGCCGCTCCACCCTCGGACTGCATCTCGATGACGTTCGGCACCGAGCCATAGACGTTGGCGCGCCCGCGTGAGGCCCATTCGTCGGCCAGTTCGGCCATGGGTGAGCTCGGGGTGATCGGGTAGATGGAGCACAGTTCGCTGAGTCGGTAGGCGACGTCCGCGGCTGCCTCGTTGCCGTCGATGATGCGGCGCATGGTGATGGCGTTCTCCTTCAGCGCAGACCGGCGCGCAGGCCGATGGTGGGGGCGATGAACGCGCCGGGGACCGTCGCCGGGTCGGTGGCCTCGGGGATCATCTCGATGGCGTGGACGGGGCATTGCCGGTAGCACGTGCCGCAACCGGTGCAGGCGTCATAGTCGTACCGATAGCGTTGTCCCACACCGAGTTTGATGATGGCGTCCTCGGGGCAGGAGCCCAGGCACCCGTCGCATTCGAAGCAGTTGCCGCACGAGAGGCACCGGCCGGCCTCGAACCGGGCCTCCTGGGCGTTGAGGCCGACCATGACCTCGGTGAAGTCGCGGACACGACGCTCCGGGGTGACCTCGCGGCTGTGTCGGCGGCCATGGTCGCCGAAGTACCAGAGGTGGAGTTTGTCGAAGTCGGCGAGGTCGTGCCTGGGCGGCCGCTCGCCGCTGCCGCCACGCAGCCACACGTCGATGCTGCGGGCCGCCTTCTTGCCGTGCCCGACCCCGACGGTGACGGTGCGTTCGCTGGGCACGGCGTCGCCGCCGGCGAACACGCCCGGCGCGCCGGTCATGAGGGTGTTCGGGTCGACCACGACGACGTCGCGGTCGAACTCCACGCCGGGTAGGGAGCGCAGCAGGCCGGTGTCGCTCTCCTGTCCGAGCGCGAGGATCACCGTGTCGGCCTCGAGGGTCTCGTACTGCCCGGTGCCGTGCGGGCGGCCGTCGTCGTCGAGTTCCTGGATCTCCACGCGCAGGTCGTGCTCCCCCATCTCGGCGATGGTGCGCAGCCAGTGCATCTCGACACCCTCGGCCTCGGCGTCGGCGGCCTCGGCCTCATGCGCGGGCATCTGCTCGCGCGTGCGCCGGTAGACGATGACGGTGTCGTCGGCGCCCATCCGACGCGCGACGCGGGCGGCGTCCATGGCGGAGTTGCCGCCGCCGTAGACCGCGACCGTGCCCGACAGCTCGGTCGCCTCGCCCGTTTCGACACCGCGCAGGAAACTCACCGCATCGAGGATCCGCCCGGCATCGCCGTTGGGGATGTCGACGCGCCGCGACAGGTGCGCCCCGACGGCGACGAACGCGGCGTCGAACCCGCCCTCGCGCATCTCCACGGAGAGGTCCTCGACCTTGCGGTTGAGGCGCAGGTCGACGCCCATGTCGATGATGCGGGCGACCTCGGCGTCGAGCACGTCGCGAGGCAGGCGGTAGGCCGGGATGCCGTAGCGCATCATGCCGCCGGGTTGGTCGCCGGCGTCGGCGATGGTGACGTCGTGGCCGAGCCGGGTCAGGTGGTAGGCGGCCGAGAGCCCCGACGGGCCGGCACCGACGACGAGCACGCGTTTGCCCGAGCGCACGGCCGAGGGCTGGAACTGCCATCCGGCGGCGATGGCCGCGTCACCGAGGTGCCGCTCCACCGAGTGGATCGAGACGGCCTCGTCGAGTTCGGCACGGTTGCACACGCTTTCGCAGGGGTGGTAGCAGACGCGGCCGTGGATCGCCGGGAAGGGATTGTCGGCGGTGAGCACGCGCCACGCGGCCAGGTCGTCGCCGGTGCGGGCCTTGGCCAGCCACGCCTGGATGTTCTCGCCGGCCGGGCAACCGGCGTTGCACGGCGGCAGCAGGTCGACGTAGACCGGTTTCTGGGTGCGGGCCGGGCCCGAACGGGGCGCACCGGAGCCCAGTGTGGGCTGGGGAGTGATGTCCGCTGACCTGGCCTGCATGCCGCCTCCTGTCGAGGAGTCGGCGCCGACGCCGGCAACCTCCCTTCGACCCTAGCCGAGGGGTGTTTGCCGGCGTCGCGGGGGCTGTGCCGATCAGACCGGCGGCACCGCCCGGCGCTTGGTCGAGAAGTGACGGTCACGCTGGGCCGCGTACCGCAACCGATGCAGCAACTCGGAGCGCAGTTCGTCGGCCTCGATGATCCCGTCGATCACGAGGTCGGCGGCCAGGCGTTCGAGGTCGACGTCCACCTCGTACTCGGCACGCTTCTCGGCGATGAATGCGTCGCGCGCCTCGACGCCCTGGTCGGCCTCGATCTTCGCGATGGTGTTGGCGTACACCGCGTTGACGGCCGCTTCGGGCCCCATCACGGCGATCCGTGCCGTGGGCAGCGCCAGCGTCGCGTCGGGCATGAAGCCCGGCCCGCCCATGGCGTACAACCCGGCACCGTAGGCCTTGCGCACGACGATGCAGAACTGCGGCACGGTGGCCGACGCGACGGCCGAGACCATCTTCGCGCCGTGCCGGATGATGCCGCCACGCTCGACCTCCGAGCCAACCATGAAGCCGGGCACGTCCGCGAGGTAGATCAGCGGGATGTTGAACGCGTCGCACAGCCAGATGAAACGCGCCGCCTTGTCGGCGGAGTCGGTGAAGAGCACGCCGCCCTTGACGGCGGAGTTGTTCGCGACGATGCCGACGGTGGCGCCCTCCATCCGCCCGAAGCCCACGACCAGTTCGGCGGCGAAGAGGTCCTTGATCTCGAAGAAGGAGTCGTCGTCGATGAGGCCGTCGATGACCTCGTGCACGTCGAACGGCACCGACTCGACCTCGGGCACGGTTTCGCGCGTCAGTGGCGCACTGGGCTCCTCGGGGTGGTACGTGGGACCCTCGGAGTGCCAGTTCTGCGGCATGTACGAGAAGTACAGCTTGGCCAGTTCGATGGCTTCCTCGTCGTCGGCGGCGAGGAGGTCGCCGACACCGGAGATGGTGCAGTGCATCCGCGCTCCGCCCATCTCCTCGAGGGAGACTTTCTCGCCGACGACCATCTCGGCCATGCGCGGCGACCCGAGGTACATCGAGGCGTTGCCCTCGACCATGATGATGATGTCGGTGAACGACGGGATGTACGCGCCACCGGCGGCCGACGGCCCGAACAGGCAGCAGATCTGCGGGACCTTGCCCGAGAGCGCGACTTGGTTGTGGAAGATGCGCCCGGCCCCACGACGGCCCGGGAACAACTCGACCTGGTCGGTGATCCGCGCTCCGGCGGAGTCGACGAACCAGAAGACCGGCAGTTCCTCGCGCAGGGCCGTCTCGGTGGCGCGCACGATCTTCTCGACCGTGCGTGCGCCCCAGGAACCGGCCTTGACCGTCGGGTCGTTGGCCACGACGATGACCGGCCGGCCCTCGACCGTGCCGCGCCCGGTGACGACGCCGTCGGCCGGCAGGCCGGGCTGCATGGCGTTGGCGTAGCGACCGTCCTCGACGAACGAGCCCTCGTCCACGAGGAGCGCGATGCGGTCGCGCACGTACATCTTGTTCTGGCTGTCGAGCTTGGCCTTGGCCTTCTCGGGCGGAGCCTGCGAGGCAGCGTGGGCGGCGGCGATCCGCGCCCGGATGTCGGTGACCTTGGGGTCGACGGCGTGGGTGGTCATGATGCCTCTCCTCAGAGTCCGAACGAGCGGGCGATGAGCATGCGCTGGACCTCGGAGGTGCCCTCACCGACCTCGAGGATCTTGCTGTCGCGGTAGAAGCGCGCGACCGGGTACTCCTCCATGAAGCCGTTGCCACCGAAGATCTGGGTGGCGATGCGCCCGGCGGTCACGGCGGACTCAGTCGAGTAGAGCTTGGCGATCGAGGCGGCCTTCTTGACCTCCGCGACGGAGCGTCGTCCGCGCTCCTGCTCGTCCTTGAGCCAGGCCGCGCGGTAGGTCAGCTGGCGCGAGGCCTCGAGCATGACGGCGAGGTCGGCGATCTGGAAGCTGACGCCCTGGTTGACGCCGATCGGCTTGCCGAACGCCATGCGGGTCTTCGCGTACTCGGTGCACTCCTCGAGCATGCGCTGGGTCATGCCGACCGCGAGCGCGCTGATGGCGATGCGGCCGTCGTCGAGGGTCTTGAGGAACTGCTTGAACCCGTCGCCCTCGCGGCCGAGCAGGTTCTCCTCGGGGACGCGGCAGTCCTCGAACGTCAGGCCGTGGGTGTCGCTGATCCACCAGCCGAGCTTGTCGTAGGCCGGCTCGACGATGAATCCCGGTGTGCCCGACGGGATCATGATCGCCGAGATCTGCGGCGATCCGTCGTCGTTGGTGCCGGTGCGGGCGGTGGCGGTGACGACCGAGGTGATGGCCGTGCCGGAGTTCGTGATGAACGCCTTGGCGCCATTGATGACCCATTCGCCGGCGTCGCGCACGGCCTTGGTCTTCGTCGCCCCGGCGTCGGAGCCGGCCTCGGGCTCGGTCAGACCGAACCCGGCCAGCGCGCGGCCGGCGACGAGGTCGGGCAGGAACGTGGCCTTCTGCTCATCGTTGCCGTAGGTCAGGATCGGGTTGATGCCCAGGCCGACACCGGCCGAGAGGGTGATGCCGATGGACTGGTCGACCCGACCGAGCTCCTCGATGGCGACGCACAGGGCGGTGAAGTCGGGGCCGTCCTCGGCGGTGGCGGAGCCGCCGTACTCCTCGGGCACGACGAGGCCGAACAGACCGAGCTCACCCATCTTCGGCACGAGGTCGGTGGGGAAGTACTTGTCCTTGGACCACTGCGCGACGTGCGGGGCCACCTCGGCCTGGGCGAAGTCACGCACCAAGGCCCGGAATTCCTCGTGGTCCTGGCTCAACTCGAACATCGGGGCTCTCTTCCACATCGAAGCATTTGTGTTGACGTTGACGTAAACGTAAAGCATGCTGACTCACATGACAACCCCTGAGCCGACGTGGACGATCCGAGAGGTGGCCGAGGAATACGGCGTGACCCATCGCACGGTTCGCCACTACGAGGACCTCGGCCTGATCACCCCGGAGCGCCGTGGGACCGCCCGGATCTACCACCGCCGGGACCGCACGCGGTTGGCGCTGATCGTGCGCGGCAAGCGCCTGGGGTTCCCCCTCGAGCAGATCCGCACGATCATCGATCTGTACGACGCTCCGCGAGGCAAGGCGAGCCAGTTGGAGTACGTGCTCGAGCAGATCGACGATCGTCGCGCGGACCTGGAGCGCCGGCGCGAGGACATCGAGGCCGCGATCTCGGAGTTGGGTGAGTTCGAGCGGCGGTGTCGCGCGGATCTTCAGGGGCTCGTCGGTTCCACCTCCCCACTCGTTGAGTGAGCGACGCCCCCCCTCGTTGAGTGATGGATACGCGTGGCCTATCGGGGCTATAGGCCACGCGCATCCATCACTCGACGAAGGGGTGGTGACCACCTAGCGATCGCTCGGTATACTGGGTCACGTTCGTCAACGATGACTAGGAGAGCCGTGTACCCCTACCCTGGAGCCCTCACCGAGAGCCAGCCCGACAAGGTCGCCGTGAAGATGGTCGACACCGGAAAGACCATCACCTACCGCGAACTCGACGACCGGTCGACCCGCCTGGTCCATGCGCTGTGGGACCGCGGCCTCGGGGAGGGCGACATCTTCGCCGTCATGTCCGAGAACGCCCTCGAGATCGTCGAGGCGTACTGGGCCGCGCTGCGTGCCGGCATGATCATCACCGCGATCAATTACCACCTCTCCCCCGACGAGGCCGGCTACATCCTGCAGGACTCCGGCGCCAAGGCCCTCATCGTCTCGGCAGGCCTCAAGGACACCATCGCGGAGATGCCCGAGGCACCCGCAGTGACCGCTCGGCTCGCGTTCGGCGGCGACGTGCCCGGTTTCGAGTCGTACGAGGACGTGCTCGCGGCCTCGAGCGCCGAGCCCCTCGGGATCCTGCGCGCTGGTACCGACATGCTGTACTCCTCGGGCACGACCGGTCGCCCCAAGGGTGTCGCGGTGCCACTGCCCGACCGCAAGGTCGACGAGCCGGGCGACATGATGGTCGACGTCTTCGGCAAGATGTACGCGATGGGTCCGGACACGGTCTACCTCTCCCCCGCGCCCATGTACCACGCCGCTCCGCTGCGGTACATCGGTCTGACGACGTTCATGGGCGGCACCGCGCTGGTCATGCCGAAGTTCGACGCGGAGGAGTCGCTCAAGCTCATCGATGAGTACAAGGTCACGCACAGCCAGTGGGTGCCGACGATGTTCGTGCGCATGCTGAAGTTGCCCGAGGAGGTGCGCGCGAAGTACGACGTGTCGTCGATGCGGATCGCCGTGCACGCCGCGGCTCCGTGCCCGGCCGATGTCAAGCGCGCGATGATCGAGTGGTGGGGCCCGGTCATCCACGAGTACTACTCCTCGACCGAGAAGGTCGGCGTCACGCTGATCGGCCCGCAGGAGGCACTCGACCACCCCGGTTCCATCGGTCGCGCCGTGCTCGGCATTCCGCATGTCGTCGACGACTCCACCGAGAACTTCGACGAGGTGCCCGCCGGGCAGACCGGTCTGATCTACTTCGAGCGCGACCACGTCTCGTTCACGTACCACAACGACGAGGCCAAGACGAAGGAGTCGCAGCACCCGCTGCACCCGAACTGGGGCACCACCGGCGACGTGGGCTACATGGATGAGGACGGGTACATCTACCTGACCGACCGGCGCTCGTTCATGATCATCTCCGGCGGGGTGAACATCTACCCGCAGGAGGCCGAGAACGTGCTGACCATGCACCCGAAGGTGCTCGACGTCGCCGTGTTCGGCGTCCCGGATGAGGAGATGGGCGAGCAGGTCAAGGCCGCCGTTCAGTTGGCGCCAGGCGTCGAGCCGAGCCCGGAGCTCGAGCAGGAGCTGCTCGCGTTCGCCCAGGAGCACCTGTCGAAGTACAAGACGCCGCGCTCGATCGACTTCCACGACGAACTGCCGCGCACGCCGACGGGCAAGTTGCTCAAGCGCAACCTCAAGGCGGCGTACTCGGCCAAGTGACCTGACCCCC
>NZ_BCRE01000022.1 GCF_001552435.1 Kribbia dieselivorans NBRC 106261
CGAAACCATCACTCAACGGGGGTGTGCGTCGCAGGGGTGGGCGCGGCGTGGGTTTGCGCGGCCAGGAACGCGTCGATCTCCGCTGCGCCCGGCGCGGTCGACGGACCCCGCCGCGTCACCTTGATCGCCCCGGCCGCGTTGGCGCGCCGCGCGGCGGTCACCCAGTCCGCGCCCTTGGCTCGCTCGGCGATGAGCACCCCGGTGTGGGTGTCGCCCGCGCCGTTGGTGTCCACCGGCTCCTGCGGGAACCCCGCGACGACGTGCACGTCCGCGCCGTCCCAGACCGCGCACCCCTCCGCCCCGTCGCGCACGACCGCGACGGCGCCCGGCACGAGATGCCCGGCCACCGACTTCGCCGCCTCACCCATCGACGTCTGCCCGGTCAGCGCCTCCGCCTCCTCGGCGTTCGAGGTCCACACGTCGGTGATCGCGAGCATGCGATCACGCAGCGGCCCCGGCAACTCGGCGAACACCGCTCCGGGATCGAGCACGATGTGCACCCCCGCCGCCAGACCCTCCAGCCACGCCAGCATCGGCTCGACCGTCGGCGGCACGAGCGAATACCCACTGACGCACACGATGTCTCCGTCAACCGGGCGACTGGCCGCCAGCGACTCGACCGAGATGACCCGCTCAGCCCCCTGTGTCGTGACGAACGTGCGCTCGGCCGTCGGTTCGAGCAGCACGACGCACACACCCGTGTCGAGGTCCCAGTTCTGCGGCGCGGTCACGGCGATCCCCTCGGCGTACAGCACGGCGCGTACGAGCTCGCCGTTGGGGCCCGTGCCGTGGCCACCGGCGTGCACCGCCTGCACGCCCGAGCGCGCCGCGGCCAGCAGGATCGTCACCGCTCCCCCGGCGTACCGTTCACTCGCCTGCGCCATGACATTGCCGCCGCGCCGGGGCAGCATCGGCACGTCGACGACGAGGTCGACGAGCGCCTGGGCGGTGTGGATCACACGTGCGGCCATGGACGCGAGCATGCCACGCAGGCAGGATGAACGACGTGACCACCGCCACTGACTCCGCGCCCAGCGCCACTGCCACCCCTCGATTCACCTCCGTCGAGGACGTCCTGACCAAACTCGCCGACGTCGGCTATCTGGCGTCCGAGGCCATTGCGACGACCGTGTTCCTCGCCGATCGACTCGGCAAGCCGCTGCTCGTCGAGGGCCCCGCGGGCGTCGGCAAGACGGAGCTGAGCAAGGCCGTCGCGCGCGTGACCGGCGCCGATCTCATCCGCCTCCAGTGCTACGAGGGCGTCGACGAGGCGCGGGCGCTGTACGAGTGGAACCACGCCAAGCAGCTGCTGCGCATCACCGCGGCCGGAGCTTCGCACGGGGCCGGCGAGCACGGCGGCGAGTGGGACGAGGTGCGCGACAACATCTTCACCGACGAGTTCCTGCTGGCGCGACCGTTGCTGCAGGCGATCCGCTCGGAGAACCCGAGCGTGCTGCTCATCGACGAACTCGACAAGGCCGACGTCGAGATCGAGGGCCTGCTGCTCGAGGTGCTCTCCGACTTCGCCGTGACGGTGCCGGAGCTCGGTACGCTCACCGCCACGCATCGCCCGTTCGTGGTGCTGACGTCGAACGCCACGCGCGAGCTGTCCGAGGCGCTGCGGCGGCGGTGCCTGTTCCTCCACATCGACTACCCGCACGCCGAACTGGAGCAGCGCATCATCACCGCCGCGGTGCCCGACCTGGACGCGTCGCTGGCGGAGTCGGTCGTGCGGCTCGTCGGCCGGCTGCGCGACCTCAAGCTGCGCAAGTCGCCGTCGGTGGCCGAGACGATCGACTGGGGGCGCACGCTGCTCGCGCTCGGGGTCGACTCGGTGGACCCGGCCGTGATCCGCGACAACCTCGGGGTGCTGCTCAAGCACCAGGACGACATCGAGCGGGCCATCGACGCACTCGACCTGAGGTCGGCATGAGCGGAGCGTCGTTGGCCGGCTCTCCCGTGACGGCGGCTCCGCTGGCCGGCCGGTTGCGCACGATGGCGGCCACGCTGCGCGCCCACGGTGTGCGCGTCGGTACGACCGAGGCGGTGGACGCGGCGTCGGTGATCGACGTGCTGGGGATGACCGACCGTGACCAGTTGCGGGCCGGGTTGGCGGCGGCGTTCCTGCGGCGCAGCGGGGACCGGCAGGTCTTCGACGACGTGTTCGACCTGTACTTCCCGGCCGCGCTGGGAGGTCGCGCGGACGCGGGCCTGCCCGAGATCGACCCGGCCTTGACCCCGCGAGAGAAGGCCACGGTGATCCGCCAAGCCCTGTCGAAGGCACTGGCCACCGATGACCAGAAGCTCATCACCGCGTTGGTCGCGCTGGCCGTGGAGCACCTCGGCAAGTTGCCGAACGAGTCGACGATGGGGTCGTACTCGGGGTTGCAGGCGCGTGACCTGCTCAACCCGCAGACCGCGATCGCCGGGGCCATGGACGAGGCGCGGGCGATGCGCGGCGCGGGGGCCGGTGACGGATCGGGCAGCGGTACCGGCGGCGGTCAGGAGGGCGGCGGCGGTGGCTCGGGCGGTGGCACCGGCGGCAGCGTGGGCCAGGAGTTCGACGAGGCCCTGCTGCGCGACCGCATGCGCACTCGTGCCGCCGAGATCACCCAGCAGATCAACGTCGAGGCCCGGCGGCGCAACGCCGAACTGCGCGGCACCGAGCGGATGGCCAAGTACGCCGTGGCCACGCCGATGGAGCAGAAGGAGTTCCTGCTCGCCGGGGCGAAGGACCTTCAGGAGCTGCGGGCGATCCTGGGGCCACTGTCGCGCAAGTTGGCCACCCGGCTCGCCGCGCGGCAACGGCGCGATGACCGGGGGAAGATCGACATCCGGCGCACACTGCGCTCCTCGATGGCCACCGGTGGGGTGCCGCTCAAGCCGGTGTTCCGCAAGCGCAAGCCGCACCGGCCGGACCTGGTGATCCTGTGCGACATGTCCGGTTCGGTGGCGGGGTTCTCGAGCTTCACGATCCTGCTGATGCAAGCGCTGGCGGGCAGTTTCCGCCGGATGAAGGTCGTCGGGTTCGTCAATTCCTGCGCCGATCTGACCGAGATCGTCACCACCTCGCCGCTGGGGGCCGACCTCAAGCCGCGGTTGGCGCAGGTCGAGGGCATGACACGGTGGGATTCGAGCAGTGACTACGGCAGTTCGTTGGTCAGTTTCGTTGATCAGTACCTCGATTTCGTCACGCATCGGAGCACTGTGTTGATCTTGGGCGATGCCCGCACCAACGGCACCAACCCCCGCGTGGACCAGTTGCACATCATCGCCGAGCAGGCGCGTCACGTGGCGTGGCTCAACCCGGAGCCGTCGCGCTCGTGGGGCGTGGGCGATTCGGTGACGTCGGTGTACGGCGCGGTGGTCGGCATGCATGAGTGCCGCAACGTCGAGCAGTTGCGCGACTTCGTCACCCGTCTGCTCCCTGTGTGAGGGGTGTGTGGGGAAGTGGTCGCTGGGACGACCACTTCCCCACACACCGGGCGCCGATTCCCGCTCAGTCGACGCGGACGGCCGGACGAGGGCCAGCGACGCCCAGCTCGATCGTCTGGCGCAGGCGACTCAGAAACGTGTCTGGATTGCGGTACAGGGTCCACGGGGTGACTCCCAGCACGCGCACGCCCACCGCAACGTAGGCGCTGTCCTTCTCCACGGTTCGCGCCCACTGATCTCCACCCTGATCGTCGAACCCTTGGTGGTACTGCCGCGACTGGACCTGGACCGCGACGCCTGCCTCCTCAAAGTAGGCGTCGGGGCACCCGATGAACGTCTCGGTCGCGACGCTCACCAACCGTCGGTTGGTCACCATGCTCGGGAATCCATGGCGGCCGCCGATGAGTTCACGCAGTACCGCCTCCGGCCTCGACCATGCCCCCTGGCGGAACGCCTCCAGTCCGCGCTTCACCGGACCAACCGAGGCGATCGGGCGCCCGCGCATCTCCTGTGCCAGCTGCTCCGGTGAGGCCAAGCCTCGCTGCAGGATGCCAATCGCCAGGTGCTCCAACTCCTGCATCGTGTGTCGCTCGAACACCGACGTGTCGACCAGCGCTCGTGCTGGGCTAGCGATCCTCAGCACCCCCTGAGTTCTCACCACGCGCGGAAGTCGTCGGGTCCGCACCAGTCGCGCCCGGTCATGTCGGCGGACGTATCCGCCTTGCGCGAGCAGGAAGGTGGCGTGGCGGGGCGGCTGCGTTCGCACGCCCAGAGCACTCAATGCCCAGGAGCCGGTGAGCACCGCATCGGGGCCGGCCCACAGCGCCAGCGCCACCCGCACTGTTTCCGAGTCCAGCGGACCCCGATGTGGAGCGATCACGCCCGGCATGGGCTCCTGCCACTTCGTGGCGCGACCATGCCGGATCCTCGACCGGCTCCAGCCAGCAACGCGGAGTTGATCGATCGTGGCGAGTCCCTGCTGGCCCGCCAAGCGCGGAAAGGAGGGTCGTTCGGTGCCTTCCACGAGGGAAGGACGGTCTGCGTCCATACCCCGAAGGATGGCCGCGCCTCAGACAGGCGTCCCGCGTACACCTGCGCCCGGTGGACAGCGATCCCTTGCCCCATCCGGCTGTGGACAACTCCCGTCAACAGCCGGGTCCCTGTCGTGTGTGGGGATCTGGTCGCTCGGACGGCCACATCCCCACACGCCAGGGTGGCGCCCACGACGCGCGCCTGCGTGCATGCACGCCGAATCGCTCCGCTAGGCTCCGTAGCCATGGCGCCAATCAGCAAAGTACTCATCGCGAACCGTGGCGAGATCGCCGTCCGTATCGCCCACGCGTGCCGTGACTCCGGCATCGGTTCCGTCGCGGTCTACGCCGACCCCGACCGCGACGCCCTGCATGTGAAGGTGGCCGACGAGGCCTACGCCCTGGGCGGCTCGACCCCCGGTGACAGCTACCTCCTGCAGGACAAGCTCATCGAGATCGCCAAGGAGGCCGGCGCCGACGCCGTGCACCCCGGCTACGGCTTCCTCGCCGAGAACGCCCACTTCGCGCAGGCGGTCATCGACGCCGGCCTGACCTGGATCGGCCCCGGCCCCGAAGCCATCGACGGCCTCGGTGACAAGGTCAAGGCCCGCCACATCGCCACGCGCGCCAACGCCCCGCTCGTGCCCGGCACCGCCGACCCGGTCAGCGGCGCCGACGAGGTCGTCGAGTTCGCCAAGCAGTACGGCGTCCCGGTCGCGATCAAGGCGGCCTACGGCGGCGGCGGTCGCGGCCTCAAGGTCGCCCGCACCCTCGAGGAGATCCCCGAGCTGTACGACTCGGCCGTCCGCGAAGCCGTCACCGCCTTCGGTCGCGGCGAGTGCTTCGTCGAGCGCTACCTCGACAAGCCCCGCCACGTCGAGACCCAGTGCCTCGCCGACCAGCACGGCAACGTCGTCGTCGTCTCCACCCGCGACTGCTCGCTGCAGCGCCGCCACCAGAAGCTCGTCGAGGAGGCCCCCGCGCCGTTCCTGTCCGACGAGCAGAACGCCGAGCTGCGTCGCGCCTCCAAGGCCATCCTCAAGGAGGCCGGCTACGTCGGCGCCGGCACCTGCGAGTTCCTCGTCGCCCAGGACGGCACGATCTCCTTCCTCGAGGTCAACACCCGCCTCCAGGTCGAGCACCCGGTCACCGAAGAGGTCACCGGCATCGACCTCGTCCGCGAGCAGTTCCGCATCGCCAACGGCGAGGAGCTCGGTTACGACGACCCCGCGGTCACGCGCCACTCCATCGAGTTCCGCATCAACGGCGAGGACGCCGGCATGAACTTCATGCCCGCCCCCGGCACCGTCTCGCTCTTCGAGCCCCCGACCGGCCCCGGCGTACGCCTGGACACCGGCATCGTGCAGGGCGACACCATCGCCGGCGCGTTCGACTCGATGCTCGCCAAGCTCATCGTCACCGGCAAGGACCGCCAGCAGGCCATCGAGCGTTCCCGGCGCGCGCTGGCCGAGTTCAAGGTCGAGGGCATGCCGACGGTGCTCCCCTTCCACCAGGCCGTCGTCAACGACCCGGCCTTCGCCCCCGAGGACCCGGCCACACCGTTCTCCGTCTACACCCGCTGGATCGAGACCGAGTTCAACAACACCATCGAGCCGTACAAGGGTGAGGTGGCCGAGGCCGACGAGGCCGGCGAGCGCCAGAAGGTCGTCGTCGAGGTCGGCGGCAAGCGCCTCGAGGTCGTCCTGCCCGGCGGCCTGTCGCTCGGCGGCGGCAGCAACGGAGCCGCGAAGAAGAAGGCCCCGAAGCGCGCCGGCGGTGGCAAGTCCGGCGCCGGCGCCTCCGGTGACTCGCTCGTCGCGCCGATGCAGGGCACCATCGTCAAGATCGCCGTCGAGGAGGGCGCGACCGTTGCCGAGGGCGACACCATCGTCGTGCTCGAGGCGATGAAGATGGAGCAGCCGCTCAAGGCCCACAAGTCCGGTGTCATCCACAACCTGACCGCCGAGGTCGGCGCGACGGTGTCCAACGGCGCGGTCCTGTGCGCCATCAAGGACGAGAGCGACGCGGTCTCCTGACCCGCTGACCACCCGCCACGAAGGCCCCCGCGCGAACGGCGCGGGGGCCGTTCGGCATCCCACGGGCGGAGCGTCGTACGGGCGCCTGCGGGGTCCACGATCGCCGTCGACTACCCTCCCCCCATGTCCTCCACGCCCTCCTTCCATCCGGTCAATCGCCTGGCCGAGTCCCTCGTCGTCGAACCCCTCGGCGACGACCGCTTCCGCGGCAGCACCCCGCAGACCACGCTGCAGCGCACGTTCGGTGGATTGGTGGCGGCCCAGGGCCTGCTCTCGGGCGTGGCCACGGTCGAGGAGCCCTTCTCGGTGCATTCGCTGCACGGGTACTTCATCCGCCCGGGCATCCCGGATGAGCCGATCACGTTCGCCGTCGACCGGGTCCGCGACGGGCGTTCCTTCTCGCTCCGGTCCGTGACCGGGCTGCAACGCGACAAGGTCATGTTCTCGATGACCGCCAGCTTCCACGTGCCGCAGGGCGGGCTGGAACACCAGAACGACATGCCGCAGGTGCCCACCCCCGACGAGCTACCCGAGAACGACTTCCCGGAGGAGTTCTCCGAGTTCCTCGGCACGGAATGGCCCGACTGGGACGTTCGGTTGGTCCCGGCGGCCGACACGCCCCTCATCCCCGGTGTGGCCTCCCGGCAGATGTTCTGGTTCCGCCATCGCCACGCGCTCCCCGAGGACCCGCACACCCACGTCGCCGCGCTGACGTACATGAGCGACATGACGCTCATCAGTGTCGCCTGGCGGCCGCACGTGGGCACCGAGGCCGAGGGCGCCTCGCTCGATCACGCCCTGTGGTTCCTGCGGCCGTTCCGCGCGGACGGGTGGCTGCTCTACGACCAGTCGTCACCGTCGGCGCACGGCGGTCGCGGCCTGGCTCGCGGCTCCATCTTCGACCCGCAGGGCCGCATGGTCGCGAGTGTCACGCAAGAGGGCCTGATGCGGACCTCCATGCAGCCGATCCCGGGCACGTGACGCCTGCGCCTCAGGTGATCCACGTCCCGACGAGGTAGAGCACGCCGAACGGATCCTCGTCGTGCCAGGTGCCCAGGCGCAGTCGCTCGGGTGAGGCGGCCACCGCCGCTGCGGCGACC
>NZ_BCRE01000023.1 GCF_001552435.1 Kribbia dieselivorans NBRC 106261
CCTGCCACGGCGCCCGGCCGTCGACGAGCAACTCCGCGGCCAGGGCCGGATCGACGTTCGCGAGCGTCTCGAGGTCGACGTCACGCAACGCCGCGGCCAGATCGGCGTCGAACGGCTGGGCCCGCTCGTCGAGGTATCCCGGCGCCGCGACGCTGCGCCGGGCGCTGCCGCCGCCGACGACGATGAGCACGCACGCCCGTTCGGCGAGCTCGCGCCCGATCTCGGCACACCGTGCCCGAGTCTCGTGCGGCGCGATCTCGACGACACTCACGTCAGCGCCGTGGTCGGGCCCGAGCGCGCGCCGCGCCACCGTCTCGGCCACGGGCTGCTGATCGGCCGGCACGACGATGATCACCTCGCCGCCGACCGAGGTGACCTCCCTGGCAGCGCTCGCCACGAGGCTCCGCAATGACGCGGCCACATCGACCGCGCCGGTCAGTTCGCGCAGCAGCAGCGGCGCCCCAGGGATGAACGCGACGGCCCGCACTCCCCCGGCCCCACGCGCCTCCGCCACGGCCATCACGCCAACCCCCGCACGACCCGCGTCGGCGGCCGCTGACCGGCGATCGACGCGACCATGTCCAGCACCTGCCGCGTCGCTCGCACGTCATGCGCCCGGAAGATGTTCGCCCCCAACCACGCCGAGATCGCCGTTGCCGCGAGCGTGCCGTTGAGGCGTTCGTCGACGGGCAGGTCCAGGGTCTCGCCGACGAAGTCCTTCCGCGAGAGCGAGACCAGCAGCGGCCACCCGGTCGCACTCATCTCCGCCAGGCGACGCGTCACCTCGAGCGAGTGCCACGTGTTCTTGCCGAAGTCGTGCGCCGGGTCGATGATCACCGACCTCGGGTGCACGCCCAGAGCGACCGCCCGCTCCGCCTCGGCGAGCACGTGCTCGAGCACCGCCGCCATGACGTCGTCGTAGTGCACGCGGTGCGGGCGCGTGCGCGGCTCGGCTCCACCGACGTGGGTGCACACCAGCGCCGCATCGAATTCGGCTGCGACAGAAGCGAGTTCACGGTCGTAGCCACCCCACGCGTCGTTGAGCACGTCCGCGCCGACCTCGCACACGGCCCGCCCGACGTCGGCGCGCCACGTGTCGACGCTGATGACGACCTCGGGGAACTCCGCGCGCACGGCCGCGACGAACCCGACGACGCGGTCCATCTCCGCGGACGTGTCGACGGCATCACCGGGCCCGGCCTTGACCCCGCCGATGTCGACGATCTCCGCGCCCTCGGTCACGGCCTGCCGCACGCGCGCCATCGCCGCCTCGTCGCCGAAGGTCGCGCCACGGTCGAAGAACGAGTCGGGCGTGCGGTTGACGACGGCCATGACCAGACGTGCGTCGTCGGCGAACTCCCGGCGGCCCAGGCGGATCATCGTGGCGCTCCGTACTCGGCGAACGTCGCGGCCGGGGGTCGCTCGCCCACGCGCACGGGCGTGACGACCTCGCGGACCTCACCGCCGCGGCCCAGGTACTGGGTCAGCGGCACGACCGAGGCTGCCGACGCCCGCCCTCGTCGGGCATCGGCCGCGGCCAACACCTCCACCGCCATCGCCCCGAGCGCGGCCAGATCCTGATGCGTGTGCCCGCGCGCCCCGAGGTCGACCTGCGCGATCGCGCCGAGACCGTGGCGGGTGTACACGTCGATGAGCACGGCCATCTCGATGCCGTAGCCAGTGGGCACCGACACCTGCGCGAGCACGTCGCGACGCACCGCCCACTCCCCGCCCAGCGGCTGGCGGATCGCGGCCAACTCGGGCCACCAGAGATTGAGCGCCGGCCGCGCCATGAGTTCGGTGACGCGCCCGCCCTGGGCCCCGGCCGGCGCGTGGGACTCTCCGTTGCCGTCGATGTCCCCGTCGGCGGCGAGCCGTTCGTAGTCGCCCTTGACGAGCACGATGTCGTCGGAGGTGATCATCGGCGCCAGCACGCCGGAGACGAAGTGCGTGCCCCACACGGTGAGGTCGGCGTCCAGGAACGCGACGAGGTCACCGCGCGTGACGAACTGCGAGCGCCACAGGGCCTCGCCCTTGCCCGGAGCCGGCCCCAGACCGACCGGACCGACCTCACCCGCCCGATGCACGACGGCTCCGGCCCGGGCCGCGACCGCGGCGGTGTCATCGGTCGAATCGGAGTCCATGACGACGACCTCGTCGAGCAGGCCGACCGCGTCGACGAGCTCGGCCCGCACCCGCGCGACGATCCCGCCCACGGTCGGCGCTTCGTTGCGCGCGGGGATGACGCAACTGATCGTCAGCCCGCGGTCGCGTTTCAGGCGCGCCAGTGCGGCCACGTCCGTCGTCATCTCACCCATGTCTCGCCCACTCTACGGGTACTCGCGGTTGACGCTGAGTGATGGATCCGCGTGGCCTATACCCGGGTATGGGCCACGCGGATCCATCACTCGGCGGGGGTGGTGGCTGGGATAGCCTGCGCCCACAACGACACAACGACACATGACGTGACGATGCAGGAGACGGTGTGGAGACGACGACAGCCCAGCCGGAGCGACGCGTCGCCAGCCCGAACCTCATCATGGTCACCCTCTCGCTGTGCGGGGTGCTGGTCTCGCTGCAACAGACCCTGCTGCTGCCCCTGCTCCCCGATCTGCCCGAGATCCTGCACACGACCGCCGACAACGCTCCGTGGATGATCACCGTCACCCTGCTCTCCGGAGCCGTCGCAACACCGGTGATCTCGCGCCTGGCCGATGCGTACGGCAAGCGCCGGATGATCGTCGTCACCCTGCTGTTGATGATTCTCGGATCGCTGATCGGCTCCTTCTCGACGACCCTCGCCCCGGCGCTCGTGGCCCGGGCGCTGCTGGGCACCTCGATCGCCATGCTCCCGGTCGGTATCGCGATCATGCGCGACGAACTGCCGCCCGACCGCGTGCCGCTGGGCGTCTCGCTGCTCAGCGCCACGCTGTCGTTCGGCGCGGGGCTGGGTGTGCCGCTCGGTGGCGCGTTGGGGCGCTACGCCGACTGGCACGCGACGTTCTGGCTGCCCGGGGCGCTGGCGGTCGCGCTGGTCATCCTCCTGCCGCGGGTCGTGCCCGAGTCGTCGGTGGTCAGCCGCGGCCGGTTCGACATCGCCGGTTCGATCCTGCTCTCGCTCGGTCTGGTCGCGCTGCTGCTGGCGATCTCGAAGGGCGGCACCTGGGGCTGGTTCAGCGCCCAGACCGCGACGTTCGGGGTTGTCGGCGTGGTCATCCTCGCGGCGGTGTGGGTGCCCCATCAGTTGCGCGTGGCGCACCCGCTCGTCGACCTGCGCACGGCCGCGCGGCCGGCGGTCACGCTCGTCAACGCCGCCGGGCTCGGGCTGGGGTTCGCGGTGATGATCAACATGCTCGTCACGAGCCAACTGCTGCAGACCCCGACGTCGATCGGTGGGTTGGGGCAGTCGCCCATGGCCGCAGGGATGTGGATGATCCCCGGAACGGTCGCGTTTGCGGTGTTCGCGCCGATCTCCGCGTGGCTGTCGGCGCGGTTCTGCCCGCAGACGACGATGCTCATCGGCACCGGCGCCACCGCTGTCGGGTTCGTCGCGTCGGTGTTCCTCTCGTCGCAGTTGTGGCAGATCGCGCTGGTCTTCGCCCTGACGAGCGCGGCGATCTCGATCGCGTACGCGGTCATGCCGACGATCCTGCTGCGCTCGGTCCCGGCCACCGAATCCGCCTCGGTCAATGGCCTCAACACGCTCATGCGCTCGGTCGGCACGTCGGTGGCGAGCGCGGCGGTGGCGGCCGTCATCGCGGCCAGCGCCATCCAGGTCGGCGACCGGGTGTATCCGACGCACTCGATGATGATGGTGCTGTTCTGGGCGTCGGTGGTCACGCTGGTCGCCACGATTCTCGTCGCACCCCTGTTCCGCATTCCGGGGCTCGACCAGGCCACGGCCGAGGCGGTCGGCATTCCGGAGCGGGTGCTGCGCGGGGTGGTCCGCGAGCCCGACGGCACTCCGCTGGGCCACGCGATGGTGACGGTCATGGGTCCGCACGGGGTGCACGTCGATTGGGACCGCGCCGACGCCTCGGGCACGTACACCATCGCGGTCCCCGACGAGGGCCGCCACCTGCTCGTCGTCTCGGCCGACGGATGGGACCCGGAGAGCACGCTCATCGACCTGCACCCGGAGCTGGAGAGTCAAGACCTCGTTGTCCGCGAGCGCACCGCCGTGCTCGGTCGGTTGACGCTGAACGGCGCTCCGGTCAGTCATGGGAGCGTCGTGATCACCCGACGGTCTGGTGAGTACGTCTCGGCGGCCCGCGTCGCGCCGGACGGGACCTACCGCATCGACCTCCGCGAGTACGGACGCTTCGTCGCCAGTGGCATCGATCTGCAGGGGTCGCACACGCGGGCGGTGCCGTTCGCGTCCGGAGCGACGTCCGTGACGGTCGACATCGACCTCACCCCCGCCGCCGCGCCCACCCCGACCCCC
>NZ_BCRE01000024.1 GCF_001552435.1 Kribbia dieselivorans NBRC 106261
GGGGGTCGGGGTGTCACTCGACGGGGGTGTCACTCGGCGAAGGTGGTTGGCGTTACTCGGCGATCTGATGCAACCGGCGCGCCGCCTCGGCGACGGTCCCGCTGAGCGACGGATACACGGTGAACGTGTCGGCGACCTGATCGACACTGAGCCGATTCTGCACGGCCAGCGCGATGGGGAAGATCAGTTCCGACGCGCGCGGGGCGACGATGACCCCACCGAGCACGATCCCGGAGCCCTTGCTGCAGAACATCTTGACGAACCCCTCGGAGATCCCGAGCATCTTGGCGCGCGGGTTCATCGCCAGCGGCATCATCACCTGGTCGATGGTCGTGACCCCCTCGGCGTCCTTCTGCTGCAGCCCGACCGTGGCGATCTCCGGGTCGGTGAACACGTTCGCGCTCACCGCGCCCAACCGCAGCGGCGCGACGGCATCGCCCAACGCGTGCGACATCGCGATCCGACCCTGCATCGCCGACACCGACGCGAGCGCGAACACCCCGGTGCAGTCACCGGCGGCGTACACTCCCCGCACCGACGTGCGCGAGACCTTGTCCACAACGATGTGCCCCGACTCGAGCAGGTCCACGCCGATGTCCTCGAGCCCGATCCCACGCGTCTGCGGCACCGCACCGACCGCGACGAGCACGTGACTGCCCTCGATCTCGCGCCCGTCCTCGAGCTTGACGATGACGCCGTCGCCGGTGTTCCGCGCTCCGGCCGCGCGCGAGCGCCCGAGCACCGTCATGCCCCGAGCGCGGAACACGTTCTCGATCACCTCGGCGGCGTCCTGATCCTCGGCGGGCAACACGCGCTCGCGCGACGACACGAGCGTGACCTTCGCCCCCAGCCCGAGGAACCCCTGCGCCAGCTCCGCACCCGTGACACCCGATCCGACGACGATGAGGTGTTCGGGCAGGGACTTGAGGTCGTAGATCTGCTGCCACGTCAGGATCCGCTCGCCGTCGGGTTCCATCGTCGGCATGACCCGCGGCGTCGCCCCGGTGGCCACGAGCACGACGTCGGTGTCGAGCACCTCCTCCTCACCATCGGAGGAGATCGCGACGACCCGCGTCGGGCTGACCAGCCGGCCGCTGCCGCGGATGATCCGCACCCCGTCGGCCTCGAGACGGTGGGTGATGTCCTCGCTCTGCTGCCCGGCCAGGCCCATGACGCGCGCGTTGATCTCGGCGAGGTTGGCCGAGGCGTCGGTGACGTCCTCCCCGGCGGCGTCCTCGAGGTGCAGACCGAGGTCGGCGGCGGTCTCGAACTCGGACATGTAGTCGGCCGTGGCGATGAGCGCCTTGGACGGCACGCAGTCGGTCAACACCGCCGCGCCGCCGAGGCCGTCGCGGTCGACGATGGTCACCTGGGCACCGAGTCGCGCGGCCACCAGCCCGGCCTCGTACCCGCCTGGCCCGCCACCAAGAATGACCACTGAAGTCGCTCGCGCATTCACGCCCTACATCCAACCACTGACCGGGCCTCTGGGTACGCTCGACCCCGTGACACGTCTCGCCGATCCATGGGCCGACTCGACCACCGATCCGCTCGAGATCGCACAGCAGGCCGCGAAGGTCATTGCCGGAGCGTCGAATGCCGCTTCCCACGACATCGCCGTCGTCCTGGGGTCGGGGTGGCGCGAGGCCGCCGACCTGATGGGCGAGGTGCGCGCGGCGATCCCGAACGGTGACGTCCCGGGCTTCGCCCCCGCCGCGGTCGACGGTCACGACGGCCATATCCGTTCGGTGGCCATCGCCGGCGATCCGGAGCGTCGTGCCCTCGTCTTCGGCACGCGCACGCACCTCTACGAGGGGCGCGGCCCGGCCGCGGTCGCCCACACGGTGCGCACCGCCGCGGCGGCCGGCTGCACCAGCGTCGTGCTCACCAACGGCTGCGGGTCGCTGCGGCCGCAGTGGGCCCCGGGCACACCGGTGCTCATCGCCGATCATCTCAACCTCACCGGCGCGACCCCGCTGGTCGGCCCGGCGTTCGTCGACCTCACCGACGCGTGGTCCCCGCGCCTGCGGGCGCTGGCCCGCGGCATCGACCCCACCCTCGAGGAGGGGGTTTACGCCCAGTTCCCCGGCCCGCAGTACGAAACCCCGGCGGAGGTGCGCATGGCCAGGGTGCTCGGCGCCGACCTGGTGGGCATGTCGACGGCCCTCGAGGCGATCGCGGCGCGCCACGTTGGGCTGGAGGTGCTCGGCATCTCACTGGTGACGAACGCGGCGGCCGGGCACGGCGCTCCGCTCGCGCATGACGAGGTCATCGCGACCGGCCAGGCTGCGGCGCAACGCTGCGGGAACCTGCTCAGCGCCATCGTCACCGCGATCGCCGCAGGTGACCGGGCGTGACTCCGCACCCGGCGGACTACCGCGGCCGCCACGTCGCCGGCGACGCCCAGTCATCCCCCGAGGGTCTCGACGAGCTCGTCAACGTCGCGCAGTGGTGGATCGACGACGATCCGGACCCCACCACCCGCGACGAACTGCGCTCCGTCATCACGTCCGTGCGCGCCGGTGACGAGGGTGCCGCCGACGACCTGGCCGATCGCTTCTCCGGCATGCTCGGGTTCGGCACGGCGGGGTTGCGTGGTCGCATGGGCGCCGGCCCGAACCGCATGAACCGCGCCGTCGTGCTGCGCGCCGCGGCCGGGCTGCTCGGATATCTGCTCGAACGGGTCGACGGCGGCGACGCAGCGGTGGTCGTCGGGTTCGACGCGCGGCATTGCTCCGATGAGTTCGCCCGCGACACCGCCGCCGTGACGACCGCGTTCGGCGGGCACGCGATGGTCCTCGGGGAGCCGTTGCCCACGCCCGTGTTGGCCTTCGCGATCCGGCATCTCGGCGCCGATGCCGGGGTCATGGTCACCGCCAGCCACAACCCGGCCAGCGACAACGGGTACAAGGTCTATCTCGGTGACGGTCGCCAGATCGCGCCACCGACCGACTCCGAGATCGGCGAGCACATCGATCTCGTGGCGAGCGTGAAGTCCGTGCGCCGCGCCGACGACGGCTGGAACACCCTCGACGGTGAGGTCACGCAGGCCTACCTCGACGCGGCCGCCGCGGTCGTCGAACCCGGCACCGCGCGGGACGTGCGGATCGTCCACACGGCGCTGCACGGGGTCGGTGACACGGTCATGGGCGAGGCGTTCGCGCGGGCCGGGTTCACCGACGTCGTGGCCGTGGCCGAGCAGCGGCAGCCGGATCCGGATTTCCCGACCGTGGCGTTCCCCAACCCCGAGGAGCCCGGTGCGCTCGACCTCTCGCTGGCGACGGCGGCCCGCGTCGGCGCGGACCTCGTCGTCGCCAACGACCCCGACGCCGACCGGTGCGCGCTGGCCGTGCCCGACGGTGGCGGCTGGCGGGTGCTGCGCGGTGACGAGATCGGTGCGATCCTCGCGTCGCGGATCATCGTGCGCGGGGTTGCCCCGGACGAGTGCTTCGCCTCGACGATCGTCTCGTCACGCCTGCTCGCCGCGATGTGCGCGCAGGTCGGGGTGCGTCACGTCGAGACGTTGACCGGGTTCAAGTGGATCTCCCGCGCGCCCGGGCTGCGCTACGGCTACGAGGAGGCGCTCGGGTACTGCGTCGACCCGGGCCACGTCGCCGACAAGGACGGCATCACCGCGGCGCTGCTCGCGGCCGAGATCGCGGCGATCCTCAAGGCGGAGGGGCGCGGGCTGCTCGACATCCTCGACGACCTGCACGCGCAGCTCGGGGTGCACCTGACCGATGCGTACGCGGTGCGGGTGGCGGACCTGTCGATGATCGATCAGATCCTGGAGCGGCTGGGGGCGGCGGCGCTGACGCAGATCGCGGGCGTGCCGGTGGCGCGGCACGATGACCTGTCGGTGGGGGTCGACGGGCTGCCGCCGACCGAGGGGTTGCGCTGGTTCCTCGCCGACGGATCGCGGATCGTCGTCCGGCCGTCGGGGACGGAGCCGAAGCTGAAGGTCTACCTCGAGGTGATCGAACCGCCCACCGGACGTGCCGACCTCGCCGCGGCGCGGGCGCGTGCGGGAGCCAGGCTCACGGCGCTCCGGAACGCGGTCGAGCCGTTGACCTCGCTCAGCTGACGAACGTCCCGACGAGCCACACGATCACGGCCACGAGCCCGAGGGCGGCGATCGCGACATTGAGCCAGTTCCACGTCACGACGGTCGGCGCCTCGGAGGGCGGTAGCTCACCTTCGACGACGGCCTCCACCCACTCCGCCTTGGCCTGCTCAAGGATCTTGCCCACCTCACCGGGCGTCACGCGCGGGCGGGGCCGCTCCGCCGGCGGCGCGACGTACTCCCCTGCCGGGCCGAACAGCCGGGTCCGCCCGAGCACCGGGTCGCCGGTGCCGGAGCCCTCGACCGCGGCACGACGATCGATCTTGGCGGCGATCCCGAAGGCCTCGTGCGTCCCGTGCTCCGACCAGACCTGCAGCGTCCACTTCGACGCCGTCCCGTCGTAGCGGTTCCACGGCACCGACACGGTGCGCAGCGGATTGTGGATCCGCACCCCGCCCAGATGCACCGTCAGTCGCGGCCAGGCCAGTGTCAGCCAGGCCAGACACGCCAGCGCCACGAGAAGTGCGGTACCCGCAACGCCGATTTCTCCGTAGATGAGGAGATACACAGCAAATCCCAGCGCGAACAGCACGGCAATGATCCCCCCGACCACACTCCCCCATTGCCGAAACGTCACCACGGGTGCGTCCCACTGTGTGGACGGGTCGGGGATATCCATTGCCCTAGCCTACGTCGCGCGCATAAATGTCCGGTGAGCCGTAACCCCCATTCAATGCCGCACTAGGTTAGGTTTGCCTTATGACTCCTGATCCACTCTTTGCTCCGGGGTCTGCGTTGACCGCACAGAGCGTCGCGGACCTCATCGATCACGCCATCCTCAAGCCCGACCTCACCTCCGCCGAGGTGCTCGTCGAGATCAACACCCTCCGACCGACGCAGGTGTGGAGCGTGTGCGTCCGTCCCTGTGACATCCCCCTGGTCACCTCACACGGTTGGCCGACGAAGGTCACCACGGTCATCGGCTTCCCCCACGGTTACGACTCGACCCAGGCCAAGGTCGCCGAGGCCGAGCAGGCCCTGGCCGACGGCGCCACCGAGATCGACATGGTCGTCAACATCGGGTGGCTGCGCGGCGGTGAGGACACCGCCGTCCGTGACGACATCACCGCGGTCGTCGACGCGGCCTCGCGCCTGCACGTGCCGGTCAAGGTCATCCTCGAGACGGCCTACCTCGACAACGACATGATCATCGCCGGTTGTCGCGCCGCAGCCGATTCCGGAGCGGCGTTCGTCAAGACCTCGACCGGGTTCGCCGGGGGCGGGGCCACCCGTCATGACGTGGCGTTGATGCGCGAATCAGTGCCGGAGTGGGTCGGCGTCAAGGCGTCCGGCGGGGTGCGCGACCTCGACACCCTGCTCGACATGGTCGCTGTCGGCGCCACCCGCATCGGAACGTCGAGTTCACTGGCGATCCTGCACGAGGCGTCGCGACGCGCGGCAGAGGGTCGACTGGTCATGCCGGTGCGACGCTCCGACAAGCAGCTCGGCGACACCGACGCGCCCCAACCGGCGTACTGAGCCGCACGACGCTCCTCAGGCGCCCAGCGCGGCGTACCCGGGTTTGATGACGTGATCGATGAGCGCCAATCGCTCATCGAACGGCAGGAACGCCGACTTCATCGCGTTGATCGTCACCCATTGCAGGTCGGCCATGGTCCACCCGCATTCGCGCACGAGCGCGCCCATCTCCTGGGTCATGGACGTCGCGCTCATCAGCCGGTTGTCGGTGTTGAGGGTCACCCGGAACCGCAGCGCCTTGAGCAGCGTGATCGGGTGTGTCGCAATGGATTCCGCGGCGCCGGTCTGGACGTTCGAGTGCGGGCACATCTCCAGCGGAATGCGCCGATCACGCACATAGGCGGCCAGACGCCCGAACTCGACCCGACTCGGCTCCGCCAGGGCGTCGTCGAGGCGAGTCATGACCGGAGCGCCGTCGAAGGTCAGGTCGTCGACGATGCGCACGCCGTGGCCGAGCCGGTCGCAGCCGCAGAGTTGGATCGCCTCCCAGATGCTCGGCAGCCCGTATGCCTCGCCGGCGTGGATGACGAAGTGCGCGTTCTCGCGGCGCAGGTACTCGAACGCGGCGAGGTGGCGGCTGGGGCGATGCCCGGCCTCGGCGCCGGCGATGTCGAAGCCGGCGACCTCGTCATCGCGGTACTGCACGGCGAGTTCGGCGATCTGGCGGGCGTGGTCGGCGTGCCGCATCGCGGTGAGGATCGTGCGTACCCGGATGCGCTGCCCCAACGCCGCGGCCTCGTCCTCCCCCGCCCGGAACCCGGCGTTGACCGTCTCGATGATCTCGGGCAGGGTCAGCCCGCCGGTCAGGTGCAGCTCGGGCGCGTATCGCACCTCGGCGTAGATGACACCGTCGTCGGCGAGGTCGAGCACGCATTCACGGGCCACCCGGTGCAGCCCGTCGGCGGTCTGCATCACCGCGACCGTGTGCTCGAACGTCTCGAGGTAGCGCGGCAGCGACCCGGAGTCGGCGCTGTCGCGAAACCACAGCGCCAGTCCCATTGGGGTGCGCGCCCGGCCGTCGACGGGCAGGCGGTGACCGGCCGCGGCGGCGAGGTCGAAGACGGTGGTGGGGCGCAGTCCTCCGTCGAGGTGGTCGTGCAACAACACCTTCGGAGCGCGGTGAATCAGGTCGCGCGTGGGCGCGGCGGTCATCACGCGATCCGGTCGATGATCAGCGGGCGCGGCGTGGAGGCGTCCGGGCCGATACGCCAGGCGGAGTCGAGTGCGGCCAGGGCCCGCTCGAAACGCTGCGGTTCGTCGGTGTGCAGGGTCAACAACGGCGCTCCGACCGTGACGGGGTCGCCGGGTTTGGCGTGCAGTTCGATGCCGGCCGCGGGGTGGACCGCGTCCTCCTTGCGGGCGCGTCCGGCGCCGAGGCGCCAGGCCGCGACACCGACGGCGCGCGCGTCGAGGGTCTGGAGCACACCGCGCTCCGTAGCGGTGATCGTGTGGGTCACGCGGGCGGTGGGCAGGGGCGCGTCCGGATCACCGTGTTGGGCCGTGATCATGGCGCGCCAGCGGTCCATGGCGCGGCCGTCGGACAGGGCCGCGCGCACCTCGTGGCCGTCGCGCCCGGCCGCGGTGAGCATCTCGTCGGCGAGGGCGCAGGTGAGGTCGACGACGTCGGTGGGTCCGCCGCCGGCGAGCACCTCGAGCGCTTCGCGGACCTCGAGCGCGTTGCCGACGGTGCGCCCGAGCGGGGTGTCCATGTCGGTGAGCAGGGCGACGGTCGTCACGCCGGCGTCGGTGCCCAGATCGACCATGGTGCGCGCGAGTTCGGTGGCCTCGGCGCGGGTGGCCATGAACGCGCCGGAGCCGACCTTGACGTCGAGCACGAGCGCGGACGTGCCCTCGGCGATCTTCTTGCTCATGATCGACGACGCGATCAGCGGGATCGACTCGACGGTGCCGGTGACGTCGCGCAGTGCGTAGAGCTTCTTGTCGGCGGGGGCGAGGTCGTCACCGGCCGCGCAGATCGCCGCTCCGACATCGTCGAGTTGACGGCGGAGCTCGGCGGTGGTCAGCTCAGCGCGCCAACCCGGGATCGATTCGAGCTTGTCGAGCGTGCCGCCGGTGTGGCCCAGGCCGCGGCCGGAAAGTTGTGGCACCGCGACGCCGAAGGAGGCCACGAGCGGGGTCAGCGGCAGGGTGATCTTGTCGCCGACGCCGCCGGTGGAGTGCTTGTCGGCAGTGGGGCGGGTCAGGCCGGTGAGGTCGAGGCGGCGCCCGCTGCGGATCATCGCGTCGGTCCAGCGGGCGATCTCGCGGCGGGTCATGCCATTGAGCAGGATCGCCATCGCCAGGGCGGCCATCTGTTCCTCGGCGACGCTGCCGCGGGTGTACGCGTCGATGACCCAGTCAATCTGCGCGTCGGACAGGGCGCCGCGGTCGCGTTTGGTGCGGATGACGTCGACGGCGTCGAAGGTCTCGCTCATGGGGTGATTGTGCCGCGGGCGGGGTGGTTCGGGTCGAGGTGCTCGGGGCCGAACGCGAGCGGCAGCAGGGCGGTCATCGTCATCGGGCCCTGCGGGGTGAGGACAAGGCAGTCCGGGCCGCCGTGTTCCCAGAGCAGTTGGCGGCAGCGGCCACACGGGAGGATCGTCGTGCCCGCCCGGTCGACGCAGGTCACCGCGGTCAGGCGTCCACCGCCGCTGCGGATGAGGTCGGAGACCATGCCGCATTCGGCGCAGAGCCCGACCGGGTACGAGGCGTTCTCGACGTTGCAGCCGGTGACGATGCGGCCGTCGTCGGCCAGCCCGGCCGCGCCGACGGGGTAATCGGAGTACGGCGCATAGGCGGAGTGCATCGCCTCGATCGCGGCGGCGGTCAGGGTGGGCCAGTCCACGGCGGAGCGCGGTTGGGGTGCGTCAGCGGTCACGTCCAGTCTCGTTTCTCGTGCGCTCGTGGTCAGGGTGGGCGTCAGTTCGCCACGGTTCACCACCCTGTCATGCCGGGATTCTTTGCCACTCCCCTGTGCAAGGTTGAGTAGATGTGCAAAAATCCCACACATGGACAAGGTGGTGCTCGGTCAGCGACTCGCGGAGGCACGTGACGTTGCCGGCATGACGCAGGAGAGCGTCGCGCGCGCGGTGGGACTCGAACGAACGGCCATCGTTCACCTCGAGAAGGGCGAGCGCAACCTGCGGGTGCCGGAACTGGTTCAGATCTCTCAGGTCCTCGGTCGACCGTTGTCATACTTCGTCGAGGCTCCGGTACCGGCCGCGGTCAGCCGTCGATCCGCTCCGCACGCGACGCACGATTCCACCAAGGCATTGGACGTGGAGGTCGACCAGTTCGCGGCAGACCTTCGCGGTCTGGTCGACCTCGGCCTGGTGCCACCCAGTGACCGCGACCACGGTCTACGCGTTCCGAGGACGCATCACGAGGCCGAAGTCGTCGCCACGAGCGTGCGCGATCGAACTGGCCTGGGCTCGGGACCGATCACTGATCTGGGACGAACGTGCGAGCTCTTGGGGCTGTACACGTTCGCAGCGAATTTCGGGGAAACGGGTCCTGATGGCGCGTGCGTGGAAGTGGAGTCTGCATCCAGTGGCCGCGCCGGAGCCGCAGTGATCAATGGTGCCGCCGGCTCCGGTCGCCGCCGAATGACGTTGGCGCACGAACTGGGGCATTGGCTGTTCGGCGATGCCTACGATGCGCAGGCATCATTGGGCAGCGAACGGATGATCAACTCGTTCGCCATTCACTTTCTTGCACCGCGGGCCGGCGTCAGCGCCGTGTGGAGAGATCACCGCGAATGGCCGATACACGATCGTGCCTTGGCCGTCGGCGCCGTATTCCGTTTGAGTTGGACGGCGACCATCTCGCAGCTGCGCAATGTCGAGCTCATCTCGCATGACGAACGCGAGCGCCTCGCCGCGTACCACCCGCGCGCAGGTGACTACCTGCGACTCGGATTGTCGTGGAACGACGAGATCAATGCCCCCTATCTTTCTCCGGCTTTCATCGCCGCCTGTCTGACCGGCTACACCTCGTCGAAACTCAGCGAGGCCAGGGTGCTGGAGCTCCTGCGCGGTGTCCTCGACGCGGACGACCTCCCTGCTCTGGCGCCACCCTCGATGGATGCCTACCGCAGTTCGTTCCAAGGCCACCCGACAGCGACATCGGATGCCTGACGCGCGTACCTGGGTCACGGACACCAGCGTCTACACTCACCTCTGCCGCGCCGGCCACGTCGAGATTCTTGAGCGTCTGGCCCCCGGCGGTGTGGTGCTCGTCCCTGATGACGTTCGCGTCGAGATCGAGAATGGAAGAGACCGCCACCCCAATATTCCGGATCCCAGTTCCACGGCATGGGCCCAAGTCACCGTTCTCACCGAGGACGAGGTCTGGACCCAACTCGCCGTCAAAGCTGCGCTGGCGGGAGGCCCCGAGCAGCACCTCGGGGAGTGCGCGGTCATCGCCTGCGCCAAGCATCGCGGTTACACCGCCCTCATGGATGACCGCGAGGCAATCACCCAGGCCGAGGTCCACAAAGTGCAGTGGCACGACACCCTGTGGCTCGTCATCGAGGCCCATCTGACCCTGCCGGGATACAACCGGGATCATACGATTCGCGTCGTTGACGACCTCTTGGACACGGGCATGTATCTACCGTTCGACTCCGGTGAGAGCGTCTTCACTTGGGCCTACCAAGAAGGCCTTCTTCCGCGGGAGTGATTTGCCGCGCTCACGCCAGGGGCACGCAGGCCAGCAGCCGCGCACCTGCTCCGATGGCGCCCTCATCGACGATGAGGTCACCCTGGTGCAGGTCATAGACGCGCCCACTCGGCGACTGCGTACCCAACCGCACCAGCGCCCCCGGCACCTCGCGGAGAAGCCAGCCGAAGTCCTCCCCACCGAGCGACTGGTGTGTCGGCTCGATCTCCAGGCCCGCGGCCATCGCCGCCCGCCCGACGACGGCCACCGCGGACGGCGCGTTCACCACCGGGGGAACTCCGCGAACATGGTCGACCTTGACCCGCACCGCATAGGGCGCCGCCACCTGTTCGACGACCTGCTCGAAGACCTCACCGAGCCGGTCCCACACCTCGGTGTCGAGGATCCGCAGGGTCCCGGCCACCTCGCCGTGCGCCGGGATGACGTTCGGCGCGTCCCCCGCACGCACCCGACCCCACACGACGGAGGCCACCGCCCGCGGGTCCACCCGCCGGGAGAGCACCGCGGGCACCTCGGTGAGCACCTTCGCCAAGGCGAACGTCACGTCCTCGGTGAGGTGGGGGCGTGAACTGTGCCCGCCACGGCCGGTCAGCCGCACGGTCACCTTGTCCGCGGCCGCGGTGACCGGCCCCTCACGCAGGCCGATCGCCCCGACGGGCACGGTCGGATCGACGTGCAGGGCCATGGCGCCATCAACCCCTGCCAGCACGCCGGCGTCGCGCACCGCGATGGCTCCGCCCGGCATGACCTCCTCGGCCGGCTGGAACAGCACGCGCACCGCGGTGTCGCTGTCATCCAACGCGGCCCGGTGCTCATAAAGCGCCAGCGTTGCCCCCAATAGCGCTGCGGCATGCACGTCGTGCCCGCACGCGTGACACACCCCGTCGACCGTGGAGGCCCAGTCCAGCCCGGTGCGCTCCTTGACCGGCAAGGCATCGATGTCCGCGCGCAGCAACAACCGCCGTCGCGGTGACGCCGGGCCGAAGTCGGCCACCACGGCGGTCGGCAGTCCGACGTCCTCGAGGCTGCGCGCCGGCACCCCGGCCGCTGCGAGTCGCTCCCGGATCCGGGTGGAGGTCCGACTCTCCTGCCAGGACAGCTCGGGGTGGGCGTGTAGATCGCGCCGAAACTCGAGCAACTCCGGCAGCAGCGCATCAACGGTCTGCAGCACGGGAGACCGGTCGGTGGTCTGCGCAGGGAAGGGCACGGTCGTCATGGTGTTCCGACGTTACCGCCCCGCTGGACCAGAGCGTGGAAGGACCTTGACGTGGGCGCCCTGGTCCGCCTAAAGTCCCACCGATCGTTCCGTATATACGGAAACCGTTCCCTAACTAAGGATGATCATGGAACCCAGGCGACGACAACGAGGTTTCGCCCGCCGACCCAGGCTTCGAACCGTCGGCGGCGTGCTCGCTTCCTTCTCACTCATCGGCCTCCTCGGCGCCTGCGCAGGCGGAGCCACCGCGGCCACCGGCAACGGTGACCACGTCACCATCAAGATTGGAGACAGCTTCTCGGCGACTCACCCGATCGGCCGCAGCGGCACCAAGGTCTTCCTCGAGACTCTCCAGAAGCAGGGCCCGGAGGCCGGTCTCGAGATCGAGTACTTCGCCAGTGGTCAACTGGGCAAGCAGCGGGACATGCCGGCGCTGCTGCGCACGGGCGTCGCACAGATCGCGGCCGTGTCTCCCGCCTACGTCGGAACCCAGTTGCCCGCTGCCAATGTGGGAGACCTGCCGGGTTTCACCGAGGACTCCTGTGTCGGAGCCACCGCCATGCGCACGATCATGTCCGAAGGGACCACCCTCTTCGAGAAGGAACTGCGACCGAATGACATCCGGCCGTTGTGGGTCGCCTACATCCCCGCATACGAGGTGCTGGGTTCCGACTTCAGCGTCTCCAGCCCCAAGGACGTCGAGGGGACCATCCTGCGTTCCACGGGCGGCGCGGCAGACCGAGTCGTCGATGAACTCGGAGCGGCGGGCGTATCGATGCCGATCGGAGATCTGTACGAAGCCGTCTCCCGCGGCACCGTCCAGGGGACTCTCGCAAGCCCCATCAGCATCACGCCGTACAAGCTTGAAGAGGTCATGAACTTCTCGACCCTCGGCGCGCGTCTGGGTTCATTCACCGTCACCTACTCCACATCCCAGAAGCTCTGGGAAGCGCTCGACGATGATCAGCGAGCGGTGCTGGCGAAGGCCGCCGACCGCGCACAGGGTGCCGCGTGCAAGGAGATCAACACCTCCCTGGAGACCTCGCGGCAAGCCATGCGGGACGCGGGCGTGAAGTTCGTCCCCGTCGATTCCGCCACCCGCCCCCAGTGGGAGGCCGTCGCAGCACCGGTCCGCGAGAAGTGGGTTCGCGATCTGGAAGCCAGCGGACATCCAGCCCAGCAGGTCCTTGCCGAGTTCGAGGCCGCACTGAAGGAGGCCCAGAAGTGACCGACACCGAGGTCGTCCACGATCCCTATCGCCACGGCACCGCTCGCCGAACGCTCTTTGGCTACGAGACCAAGGACCACCCGCGACTCGACCGGATCCAGAACGGCATCTCCGCGATCTGCGCCTCCATCGCCGGACTGGCCGTGGTCCTGATCGTCATCTTGACCGTCGCGGAGGTCGTGACCCGAACCCTGTTCAACCACCCCCTTGGTTGGAACGTCGGCTTCGTCGAGCAGTACCTCATGGTCGCAATCGCGTTCTTCGGCACCGTGACCGCGTACCGGGCCGGGGCCCACATCGCCGTCGCCACGGTGTTCAACGCCTTCCCCGGCCCCGTCCGGAAGGCAATCCTGCTCTGCGTCCACCTGATCGTGCTGGCAGGTCTTCTCCTGCTCGTCTTCGGAGGAGGTCGTGCGGCGGCCTTCTCCCTGAGCATTCACGAGGCCCCACCGCCCGGCATGGCCGAACTGCCCTGGCCGACGTGGTGGTGGAAGTCCATCATTCCCGTCGCGGCAACCCTTGGTGCCATCGTCGTCGCCATCGACGCCGTCCGCGAGCTCACCTCGCCGTGGTCGGCGCCGTCAACCGACTACGAACCCGGTGACCCGAACGCAGACGGCGACCCCTTCGCCCACAACCGCCCCGGAGCCGAATCATGATCGCGCTGCTCATCATCCTGCTGTTGCTCGTTCTCATCCTGCTGCGAGTACCCGTCTCCTTCGCCGTTCTCACGGCGGGCGCCCTCGGTCTGTGGTTGGTCGCCGGAACGCCGACCCTCGACGGTGTGATGCAAACCGCACCGGCCACGGCCGTCATGAGCTACTCGCTCTCGGCCGTGCCCCTCTTCATTCTGATGGCCCAGTTGATCCTGCTGTCTGGGTACCTGGACTCGCTGTTCGACGCGGCCCGCGCGCTCGTCGGCCAGGTCCGGGGAGGCACGGCCTCCGCCTCCGTCGCGGCTGGCACCGCCTTCGCAGCGGTCTCGGGCTCCTCCACGGCGTCCGCCGCCACCCTGGCCCAGACGTCAACGGTTCAGATGATCCGTGAGGGTTACTCGACCCGAACGGCAGGCGGCCTCGTCGCGGTGGTCGGCACCTTGGCCGCCATGATCCCGCCGTCGATCATCTTGGTGTTCTACGCCATCACGGCCGAGGTCAGCGTGGGCACGCAGCTCGTCTCGGGATTCTTCCCGGGCATCCTCATCGCGATCGTCATCATCGCGACGATGTACGCCGGGCTGCTGCGCAACCCGGATGCAGCACCGGCCGGCCAGAGCTCAACCTGGACGGAGAAGCGACAGGCCGTCGTCGAGGCCGCACCACTTCTGATCGTGTTCATCATGGTGGTCGGTTCGATCTACGCCGGTATTGCCACCCCCACCGAAGCTGCTGCGTTGGGCTGCCTGGCCGCCTTCGTCCTCGTGGCCATCAAGCGGCGCGTCAGTGCATCCGGGCTCACCCACGCCGTCGTCGAGACCGTTCAGTCAACCGCGATGATCTTCGCCATGATCGTGGGTGCCCACGTGTTCGGGCACTTCCTCACGGAGACTCGAGTCACTCCCAAACTGGTCGCCTGGGTCGGCGATTTGGCAGTTCCCGGCCTGGTGATCATGCTGTGCGTGGCCGCGGTCTACGTCGTGCTCGGGTTCTTCATGGACCAGATTGCGATCATTGCCCTGACCGTGCCGGTCGTGTTGCCCCTCGTGGAATCCCTCGGGTACGACCCGATCTGGTTCGGCGTCTTTGTGGTCATGCTGGCCGAGGTTGGCATGGTGACACCACCCATGGGCCTGAACGTCTTCGTGGTCTCCCGGTCGGCGAAGTTGCCACTGCATGACGTCTTCGTTGGGGCCTTCCCCTATGTGGTGTCCATCCTGCTGCTGGCGGTGGTGTTCCTGCTCTTCCCCCAGATCGTGCTCTTCATCCCCGAGTCCATGTGATCCACCGTGGACGACCGCCGCTGGCCGACCGGCCCGTCCCGAGACCGCACCCGGCTCGGATGGACCGGTCGGCTAGCGCAGACCCCACTCCGTGGCGTGCCGCACGAGGATCTCGACCAACTCGTCACGCCTGGGCGCAATGGTCGTGGCATCGCCGATGACACCCACCGTGGCGATCGTCATTCCATCCTCGCGAAGGGCAACCGAGATGCCGTCACCTCCGTCGCGGGCAGCTCGGGGGGACGCACAGATCCCCGTGCGGCGAATCTCCTCCAGTTGACCGAGGAAGGCCTCGACGCGAGGGGAATCATCCTCAGGCAGACCGTTGAGGAGTGTCCAGATGTCCCGGTTCTCCTTGTCCGCCAGCAGCACCCAACCCGCAGAAGTGCGCAGCAGCGAGCGGCGCAATCGGTTCTCACCGAGATAGGCATACACCGGGTCCGAGGAGACGTGGTCCACGTAGAACAAGGAGTCCCCCACCATCGCCGACAACGCCGTTGTCAACCCCGTCTCTGCGTGCACCCCAAGGAGCTGATCGTGACTGACCTTCGTCACCGGCGGTCTGCCGGCAATGACATTGAGGAGGTAGGGGGCCGCACCCAAGCGATACACCCGGTTGCGCTCTTCCAGGTAGCCCGTTGCCGCCAGACCATTCACGAGACCGTGCGTGGAACTGACGGGAGCGCCGAGTTCGGTGGAGATCTCGGTCAATGTCAAGCCCTCAGGTGCCCTCGCTACCATCTCCAGAATCGCTGCCACCCGATCGACCATGCGATGTCGAGGACGTGGCTTGGCGCCGCGGACGTCAGGATCAGCAGGTGTCATGAGGCACATGATACAGCTGAATACATATATCCGTACTCCGCTACCTATATCGGTGCCGTGGGGTGGCCGACCCAAACTTTCCGGATCGCCGGATCCTAGCCGCCTCATGAATCCCCTGTTCCGAATTTTCGTCGCCGCCGTGCTCGTCAATGGCGTGTACGACGCCGCGCGCATTGCGGTGTCCTATCGGGTTCTGGCGCTCGGAGGCGATGCCACCTCCGTCGGCGTCGTCGCGGCAACCTTCTCGCTGCTCCCCATGCTGTTCGCCCTGCGGATCGGCGGCTGGGTCGATGCTCGTGGAGGTCGCGGCATGCTGCTCGCGGGTATCGCGGTCAGCGCCACAGCGTCGGCCGGATTGGCTGCGACGTCAGCGGTGTGGGCCCTGGCGGTCGTGAACACCGCACTGGGATTGGGCCAGATCATGACCATGATCGGCTTTCAGGGGCTGATCATGGAGTTGACTCCCCCACATCGGCACGTCCACGGCTTTGCAGCCTTCACCCTGGCGGTGTCGATCGGACAGACCATCGCCACACCGTTGGCGGGGTTGGCCCTTCAGCAGTCCACGGGCGGCCTCCGTGGCGTCGTGGACACCTCCCCAACACTCCTGTGCTTGGCGGCGACCCTCGTAGCAGCCATCCCGTTCGTCATCTCCGTCCGCTCGACGCGAACCGATGTTGCCCGCCGGCAGATGGCCAGCTCTTCCGATGCGCTCCGGCTACTGGCCCGCCCCGGGATGCCGGCCGCACTCTTCTCCGCACTCGTGGCCATCACCGGCTTCGACATCATCGCCGCGTACCTTCCGGTCGTCGGCGAGCGCGTTGGACTGGGTCCCATGGTGGTGTCGATCCTGATCACCGTGCGGTCCGCCTTCTCGATGCTGGCCCGGGCGGCCATGCCCCTCGTGCTGGCGCGGTGGACCCAGCGCAGCGTCCTGATCATCGCTCCCATCGTGGCCGCACCGGCGTGCGCCGTGGTCGCCCTGACACCGAATGCTTGGACCCTGGCCATTGCGCTCGCCACTCTCGGGTTCTTCTGGGGAATGAACCAACCCGTGACCATGACCTGGGTGACGGCGGTCGCCCCCAGCCATGCTCGCGCCACCGCCCTGTCCCTTCGCCTGGCCGGCACGCGTGCAGCCCAGGTCGGGATTCCCCTCGCCGCCGGAGCGCTGGCGACGATCACCGGCCCGGCCGGCGCGTTCTGGCTGGTCTCCCTCCTCAGCGCTGCCGCGGGTGCCACCTCAACGCTGGCCCTTCGTCGCCATGCGGTCCCAGCCCTCCAACACCGCCCCACCGGTTCACGGTGATTCACCCCGACCCGGCTCATCCGACCGGGCGTCAAGAAAGGACGACCATGAACAACGACAATTCCGACACCACCGAGGGAGCCCTGACGGGGCTTCGGGTCATCGACCTCTCTCGTGTGCTGGCCGGCCCGCTGTGCGGTCAGATGCTCGCCGACCACGGGGCCGACGTCGTCAAGGTGGAACCACCGAACGGTGACGAGACGCGTTGGTGGGGACCGCCGTTCGTTCGGGAGGACCACGCGGCATACTTCGACCAGCTCAATCGAAACAAGCGGAACATCTCCGTCGACCTGCGGACGGAGACCGGTCAGACGCTGCTCAGGAGGATGCTCGCGGACGCCGATGTGCTCCTGGAGAACTTCAAGGCAGGCACGTTGGCCCGGTGGGGTCTGAGCGATGACGTCATCCGCGAGGAGTTCCCGCAGCTGATCCACTGCCGCATCACGGGATACGGCGTCGACGGACCACTCGGCGGAGCACCGGGGTATGACGCTGTGCTGCAGGCGCTTTCGGGGCTGATGAGCATCAACGGCGAGGCTCACGGGCCGGACATGCGCATCGGGATTCCTATCGTGGACGTCATCACCGGACTCAACGCGATGAACGGGATCCTGCTCGCCTTGCAGGCTCGGGCTCGCAGTGGCCAGGGGCAGTTGGTCGACCTGGCCCTTCTCGACAACGCCATGTCGATCCTCATCCCTCACGCCGGGAAGTGGTTCGCCACGGGCGTCACCCCCGAGCGCACGGGAGTGGCTCACCCGACGATCGCCCCGTACGAGACCTTCCAGTGCGCCGACGGTCCCTTCTTCATCGGAGCGGGCAACGACCGGCAATTCCGTGCGCTCACCGAGGTCCTGGGGGCCCCGGAGATCGGCGACGACGAACGGTTTGCGCGCAACGAGGATCGACTCAACAACTCACCCGAACTCCGCGCTCGACTCGGCGCGCTGACAAAGACGTGGCTTCGCGACGATCTTTCGGCGGCCTTGCGCGCAGCCGGTGTGCCAGCCGGTTCCGTGAACACCGTGGGAGAAGCCCTCGACATGCCACAGGTGCATCACCGCAACATGGTTGTGAAGGCTCCCGGTTACCGCGGCGTCGGGATCCCCGTCAAGCTCAGCGCCACCCCCGGTCAGGTCAACTTCGGCCCAAGGACCCGCGGCGCCGACAACGCGGAGGTACTTCGTGAGATCGGCTACGACGACGACGCACTTGCCGTCCTTCGCAAGGACAAGGTGATCAGCGAGGCGTGACCGACCCCGGACTGCGTCAACCACGTGCGGGGTGGCGGCGTTTGGGCAAGAGTGGAGACATGCTGCTGTCAGACGACATGGCCCGGTGGATGTATCGCGGCGCCGGGCCGAACGCCGTCGCCCGGGTCCTCAACGGTCTGTGGTCGAAGATCGGCGCTTCCGGTGTCACCCGCGGCGTCGTGACCCGACTGGAGGTGCGCGGCCGCACCTCCGGCGACCCCGTCACCTTTCCCTTGATGCCGGTCCGGGTGGACGGTGAGTTCTACCTCGTGGCCATGCTCGGCGAGCGGGCCCAGTGGGTCAAGAACGTCCGGGCCGCCGACGGGCACGCGGTGCTCATCAGCGGTCGGCGCCGCCCGGTGCACCTCGTGGAAGTGCCATCGTCGCAGCGGGCACCGATCATCAAGGCCTTCCTGCGGCGAGCGCCGGGCGGCCGCCCGCACATCCCCGTGGACAAGGAAGCGCCGCTGGCCGACTTCGAGCCCATCGCCTACCAGATCCCGGTCTTCCGGGTGACATCCCCCGAGTAGGGTCGAATCCGTGAGCACCGCAATCGACATCCGCGGACTACACAAGTCCTTCGGGCACACGCACGCACTCAACGGCCTGGACCTCAGCGTCGAACACGGCGAGGTCCACGGCTTCCTGGGGCCCAACGGCTCCGGCAAGTCCACGACGCTCCGCCTGTTGCTCGGCCTGCTGCGCAAGGACTCGGGCGAGATGCGCCTGCTCGACGGCGACCCGTGGACCGACGCCGAACGTCTGCACCGACAACTGGCGTATGTCCCCGGAGATGTCTCCCTCTGGCCCAACCTCACCGGCGGTGAGGTCATCGATCTGCTCGGTCGGATGCGCGGCGGCCTGGTCGAGTCAAAACGCGCGGACCTCATCGAGCGATTCGACCTCGACCCGACCAAGAAGGCCCGCACGTACTCCAAGGGCAACCGTCAGAAGGTCGCGCTCGTGGCCGCCCTGGCCAGTGACGTCCCGCTGCTCCTCCTCGACGAGCCCACGGCCGGCCTCGACCCACTCATGGAGGCCACGTTCCGCGACGTGGTGGCGGAGTCCACCGCGGATGACGGCCGGACGGTGCTGTTGAGCAGCCACATCCTCAGCGAGATCGAACACCTCTGCAAACGGATCACGATCATCAGGGACGGACGCGCCGTGCGCACCGGGTCGCTCACCGACCTGCGCCACCTCTCGCGCACCCACATCGAGGCCCAAACCGACACCGTCGCCGTCGGGCTGGAGACGATGCCCGGCGTGCACGACCTCGTCACCGACGGCACGCACGTCAGCCTGCGCGCGGACCCGGACGCCATCGACGACGTCATGCGCCTTCTCGCTGCCGCGAACATCACCGCCCTGACCGCCTCACCGCCCTCCCTCGAGGACCTCTTCATGGGGATCTACGAGAGCGCGGGCAGCGAATCCCGATGAGTTCCCTGACCAGCACCGGCCACCTCATTCGCCTGGCGCTGCGCCGCGACCGCGTCGTGATCCCCCTGGTGGCGGTGGCGGCCGCGGTCGTAGCCGGGTTCAGCGCGAAGGCCGTCTACGACCTCTACCCCTCGGGTACGGCCATGGAGGGACTCGTCGCCACCTACGCGAACCCCGCCACGCGCGCCATCTACGGCCACCTCCCCACACCGGCGACGCTCGACACCATCGCCACCTTCGAGATCAGCACGCTGGGTGCGCTGGCCTGCGCCGTCCTGGCCTACGGTCTGGTGCGCCGGCATACCCGCACCGACGAGGAGGCCGGACGGCTGGAGTTGCTCGGCGCCACGGTGATGGGCCGTCTCGCCCCGCTGACGGCCGCGCTGACCGTGGCCCTCGGAGCGGTGCTGCTCACGACGGTGATGGGTGTGGCCGCAATCCTGTGGGGTGGCGTGCCGGCCGGCACCGGCACGATCGCGTTCGCGCTGTACTGGCTCGGCCCCGGATTGGTGTGGGCCGGCGTCGGAGCGGTTGCGGGTCAGGTCTCGGAGACGTCGCGGGGGGCTGGTGGCATCTCCCTCGCTCTCCTGGGCGTGGCCTTCCTCGTGCGTGCCATCGGTTCGCTCAGCACGTCATTAAGCTGGCTGTTGTGGCTGACCCCCTTCGGGTGGAGCGATAAGTTGTCCGTCTATGGGGCCAATCGCCTCTGGCCGTTCGCGATCTCGCTCACGGTCGGAGCGGTGCTCATCACCACGGCGTACATCCTCCAGGCCCGTCGCGATCACGGCTCCGGTCTGATCCAACCCACCCCTGGTCCACCTCGGGCCAACGCGGGTCTCGCCGGCCCGTTCGGGTTGCTGTGGCGCTCCCTTCGCCCCTCCCTGCTTGGGTGGTCGATCGCCTTCGCCATCCTCGGCATCGGACTGGGCACCCTGCGCACGTCGGTGGACGACATGCTCAGCGACCCGACCATCCGCGACCTCGTCACACAAATGGCCGGTGGCCAGCTTGACTCACTCGTGAATCTCTACTTCTCGGTCATGCTGACGATGGTCGGGCTCGTGGCCGCGGCATTCGGTCTCACCACGGTGCTCCGCCTGCACAGCGCCGAGGAGGCCGGCCACGCCGAGCTCCTGCTGTCCACCGCCGCCAGCCGCACACGATTCTTCCTGGCTCACCTCATCCCTGCGGCCTTGGGAACGCTCGTCCTCCTCGTGGTTTTCGGAGCGTCGATCGGGGCCTCGGCGAGCATGATCGATGGCGACTGGTCGTGGCTGTCGACCCTGCTCCTGGCCAGCTTGGCTCAGGCGCCGGCGTTGCTGGTCGTCGTCGGCGTGGCGGCCCTCGCCATGGGGATCCATTCGGACCTGGCACCGTTCGTCTGGGCGTACTACGCACTGGTCGCGGTGCTCTCGTGGATGGGTGCGGCCTTGCGTCTGCCGCAGTGGATCATCGACTTCTCGCCCTTCGCGCACAGCCCGCACCTGCCCGGTGGTGAGGCGGGGTGGACCAGCATGGCGGTCATGTCGGCCATCGCGCTGGCGCTGGCGCTCGCCGGGTGGTGGCGCTACACGCGCCGCGACGTCGGCTGAAGGTCGAACTCAACGACGCTTTCGTGCTTCGGGGTCGCCAAACATGGCCATCTTCAGTGCCACGCCGGCCCCGACAGCCGTTCCCGCGGTGTGCACTGCTGCTCGAAGCACGCCACCGCCCGCAGTCCGGAAACGAAGTTTGAACGGCTGATCGCCCCGAAGCCGCAGCGCGTCATAGGCGAGTTTCAGGTCCTCACGCACCGACTCCGCGACGACCTTCACGTTGTTCTGCGCGTGTGAGTCACGCAGGCCCAGATTGTGCGCCAGCAGGACCATGTGGTTACGGGCGCCGTAATACTTGTAGCGTGTGTCGAAGCGATGGCCCTTGGCGTACGTGCCTCCGACGTGACGCACCACCGCATTCGGTGTGTAGATGATGCGGTAACCAGCCTTCCGCAGTCGAAGTGCGATGTCGGTTTCCTCCCGGAGACAGGTGCCGGGGTAGTGGTCGTGGATGCCCCCCAATTCGTCCACTGCAGACCGGAGGACGGACATGTTGGCCCCCAGAAGGTGGTCCACGTCGACATCTGTTTCCGTGATGGCGGCGAAGTTTCCGGTCAGGATTCCGTTGGGCAGCAACTTCCCTACCTCATCAACACCCTCCTGCTCCTCGCCAGGCACGCCATTTCGGGCCCGGCCTCCGACCGCACCCACTCCAGGCTGGTAACGCTTGAGCAACTCCTCCAGCCAGTCGGGTTCCGCGTAGGCATCATCATCGATGAAGGCCACGACCTCGCCCTTCGTCAGCTCCATACCGATTGCGCGGGAAGTCGCCGTGTGACCTCGTCCAAGGTCATTGCGTGTGTAGATCACTCCGGGAAACTCCGCGGCGGCGAGGGCGGTGCGATGGTCAGGAGAAGCGTCAATCACGACAATCTCGTGGGGCGCAACCGACTGCTTCGCCAAATGCTCCAAGCACTCACGTACATGGTCAGGTCGGTTGTAGGTGGCAATGACGACGGTCACGCTCAGGCCGGGCCATTGCCCGCCTTGCGGATCAGTGCGCGGCAGCGGAGTGGAGGACATTGCGGTAGACCTCTCCCAGTCGGGGTGATTGGACGTCGGCGGAATAGATGGTGCGGAAGCGGCGTGTGGCCGCGTGGGACGCAGTCAGCCACATGTCCGGGTCAAGCAGTTCCTTGACTGCTGCGGCAATGGCGGTTGGGTCGCGCTCTACAACCCGACCGGCATCAGCGCCCACCAGGTCAGGCAGGCCAGGCAGGTTGGACACAACGGCCGGGATGCCGGCCGCCAACGGTTCCAGGGTGCTGAACGGCACCCCGGTGTCGAAGGCCGAGGGGTACACAAGAATGTCGATGGACGGGTAGATCTCCCTAAGCAGTCGCCCTCGATCGACAAGTGGAAGCCATTCGATTCCCTGCGAGGACAGCCATGACGCGTCGTGTCGGGGCTCGGAACCGACGATGAGCAATTCAAGGTCAGGAAAGTCCAATCGCAGCCGCCGGTGTGCTTCGACAACCAGCGGGCCACCCTTGGCGTCAAAGTCCTTCGCCACGAATCCCAGCCGTCGCGGAGTACGCGCCGCCTGTTCAGGGGCTGCGGGATACGCCAAGAAGTTCGGGATGATCTCAATGAGGGCTGGGTCCCAGCCTCGCGTCACCAGATGCTCGCGAAGATCCTCGTTGGGTGCGACGTAACGCGCGATTGATCCCGAACGCATGGCGCAGATCGTCGCCCCGGACCATGCGCCGATGGCTGCGTCGATCGCGTTGGCCACGCGGATACGGCGTGGACTCCAATGCCACGCATTGGCGTAGACCCACTCCATCGGTCCGCCCCCGGTCATGACAATTGGGGGGTGCTGTCCAAGGAACCGCGTGTGAAAGACATGCACATGGATAAGGTCGAACGCTCCTGGCTCCACCTCGAAGAGTCGAACCGGCTCACGATAGGCAAGCCCGGAACTGCGAAGCGCGTACTCCCCCTTCCGCAGGACTGCCACCCCCAACGCGCGGAGCCGTCGACGACCAGCCTGTACGTCGGCGTGCGTGCCAACTTCTCGCAGCAGCCCACGGCGAAGTGCCTCGTCGTAAGTCACGTACGTCACACCGGGCGGAGGTGACGCAAGCAATTGCTCGGTGAAGGTCACGTCCCCAGACAACGGGTCGAGACCGCGCACTGGCGAAACCAACAAGACCATCAACGGCCTTCTCCGTTCCGAATCGCTCTCCACGTCCCCCGCCGTCTTATCGTGTGGTCTGGCATTGACTCGTAGCACGAGCGGATTCTGGTGTCAGCCAGCGGCACCGTAGGAAGGATACCCAACCTTTCGAACGCCAGCGATCCGAAGATCCTTCGGCACTGGCGGCACAACGAGCTGGACTCTCGGTTCGCGTCTCATGAACGGGTCTGGCTTCAGCTGCCTATCCCAGCCCATGTGAGACTGGACCGAGACTGCCTGGGGTGGCGATCCGGCCCGCCTCATTCGTCGAGACGAGGGGAGACATCCGTGCGCGTGATTGTGTCCGTACCCTGGACATGGCAGTTCGGAGGGCCTGACCCTGACGTTGCGGCTGGGCTGTCCGCGGACGTCCGAGCTCGCCGGAAGGACTGGGAGGTTGGGCGCAGGCGTGCCGCCTTCAACTTCTTGCGTGACGCATACCACCTTGCGCGCGCAGCTCGACACGCCGGCGCTGTCGTCATATGCACTTTGGGCATCGAGGTAGGCCTCGCGGCGCTCCTGATCAAGGTCTTGTCGCCAAGAACCAAGGTCGTCGTCTTCGACTTCTTGGCCCCTCGCAGGCAGTTTCCACGCGCACTGGGTCAATTGATCCTTCGCGCGGTCGACACCTTCTTGGTGATTCGAACTGGTGATCAAGGCATGCTCCACCGACGGTTCGCCGTCAAAGGAGACCGGATACGGTTCATTCGATGGCCTGTCAGGACGGAGGTGACGAAGCTGCCCACCGCTGACGAGGGGTACATCTATGCTGCAGGCTGGGCACACCGGGACTGGGACACCCTGTTGAGGGCGTTGGTTGAGGTCGATCTTCCCGCCATTCTTGCCCCCGGCCACCCCCTGACCCCCATCGGCTCCTCAGCGGACCGAGTTCAGATCATCGATATGCCCGCACCCGAGGACGGACGGGCTCTCGCTTCGAAGGCCGCCGCTATTGCAGTGGTCATGTCGCCGACCGACCTGCCGTCCGGACCGCTGGTCCTCCTCGATGCGCTTGGCATGGGCAAGGCTGTTGTCACGACGAGGGTCAACGGAACGCAGGACTACGTGACCGACCGCGAGAATGCATTGGTCGTCCCGCCTGGTGATCCCACCGCCCTCGCTCAGGCACTGCGCCGTGTGGCGGACGACCAGGGGTTACGCGCCGCACTCGGCAGCAACGCGCGTCAGCGCGTCTTGGCAGACCACTCGGTCCACGCCTTCTGGAAGGAGCTTCTGACCTCATGCCGCTGATCTCGGTGATCTTGCCTGTCAGGGACGGCAGCAGAACGCTCGGAACGGCCGTTCGGTCGACCCTGCGGAGCATGCCCAAGGACGCAGAACTGCTCATCTTGGACGATGGCTCGGTGGACCACCCCGAACGGCTCGTCGAAGAGGTCAGCGACGCGCGCATCCGCATGCTCAGGAACGACCGAAGCGTTGGTGTCGGAGCGGGTCTGCAGCAATTGTTGGACGCCACCGACAGCCGGTACGTGTTCCGTATGGACGCTGACGATGTGTGCCTGCCAGGACGCTTCCATGCTCAGCTCGCAGCCTTGGACGGCGCTGACTTGGCCTTCACGCCGATCATCAAGTTCAAGGACGGATCACGGGTTCTCCGTCCCGGCCTTCCTCTGCCCATCACGGCAGAGGCCATGCCCCTCCATCTATTGGTCCACAATCCCCTCTGCCACCCCACCATGGCTGCCCGCCGCGAGGCCTTGGCGACGGCCGGAGGCTACCGCGGGGTGCAAGCGGAAGATCACGACCTGTGGCTCCGCTCGCTGAGGACGGGGCTTCGTTTGGTCCGGACCTCCGTGCCCGCGCTCGCCTATCGCTCTCACGCCCAGCAGATCTCCACCGAGGATGGGTTCATCCAACGTGCCCACGCGAACCCCCTTCTACGGGACGCATACCGCGAGTTCGTCACGGAGGTATTCAAGGTCGACGCGACGTGGCTCGACACCTTGTGGTCAGGGGAATCTGGCACACCACGGATGAAAACGGATCTGAGTCCCCTGAAGCTGCTGTTGGAGGACCACGCGCGGAAGCTTCCCCTCATCCAACGAATCATCCTGGGTCGGACCACACGTCTTCTCTCGCAACGCGTCGAGGTGGCGGCCGCCCACACTCACACGCCAACGGCAGAGGAGAAACTTGGATGAGGGATCACCGGTCTCCTCTCACCAGAGATGACGCGCTCTACGTGGAGAGTCTGAGGTCGACCATCATGAGCGTCCTTGTGGATGCGCTCCGCGGCCACACGAAGGTCGCCCTCCTCGGCATCCCACGGCACCGCAATCTGGGTGACTCCATGATCGCCGGTGGCACCCTGGCACTGCTGCGCAGGATGAACGTGGAGGTCGTTTACCTGTCAGACCTTGCGGGGCTTGATTTGAAGGTCTTGCATGCGCTTCCTCAGGACCTGCCTGTCCTGTTCCTCGGGGGAGGCAATCTTGGCGATCTGTACCCGTATGAGGAGGAGTCCCGGCTTCGGGTTATCGCCACGGACCCCGATCGCCGTTACGTCGTGCTGCCTCAGACCATTCACTTCGAGAACACTGACGCAGTCGAGCGGTCTGCCCGCGTCTACTCGTCGGCACCCGACCTCACACTGCTCGTGCGCGACCGACGCTCACAGGCATTCGCCGAGGAGGCCTTCCCCCATGTCGAGGCCGTCTGGTCACCCGACCACGCGCTCGGGTGGACGCCCACCGTTCGCCCGAGCCACATGCGACGGCCCCGCGTCGTGGCCAGGCGCGATGAAGAGGCCATGCATCAGGATCGAGATGCTCCAGCCGACGACTGGACGTGGAGTCGCCTGAACCACTTGGCATGGCGAGCTGCCACGGGGACGGGGTCAGTCGCGCGTCGCCTCCCCTCCACTGCGCCGACCGTATGGGTGGCGTCGAAGGCGGCGGCGTCTCAGACTGGCGTCAACCTGCGTGCCGCCGAGAAAATCGCCTCCAACAGCTCGGCCATCGCGACGAACAGACTCCATGCCCACATACTCAGTTGTCTCTCTGGGGTACCCAGTTTCGTGGCCGACAACTCCTACGGCAAGGTCAAGGGCATCTTCGACGAGTACTCAGGCGGGTTCACAACTGCCAACTGGTGCGAGGATTTGGATCAGGCCATTGCGCGGCTGCCCGGAACAGACACCCAAGCGAGTTCGGGCACGTCGCCCAATGTGAACCTCAACCCACCCGGCGCCCCAGCAGGGTAAGCAGGTGTCCGCCTGGACCGCGGGCAATTCGGGGGACGGCCCGTCGGATGGCGTTCACATCCCCCATCGTCAAGCCCACCCGTGCAACAGCCAGAACCGACAGAAACAGCACCCCTCCAGCGACGCCCCCCAAAACAGCGGATGCCACCGCCGATAGACCGATGAGGCCCATTCCCCACCAGACCACCCAACCAACGAAGCCCCCGACGCCAATTGGCAGAAGATCGGCGACCACGGATCGCGGCGAAACCCCTAGGGTCCTTACCTCGCCGCGCAACAGCGCGACCGTCTGGCCGAGCGTTCCGGCAATGTTGCCGACGACTGCGCCCCAGATGCCAATGATGGGGATGAGTGGCACCATGAGACCGACGTTGAGCGCCAGCGAGATGACGCTGACGCGAAATAGTCGCGAGCCCTGTAATCTCGCCGCAACGAACGCCGACAGTGGCCCACCGAGAATGGAAATGGCACCTCCCATCGCCAATACCAGCATGACGGGCGATACCTCGGCGAATTCCGCCCCGTAGATTAGGGGAATGAGCAGCGCGAGCGAAGGCATGATCGTCGCCATCAGGGCCCCCGCGACCGTCGCAGCCGAGCGCAAGGTTCGCCCCAACGCCCGCCCGACGGCGCTCGGATCGACCTCGTGCAACCCCGACACCGCGGGGATGAGCGGTCCTATCAGTGCCTGAGCCGGACTGAACAAATGCGCCGAGAGACCGTAGGCCAACGCGAAGATTCCCGCCGCGTGCTCGGCAGACATCCACGTTAGCACCGCCACTTCCGACCGATTCGACAGCAGAGAGCCGACCAGTCCTGCAGCGGCGGTGGGTAGCGCGAACCGCCAGAAGCCCTCCGGGAATCCCCATGGGAACGTCGGCCTCAAGACAGCACGACGATACCAAGGCGAGATCAAGACCATCGCGGTGCCCGCGCCCAACGCCCCGACGATGATCCGTGCCGCCCAGATGCTGTCGGACGTGCCCACCGTCACGGCCGCTAGCACCACTGCTACCTGCGTCAGCAGGTTGATCACCAAGGCATTCTTGGCGCCCCCAGCCGTCTTGTTCTCGATTCCCAGACACGTGGCTGCCCCGGCAAAAAAAGCCGAGACCCAGATGCCGAACACCACCGCCAGCACGAGGAGCACCCAGTCCACCCTGACGAGTGCCACCACCACAACAGTCATGATCGGGGCAGCCACCATGAGACGAAAGCCTTGCGATTTGGATAGCAACGACTGGACTTCGGTTCGGCGGCCAGCCGAGTGCGCCTTAGCCCCGAACTGCAAGGTGCCCGAGCCAACCCCCATCCCTGCGATCGACCCCGCGAGGCCGATGATCATCGTGAGATAGGCCAATCGACCGTAGTCGACCACGCCCAGAACCCGCGCCAGGAGGATGTTGACCAGAAAGCCAACACCAACCCCAAAGATGACGTTGACTAGGGTCCACGACGCCCCATGTATCGCTCGATCCTGCAACTCACCCCGACTCAGCGGCGCCGGTCCGTCAGGATTCTTGGGGTCGATCGGCTGGGGCGTCCCGGAAGGCGCGTCCCCGTCACTGCCGGCGCTGGTCATACGAGGTCGGCCCGTCCCGACTCCTTGAGTGCGGTCACGACCTTCTTCACATTTTGTGCCTGCGCTCTAGTCGTGACGAGCAGCGCATCAGGGGTGTCCACCACGACCACGTCCTCCAGTCCGACCACGGCCACCAAGCGCCCACCCTGCGGCGCGATGAAGCCCGTTGCGTCGACAACCCGCACGGCAGCGCGGTCACCCAAGACCGTCACGCCGTCGACCGTGTCGGCCACAAGGTCGCCGAGCGAGGCGAAGTCACCCACGTCGTCCCACGAGAAGGCGCCGTCCACCACGGCGACCCGGCCGATGTCGGCCGCTGGTTCGGCCACGGCATGGTCGATGGCGATCTTCTCCAGCGTCGGCCACGTCTCGGCCAACGAATCCGGTTGAGCGGCCAACGACCGCAGGCCAGCGGCCAACTGCGGGTGCCACTTGGCGAGGAGGTCAAGCAGCACCCCGGCCTTGACCACGAACATGCCCGCGTTCCACCGAAACTCCCCGGTGGCCAAATAGCGAGCGGCCCGCTCGGCGTTCGGCTTCTCGACGAACTGGCGGACTCGGCGCGCACGCAGGCCCTTGATCGTCGGCCCCTCTTGGATGTAGCCGAACCCGGTCGACGGGAAGGTCGGCTCGATGCCAATCGTCACCAAATAGTCCTTGCGGGCTGCCTCCACGGCCGCTCCGACCGCAGAGTGGAAGGCTTCGAGGTCGGTGATGATGTGGTCCGCGGCGAACGACCCCATGATCGTGTCCGGATCGCGGGCCTCCAGCACGGCCGCAGCCCACCCGATGGCGGCCATGGAGTCCCGGGGGCTCGGCTCAGCCAACACATGCCGAATGTGGGGCAGTTGGTCCCGCACCGCCGCCTCATGTGCCGCACCCGTCACCACCATGGTATTGCTGCCAACCAGTGGCTCGAGCCGATCGACGGTGGACTGGATCAGGGTCCGACCAGTCCCCGTGAGGTCGTGGAGGAACTTCGGTGACCCGGCCCGGCTCAGCGGCCACAATCGCGTGCCGGCGCCGCCGGCAGGCACGACGGCCCAGAAGGAGTCGAGTGGTGGGGTCTGATCAGCCATGGACAGACGGTAACGAGCGAATGGCCCACTCACCAAAGAAGCCCGACCAGTGACGGATCACTGATGCCACGGCGAGCCGCCGGAGCCGAGTTCACCGATTGGTCACCTAGATGTCACCTGACACACCCCTCCAAGTAGCCAAGATGCACCGCAACGAGGGAAGATGGGGCACCGTGCGTGTAGCCATGGTGACGGAGTCATTCCTGCCGAGCCTCAACGGCGTGACGACCTCGGTCTGTCGCGTCGCTGAGTGCCTGCGTCAGCAGGGGCACAAGGCGCTCATCATCGCGCCCTCCCCTGCCCCCACCTCATTCGCCGGTCACCCCGTCCGAGCGGTCCCAGCCGTCCCTGTACGCGGCTTCAATGCGGGCGTGCCGACCAACACCATGATCCGTGCACTGCGCGACTTCAAGCCTGACGTCATGCACGTCGCCTCCCCCTTCCTGATCGGCGCGCGCGGCCTGCATGTGGCCCAGGACATGGGCATCCCGACGGTGGCCATCTACCAGACCGACATGCCCAGTTATGTCGAGCAGCACGGTCCGGGTGCGATCGGCCGCGGAGCCGCGGAGATCGTCTGGCACTGGGTCCGGCGGATGCACTCGCAAGCGAACCTCACTCTGGCGCCCAGCCAGCCGACCCTCGACGAGCTGCGCATGCACGGCGTTCCCCGGACCGCGCTCTGGGGTCGCGGTGTCGACACCGGCCTCTTCCACCCGGAGTGGCGTGACGAGGCCGGGAGCGTTGCCCTGCGGGAGACCTTGGCCCCCAACGGCGAGGTTCTTCTCGGCTACGTCGGTCGATTGGCGCCCGAGAAGGAACTCCACCGGCTCGTCGAGGTCGCCTCGATTCCCCACACGCGACTGGTCCTCGTCGGTGAGGGCCCCAGCCGCGCGGACATCGGCGCACTCCTGAGCGAGGCCGTGGCCTCCCGCACCGGCCGACCGAACCTGCCTCCGGTCTTCCTTGGCCGGCGGAGCGGCGATGACCTGGCCCGTGCCTACGGCGCCATGGACATCTTCGTGCACACCGGCACGAAGGAGACCTTCGGCCAGACGCTCCAGGAGGCCGCGGCGATGGGCCTGCCGGTCGTCGCCCCCGCCCGCGGCGGTCCGGTGGACCTGGTCGACCACGGGCGCACCGGCCACCTCTTCGACCCGGACGTCGCCGGTGACCTGCACCGCATGACCGCCCCGATTGTCGAGGACCCGGTACTGAGGACCTCCATGGGTGCTGCTGGCATGGCCCGGGTGCGCGAACGATCGTGGAACGCCCTGACGGAACAACTCCTGGAGCACTATCGTTCCGTCGCTGATGCGCCAGCTCTGGCCCGTCGCTCAGTCGCCTGATCGCCCGACGAGGAGAAGTAGGTGGGTGGCCGCCTCTCATCGATACCCTTTGCAGCATGAGTGCTGACCCTCGAGTGACCGCCATCATCCCCGCCTACAACCCTGGCCCCTTCTTGGAGCGATCGCTGGCGAGCGTTCTTGCACAGGAGAACGTAGACCTCGATGTAGTGGTTGTTGATGATGGTTCGAGCGAGGACATCTCCCAAGTCCCTGGGCTGGACGACCCGCGTGTGCGATTCCTGCGGCAGGAGAATCGGGGCGTTTCAGCGGCGCGAAACCTGGCTGTGGCGCTTACCGATGCCGAGTACGTCGCGTTCCTTGACCAAGACGACGAGTGGTCCAGTCGGACGAAGATCGCGCAACAACTCGATGTCGCCCGCGACAATCCAGATGCCTCCTTCGTGCACGCTGGCTTCACGTGGGTTCTACCGAATCAAGAGGTCGATGCGTCTCGCCCCAGCCCCGTCACCTACGAAACAAGTTTGGCTGGCAGCGGTTACGTCTGCCTGTCAAGCCTCCTCGTTCAGCGGGTTAGATACATTGTGGTGGGAGGTCACGACATCGCCTTGGCTCAACAGCAGGATTGGGACCTAGTCCTCAAGTTACTTAAGGTCTTTGGGCCCGCCGCCCACGTTTCTGGTGCAATGGTGCGATATCACGTCCACGGGGGAAACGCCTCAAATAACTACGCAAAGGCAGCACAGGAGTCCAACGAGGTATACGACCGGAACATCGCGTCCGATCGAACCGGAACAATCGGCCCATACGCCGCTTCTGGTAGACGGTCAGCAAACCGCCTCTACGCAAGCAAGGCGATCGATGCTGCACGAGAGTCCCTACGGGCCCGGGATCTAACGGCAACCGCCCGGCACCTGGTCGAGGCGGGCCGCATCACTCCGAGCGCAGTACCGGCGGCGCTCAAGGCCACCGCGTCCCGGCGTCTGGGAAGAGGCGCCTGACACGAGTCTCCTCAACGCGGCTCGTTCAGCCTCACGCAATCACCAGGCCCAAGCGTCATGAAGACTCGGCTAACGCGCCGACGCCAACACTCTCGGAACGCTCCGTGGGAGCACGTGGCAAGATGTGCCCTCGTGCCATCGCCTTACCCGCGCCGACTGCTGTGGCTCCCAGCGGCGCTGACTGCAGCCGCCCTCACGGTGGGCGGTCCCACGGCGCATGCTGCGCCATCTCCGAAGCCGAGCCTGCCCCGCCCCCAGGTGACCGTGAGCCGCTACGACGCGCTCGGTGGCCCCAAGATGGCCGCGCACGGCGTGGTGAAGGACGCGCGGGCCACCACTCCCCCGGCCGTGCGCAACGTCTCGTGGCTCATCGCCGATCTCGACTCGGGTGAAGTACTCGCCGCCAAGGCCCCGCATGCGAAACTACGACCGGCCAGCACGCTCAAGACCCTGACTGCCCTGACCCTCATTCCACAGATCTCCCCGAAGTCGAGCCACCGCATCACCGATGCGGACTCGCAGGCCGAGGGCACGCGGGTCGGGCTCGTCCCCGGCGCCCGGTACACCGGTGACGAACTCTTCAACGCGCTGCTCCTGTCGTCGGGCAACGACGCCGCCTATGCGCTGGCCCGCGTCGGCGGCGGCCGCGACACGGTCCTGCGTGAGATGAACGCCCAGGCGCGCCGCCTCGGCGCCTGGGACACCCACGCCGCAGACCCCGCCGGGCTCGATGCGCCGGCCCAGTACTCCAGCGCCTACGACCTCGCCCTCATCGGGCGGGAGGCGATGAAGAACACGCGCTTCCGCACCTACGTCGCCCGCAAGAACGCCACGCTCCCAGGCGTCAAGCGCGGCGCCACGCGCACCCGTTTCGAGATCAGCAACCACAACGCGGTGCTGTACAACTACCCCGGCGCGATCGGTGTCAAGAACGGGTACACGACCAAAGCCAACCACACGCTCATCTCGGCGGTGCGCCGCAACGGCCGCACCCTGATCATCACCCAGATGTACGGCCTGCAAGGCGGTTGGCGCCCCACCGCGGCCCTCTATGACTGGGCCTTCGCCAACATCGACCGGCTCAGCCCCGTGGGGCACCTCGTGTCGCCGGCAGAGGCGCAGCGGATCGCCGCGAGTCGCACGACGTCACGCGAGCGCAGCCGCACGACCGAGCCCACTCCTCGCGCGACGGCGCAGCCGACGGCCTCAGCGGCGCCGGTCGCCACGCCGG
>NZ_BCRE01000025.1 GCF_001552435.1 Kribbia dieselivorans NBRC 106261
CCGGTCGCCACGCCGGCCACCCAGCCCCTTCGCGCGACCCTGCCAGTCTGGGGCTGGGCCGGTGCCGGTCTGGGCACGCTCGCGGTCTTCTCGCTGCTACGCCGCCGACGGCCCAGCGCCGCCCGGCACGGACGCTCCGCGCGCCACGGCCGTCATCGCTGAGCGCGCGTCAACTGCCCGATCCCAACGCGAAACTCACGCGCGGGTGCCATACCCCGTCACCGTTCTGGTCGAACAGATCGATGTGGTCGACGACGAAGTCCGCACGGAAGTCGGCCAGGTCCTCGAACGCCAGGTCCAGGCCGGCATCGTCGAGGTGATGGGCCACGGTCACGTGCGGGTGATACGGAAAGTCCAGCCGGCGCTCAACCGGCCCGGAACGCACGGCCTTCTCCAACCGCTCACATGAGGGGATGCCCTGCGCGACCGTGACGAACACGACCGGGGAGGTCGGCCGGAACGTGCCGGTCCCACGCAGCACCATCCGGAAGGGGCTCGTCTGCCCGGCCACAGCCCGCAAGTGCTCCTCGAACCCCGCAAGCTCGGCCTCACCCACCTCGGTCGGTGGCAGCAACGTCACGTGCGGCGGGATCGCGAGCGCCTGCGGATCGCCGTAGGAGGCGCGCTTGGACTGCAGGAACTCCCCCCACGGCGGAGGAATCGTCACGGACACACCGAGCACCGGCATCGGACGCCCGCCCGTCAGAGACCCGTCACCGGCAACAACCCGACCGCGTTGCGCACCCGGTCCATCGTGACCACGGCGATCTCACGCGCCCGGTCGGCGCCCTTGGCCAAGGTGCGGTCGAGCTCGGCCGGGTCGGCGAGCAGTTCGTTCATCCGCTCCCGGAAGGGCGTGAACGTCGAGGTGACGACGTCGGCCACCTCGCCCTTCAGCGCTCCGTACCCCTCGCCGACGAAGCGGCGCTCAAGATCGGCGATCTTCGTGCCCGACAGGGCGGAGTGGATGACGAGGAGGTTCGAGACGCCCGGCTTGTTCTCGGGGTCGTAGCGGATCTCGCCGTCGGTGTCGGTGACGGCCGACTTGATCTTCTTGGTCAGCTTGCCCGGCTCGTCCATGAGCTCAAGCAGGCCCTTGGGCGTCGAGTTCGTCTTGCTCATCTTCATCGACGGGTCCTGCAGGTCCTGGATCTTCGCCGACTCCTTGAGGATGTACGGCTCGGGCACGACGAGGGTGTTCTCACCGAAGCGCTGGTTGACCCGCACGGCCAGGTCGCGGGTGATTTCGAGGTGCTGGCGCTGGTCCTCCCCCACCGGCACGTACGCGGCGTCGTACATGAGGATGTCGGCGGCCATGAGGATCGGGTAGATGAACAGGCCGACGTTGGCGTTCTGCCCCTTGGCGGTCTTGTCCTTGAACTGCGTCATCCGCCCCATCTCTCCGAACGCGGTCTGGCACGCCAGGATCCACATGAGCTCGGGGTGCTCCTGCACGTGGCTCTGGCAGAACACCGCGGAACGCTCCGGGTCGATGCCGGCAGCGATGAACTGCGCGGCGGTGATGCGTGAGCGGCGGCGGATGACCTCGGGGTCGGTCGGCACGGTCAGGGCGTGCAGATCGGCGACGAAGTAGTACGCGTCGAACTCGTCCTGCAGCGGCACCCAGTTGTTCAGCGCGCCGATGAAGTTGCCGATGTGCAGCGAGTCGCTGGTCGGCTGCATCCCGGAGAGGATGCGGGGGCGTGCGGGGGCCGTGGGGGTTTCGGACATGGCCAGCATTCTGGCACCCCCCGCGCACGTCGCCCAAAGCGGTGGTCAGCGAGGCGGAGCGTCGTGCTCAGAGGTCGTAGTCGACGCTCACGGCGGCGTGGTCGCTCCACCGCTGGTCGTACGACTCGGCACGCCCCACCACCGCCGCGGTGGCGGTCTGGGCCAGGGGCGAGGTGGCCAGTTGGTAGTCGATTCGCCAGCCGGAGTCGTTGTCGAACGCCTTCCCTCGCCACGACCACCACGTGTAGGGGCCGGGCCCAGGGCCGTGGAGCGCCCGGTGCACGTCGACCCATCCCAGCTCCGTGAACCACCGGTCGAGGTAGGCCCGCTCCTGCGGCAGGAAACCGGACTTGCCGCGGTTGCCCTTCCAGTTCTTGATGTCGTGCTCGGTGTGACCGATGTTGAGGTCACCGGTGATCACCGCACGGCGACCGTCGTCGCGCCATTCGCGCATCCGCTGAGTGAGCACGTCGAGGAAGCGATACTTCTCGACCTGCCGGTCGGTGTCCGCCTCCCCGGTGTGGACGTAGACCGAGGCGACCGTCAGTGGTCCGGCCTCGGTCTGGACGTCGACCTCGACCCAGCGGCCGGCCTCGTCGAAATCGGCGGCCAGGTCGCTGGATATCCTGGTCGGCTCCGTTCGGGTGAGGATCGCGACTCCGGCTCGGCCCTTGGCTGCGGCGGGGGCATGCGCCACAGGCCAATGCCCGAAGCCCTCGTCGGCAAGCACCTTGCGCAACTGGTCGTCGCTGGCCCGGACCTCCTGCAGCGTGACGACGTCGGCCTGCTGCGCCTGGAGCCAGGCCAACCCACCCCGTCGCTGGGCTGCTCGGATTCCGTTGACATTGGCACTGACGAGACGCATGACCGACAGTTTGCTGCATGTTTCCCCCAAATCCGGCATCGAAAGGAGCACAGTAGGGCGGGTGGCCAGCAACGAGGCGGGCCACGTCGAATGGGAGACAGTTCATGCAGAAACCAAGAACCGCTGCCGCTGCCTTGGGCGCACTAGCCCTGGTCGCCGGCACAGCCGGGGTTGTCTCGTCCACCGCAGCCAGCGCCGCGCCGACGTCTGGAGAGGCGCGATCCGTCCTTGTCCTGGCGTCGTCGTCAGCCTCGGACGCGCAGGTGCGCCGGGCGATCTCCGCGGCCGGCGGCCGGGTCACCGACGTCAACAAGGCCATCGGCCTGTACACGGTCGAGACCTCCTCCGACGCGTTCAACGCCGCTGTCTCGGCCACGGCCGCCGTCGACTCCGTCGGGCGCGACAAGGTCGTCGGGTACGACGATCCGGCCAAGGCGAAGAACAAGGACAAGGTCGAGAAGGAGAATTGGGGGCAGTCGAAGAAGCAGACCTTCCCGGCTCCGAACACCACCGGTGAGCCCCTGGCCAGTCGCCAGTGGGACATGCGGATGATGAACACGGCTCAGGCCCACAAGGTCGAGACCGGCCGTGGGGTGCGCGTCGGCATCATGGACACCGGCGTCGACGGCAACCACCCCGACATCAAGCCCAACTTCAACTTCACGTTGTCGCGCAACTTCACCACCGACATCGAGTCCATCGACGGCGCGTGTGCCGACGAGCCCGACCAGAGCTGCTCCGACCCGGCCGACGTCGACGAGAACGGTCACGGCACGCACGTGGCCTCGACGATCGCCTCTCCGGTCAACGGTCAGGGCATCGCCGGTGTCGCCCCGAACGCCGAGATCGTCAACCTGCGCGCCGGTCAGGATTCAGGCTACTTCTTCCTCAAGGCCACCGTCGATGCGCTGACGTACGCCCCGTCGGCCGGTGTCGACGTGGTCAACATGAGCTACTACATCGACCCGTGGATGTACAACTGCCGCGCCAACCCGGCCGACTCCCCGGCGGAGCAGGCGGAGCAGAGCCTGGTCATCGACGCGACCAACCGTGCCCTGAAGTACGCGCACCGTCAGGGCGTCACCCTGGTCGCGGCGGCCGGCAACGACCACCAGGACCTCGACAACAAGGTCAGCGACGACACCAGCCCCGACTTCCCCGAAGGCAATGAGCGGGTGCGCGCGATCGACAGTTCCTGCCTCGACATGCCAGCCGAGGGCTACCGGGTCAACACCGTCTCGTCGATCGGCCCGTCGGGTCGCAAGGCGTACTACTCCAACTACGGCACCGGGATCGACATCTCCGCCCCCGGCGGTGACTCCCGCGACTTCCCGGGCACCGATCAGTACCGCAGCCCGGGCAACCTCATCCTCGCGGCGTACCCGAAGAACGTCGGCATCGAGGAGGGCGCCATCGACCCCGTGACCGGCGACATCACACCCGGCAACGAGGGCTTCGTCGTCAAGGACGGCGAGGGCTACTACCAGGCCATCCAAGGAACGTCGATGGCCTCACCGCACGCCGCCGGCGTTGCTGCGCTGATCGTTGGGCGCTGGGGCCACAAGGACCCGAAGAACGGTGGCCTGACCCTCAACGCGAGCCAGACCGACAAGATCCTCGCGGCCACGACCAAGGACACCGCGTGCCCGGCCGGTGGCACGCAGGTCTACCCGTTGCTGCCCGACGTGTACACGGCGACATGCACGGGCACGACGGCCAAGAACACCTTCTACGGTGACGGGATCGTCGACGCCTACAAGGCGGTGACGTCCAAGAACGGCAAGTAGCCGCGGCCACGGTGAATGGGCCGGGGTCAGCCTGCAGGCTGGCTCCGGCCCTTTCGTCTGTCTGTGGTCAGTACGCCCCGCTGCGCCCGAAGACGGCCTGGAAGGTGCGCAGCAGGATGGTCAGGTCCTGGACCATCGACCAGTTGTCGACGTAGTAGAGGTCAAGCCGGACGGTGTCGTCCCACGACAGGTCGGAGCGCCCCGACACCTGCCACAGACCGGTCATGCCCGGCCGCACGCGCAGGCGGCGGACGACGTCGGACTGGTAGTTCGCCACCTCCTTTGGCAGCGGCGGGCGGGGACCGATCAGGGACATGTCGCCGCGCAACACATTCCACAACTGGGGCAACTCGTCGACGGAGTACCGGCGAATGAAGCGACCGGGCTTGGTGATCCGCGGGTCGTTCTCCATCTTGAACAGCACGCCATCAGCTTGGTTGAGGTGCTGGATCTGTTTGAGCACCTCTTCGGCATTGACGACCATGGACCGAAACTTCAGGCAGGTGAATTCCTTGCCATCCAAGCCCACGCGGGTCTGGCGGAAGATCACCGGACCGCGGTCGTCGAGCCAGATGACCAGAGCGGTGATGAGGAACACCGGGGAGAACAGCACCAACAGCCCGGCCGACCCGACGAGGTCGAACACGCGCTTCGACAGATGCGCCGCGGCTTCACGCTGCGGAGGCTCCACGAAGAGCAGCGGCAGGCCGGCCACGGGACGCACCTGAACGCGCTGGCTCGAGATGTCGGAGAGCGCCGGAACGACGATCATCTGAGCGTCGAGGGACTCCAATTCCCAGGCGGTGCGCCGGAAGTCCGCCGAGGTGGGGAACGACCCCTCCGTGAAGACCACCGCGTCGGCGCCGTACTGCTCCACGAGGTCGACGACGTTCTTGGTCGCTCCGACGAACGGGACTCCGCCCGGCGTTTCGTCCGCGCTCCAGCCGACCCGGGCCATCGCGCCCACGACGGTGTAGCCCAACCACGACTCGCGCGTGAGCACCTTGACGACGTCGTCAATATGCTGCGGGGTACCGGCGATGAGGACTCGGCGCTGCAGCACTCCTCGGCGGTGCGCGCGATTCAGTGTTCGTCGCAGGATCAGCCGGAAGATGAGCATCAGGGGGATACCGATGGCGAACAGGAGGAGGAAGTAGCCGCGTGAGAGGTCGTACTTCATGAGATAGCACGCGATGCCGACGACGCCGGCGGCCATCATTCCCCCGAAGGCGACCCGCTGGAACTCCCAGGACCCGCTGCCCATTTCGCGGGCCGAGTAGGCGGAGAGGACGGCATTGCAGGCGATCCAGGTCAGCGCGATGAGTACGCCTGTCGCGAGGGATGACCCGGTGACGTCCTCCACCGCGGAGAAGACCGGGAGTCGGGAGCGCCCGACGTACGCCAGCATTGAGGCGATGGCCACCGCCGCCAAGTCGGAGAGCAGCCCGGCGAGGCGGGTCAGGGCCTGGGTCCGAGACCTGGGGATCCGGTCCAACGGAGACAGAGCCGCATGACGCGGACGCCACCCCTCCTCAGACCCCTTGCCCATCCCTCTGCCCCGTCAGCTCGCCCGTCACCGCCCCGGACAGGGCAGCGTCAACAAGTGGGACGCGCTTAAACACCTCAAGCGCTGCGCCGAGAAGCTATTCTGCCCTCTCAGCCAGTGGTTGGCACGTAGGGGCCTGTCATGGCCTCGACCTCGCGGCGGAGTTCGGCCACGAACCGCTCCTCCGAGTACCGCTCCGCATGCGCCGTGATGGCCCCGGGCTGCCAGAGCCGGTCACGGTTGTCGATCACCGCAGCGCGGATCGCCGCGGGGGTCGCGGCGCCGAAGAAGGCTCCGTTGACGGAGTCGTCGATGGTGTCGAGGTAGCCACCCGCCCGCAATGCCAGGGTGGGCTTGCCGAAGGACGCCGCCTCCAGCGGCGTGAGCCCGAAATCCTCGTAACTGGGAGCCACCAGGACGTTCGCATGGTGGTAGGCCCACCGCATCTGGGCATCGGTCAGCCTGCCCGCCAAGCGCACGTTGTGGGGCGCCATCGCCGTCAACTCGGCCTCCTGCGGCCCGGCCCCGATGACGAGCAGTCGCTCCGGGAGGTCGGTGAACGCCTCGATGGCCTCGCGCACGTGTTTGTACGGCAACAGGCGAGAAACGATCAGGTGAAAGCCCTCGTCTGCCCACTCGGCAGCCTGCGGCACGACCTCGACCTCACCGTGGGTGTCCACCCCGAACGGCGGGAAGAGCACGTCGGCCTCGATGCCGTAGGCCTCGGCGACGCGTTCGCGCACCACGTTCGAGTTCGCCAAGTAGCGGTCGGCGGTGCTCGCCGCGGCCCGATCCCAGCGAGTCAACGCCGGACGCAGGGCCATCAACGGTGCGCCGATCGGGTGTCGCCACAGGTTGTGGGTGCCGAGGTAGTCCTTGGTCTGGTACACCCAACGCGCGGGCGCGTGGCAGTAGACGAGCTTGCGGCCCGTCGTCCTGATCCCGTGCGCCCACCCACTGCTGGAGGCGACGACGACGTCCGCATGAATGCGCATTTGACCGATGCCCCACGGCAACAGCGGCAGGGCGCGGCGGTGATCCTTGCGCAGGTCGCTGAGGCGGTTCAGTGGAGACGTACGGATGTCGAGGTCACGGAACTCTGGGTAGGTCGAGTCCGGTTCGTAGAGCGTGGTGTAGATCGGAGCGCCCGGGAAGGCTCGGGCCATCGACAAGACAACACGCTCAGCTCCGCCCCGCTGTGTGAGGTAGTCGTGAGCGATCGCGACCCGTGTCAACTCTTAACCGCCCCCGCGCTCAGACAATGAAACGTTCACAGTCTCCCACCACGCCTCGTTCAGCAAACGTGCCGTCTCGGAGATTGGGAAACGTCGTGTCACGGATTCCCATGCGCGCACGGCTCGTTCACTTCCCTCTGCGGGGTTCGACAGTGCGTCGACGACCGCTTCGGCCAGGCCGTGGACGTCTCCTGGTTCGACCAGCCAGCCCAGGGGGCCGTCCGCCTCGGGGTCGTCGAAGATCTCCGGGACCCCCCCGGCTTTCGTGGCCACCACTGGGGTGCCCTGGGCCATCGCCTCGGCAACGACCTGACCGAAGGGTTCCGGAGTCGGCGAGGCGTGGACGCATACCGTCAGAGAGGCCATCTCCGCCGTGATCGCCTCGATGAACCCGGTCACCTCGATCCGGTCGGCCACGCCGAGGCGCTGCGCCTCGGCGATGACCTCGTCGGCGTAGGCCTGCGCACCGAACATCGGCTCGCCGATCAGCCGAAACCGCGTGGTGGGGTGTGCCTCGAGGATCGCCGGCGCTGCACGGACCAGTTCGAGCTGCCCCTTCGTGGGGCTGATGCGTCCGACGAGCCCCACCACGGGTGCGGTCGTGCGCGTTGAATCGCCAGCACGCGGTGCGGGGCCGATCTGCTCCGGCGTGAGACCGGGGTGGATCACCCGCAACCGCTGTGCCCCGGAGATCGTCGCAGCCGTGGCATACGAGTTCGCGATCACCAGGTCGGGTGCCCTCCGGGCCAGCCGCCGAAGCATACGTGCCACCGGGGCGGGAAGGTAGTCCTCACTGATCCGATCATGGATATGCCAGACCAGCTTGGCTCCGGCCAACCGCGCCGCGACCAGTCCGATGAGGTCGGACTTGAGGGAGGTGGTGTAGACGACGTCGACGCCCTCGGCGCGCAGCAATCTCGCCAACCGCAGGGCGAAAGGTGTGACGGCCAGTCCCCCGCGCAAGGCGGCGATCGCTCCCCCCGCCTCGTGCCGAGTGGTTTCAGACACTTCCTCTCTCAACGGGAGAACACCTACGCGCAGGCCAGCGCGGCGCAGCCGTGCCGCGAGCGGTCCCTCGGCGAAGAGCACGACGCTCAACTCCGGAGCCGTGGCAGGTAGGGCCTCGAGCGTGCGAGCCAACGCCAACTCCGCGCCTCCCAGCGTGGCCGTGTGGTCCAGCACAGCGACCTTCATCGGGTGATCACCCCCACTGGCTCCGACTCGGGCTGGCGCTTTGCGCCCGTTGTGGGCGACAGCGGGTCGAGGCCCACGAGCGTGCAGGCGAGCAGCCCCACGCCCCCGGTCAGCAGCAGACTGCCCAGGCCGTCCGCCGGCATGTGGGCGTGATTCGCAACGTTGCCGAATAAGGCAAGCACGACGATACCCACCAGGGTCCAGGGGACCCAACTCCGTCGGCCGGTCGGCCAACAGAGCCAGATCGCCCAACAGGAGACAGCCACGATGGCCACGTGGGTGGAGGGAAAGGTGTTGTAGGGGTACGCCCCCACGCCGAAATCCGGGCGGGGAAGTGCCCCTCGAAGGGCCCACACCGCAGGAACGACGACCCCAACCAACGCCGCCCCAAGGACGTTGCGCCACCGGCCTCGGACCAGCGCCACCAGACCCAGGAGCGCTGCCACAGCGGGGCCGCCAACAAGCAGGACTTCACGCGCCAGCCTGTCGGCACCCTGCGCCAGGACCCCCGGGGTGTGTCGCACGGTCAAGCCATAAAGGTGCACGTCGACCCACTGACCGACAGGCGTGAAGACCGCAATGGCCCCAAACGCCACAAACGCCACCACGAGAAGGGATCCGGACACGACGACCCCGAGCGAGCGCATTCGAGGTACCTCCGAGGCGGGCATAACGGCAGGTTAACCGGGCTCTGGACGGCACACCATTCTGCCGGACAGCGTGGCCTAGTATCCGTGCGGGACGAACGTCAGGGGATCCACATGAACCGGCTCACCATCGCCAGTGCTGCCACAGCCGCGCCCATGGGCGCACAGGTCTATCAGGAGGAGATCGCGGCCCGGGCCGCCTCGTCCCTGGCCAACCACGGCGAATGGCACGTGGACCGGGTGATCGCGAGATCGCTGCGGTCGCCGTTGCCGGGCACCCACCGTTTGCCCTCGGGTTGGATGACCAACGCGGGTGTGCGGCAGCGCGACCTCGTCGGGCGTGCGCTGTACCGCCGCAGCGATGTCGTGCACCGGATGAACCTCGAACTCCCTCCTGGCCCGACCGAGGTCGTCACCCTGCACGACGTCGTCGCGTGGCGTTTCGACGATGAATCCGACCCCGTGCCGGCCGCCGCGGCGGAGCTTCGGCGGGCCGCCGCTGTCATCTGCGTCTCGGAGTTCAGCGCGCAGGAGGCCATCGACCTGCTCGGGATCCGCGATCCGTACGTGGTGCCGAACGGTGTCTCGCCGGACTTTCTCGACGCCGCCCCCTTGCCGGAGTCGGTGTTGACGGAACTGGGCGTCGACGGACGCTATGTGCTCATCGCCGGTGGCGCGGCAACCCGTAAGAACCTCGAGGGTCTGGCCGACGCGTGGCCGATCGTCCGCGCCGCCGTCCCCGACCTGTCACTCGTCCTCTCCGGTCCGGAGCACCAACGCCGAACCTCCCTGTTCGCCCACCAACCTGGTACCCACCTGGTCGGCCGGATACCCGGTGAGATGGTGCCCGGCCTCGTCGCAGCCGCTGCCGTGGTGGTCGTCCCCTCGCTTTACGAGGGCTTCGGTCTCCCAGCGTTGGAGGCGATGGCGGCTGGGACCCCGGTGGTCGCCGCCAACACGAGCTCCCTGCCCGAGGTAGTCGGGGACGCGGCTCGGCTGGTCGAGCCGACCGGAGCAGCGATCGCCGAGGGCATCATCGACGCTGTCAGGAATCCTGATGACGCCATGACGGCACGCGCCCGCGAGCGCGCTCGCATCTTCACGTGGGAGCGCAGCGCCGCGGCCCACGCCGAAGTGTGGGCGAAGGTCGCGGCCGGCCGCTGACTCACCGGCGGCGAGCGCGGGCCCTGGCGAAGACCTTCTCGTAGTCCGCGGCCACCCGGTCCCAGGTGAACTCGGTGACCCGGTCCCGGCCGGCCTGACTCAGCCGCGCTGCCAGTTCGCCGTCGTCGACGGCCCTCCGTAGAGCGCTGCCCAAGGCTGTTGAATCGGTCGGGTCAACGATGAGGCCATCAACTCCGTCGCGCACGAAGGTCGCCGGTCCGCCCAGGGAGGTCGCCACCAGCACCGCTCCGGCTCGCCACGCCTCCAGCGCGACGATGCCGAAGGCCTCGCGGCGACTCGGCACGACGACGACACCGGCCCGGGTCATGAGGTCGATCACACCGCGCCGATCCAAGCGACCGGGGAACTCCACCGTGTCGGTGATACCGAGATCGGCGGCCTTCTTGATCAGGTCCGCGAGCGCTCCTCCGTCACCACCAATCACGAGCCGCGCGCCCTCAGCGGCCAATCCACTTGCGGCGAAGGCGTCCAGGAGCAGGTCGAAGCCCTTGACGCGCTCCACCCGACCCACCGCGACGATCGTCGTTGGCTCCTTGTCGACCCGATCGCCGCCGCCTCTGAGCCTCTCAGGCTCATTGAGATCGACACCGTTCGCCACGACATCTCCGCCGGTCAACCCGAAACGGGCACGCAGATCGTCGAGGACCAACTCCGACGCGCCGGTCACGACATCCGCCCTGCGAAGTCCACGCCGGAGCGCGGTTCGAGCGAGCGCAGACTCGTCGAACAACGAGTGGTCGTCCATGAAGGTCTCACCGTGAGCGCTGATGACGAGCGGAGTCCGCGTGAGCGCTGCAACGGCCTGGGCGTACACCCCGTTCGGACCGAAGCACTGGACGTTGAGGATCTCCGGGCGATCGTCGCGGTAGGCGGCCAACCATTTCACCAGGGCGCTCGGGACGGTCAACGCGGCCCGTGCCAGCGCACCGGCCTGCCGGGCCGGGAGTGGTGTCGGGAGATAGCGGACGATGATCCCGTCAACGGTCCGCACTCCGAGGTGCTCACCTCGGTCAACCGTCCAGACGACGACCTCGTGACCTCGGGCAACGAGTTCGCGGGCCACATGGCGGGTGTGCTCCTCCACCCCACCGGGATACGGGTGGAAGGAGGATGAGATGAGGGAGATCCGCATGATCCGGATTGTCGCAGGCAGGCGATTCAGGGCAGGTGTCGACCATGTGCGAGACTGCGCGAGGTTGACGAGAGGGGCGGGCATGGGCGAGTCGACGATGGTGGAACCACCCCTCACCGTGCGGGTGGCCTTCGCGCATGCTGCGCTCCAGCACGTGGCGGATCGCCACGGCGTTGACGTTCTGCACATCAAGGGTCCTGCCCTCGACCCGCAGATTGTCCGGCCAGGCCGGACGAGCACCGATGCGGACATCGTCGTCCGGCCGAGTCACCTGCGCCACTTCATCACGGCACTGCGTGAGGCGGGGTGGGTCCAACAGGAGCACTTTCGCAGTGCCTCATCGTTCGAGCACTCGGCGGCCTTCCGCCACCCCGAGTGGGGTCTGGCGGATGTGCACCGCCTCATTCCGGGATTCACCGTGCCGCGAGAACAGGCCTTCGATCGCTTGTGGACCGACCGGCACGACGCGACCATCGCCGGTCGGGCGTGCCCCGTGCCCTCCTTGCCTGCCCAGGTGCTTATCATCGCCCTCCACGCAGCCCGCTCGCCCGGCAGCGGACGCGCAGACAGCGACGTTGAGCATTCCTGGGGTGCCGCGGACAACGACCTGCGCGACGAGGTGAAGGGCCTCGTGACCGCTCTCGGGGCGGAGGTGCCCTTCTCGGTCGTCACTGGCACCCTCGACGAGCATCGAGATGACCCGCAGTACCTGATCTGGAAGGTGGCCTCCCGGGGCGGCACCAGACTTGAGGAATGGCGTGCGCGCATCAAGGCCGCCCGCACACCAGCGGCCAAGACCGTGCTCGTTCTCCGGGCTCCGCTCGTCAATGTCGATCACCTGCGCATGGTGCGCGGGCGACCGGTCACATGGTGGGAGATCGTCGTCGAGTTCTTCGCCCGCCCGGCGCGCGGTCTGGGTGAGTGGTGGAAGGCACAGCGGTCATGACGCGGCACATCTCCCCCGACGTCGCGATCGAGTGGAGCGGCGATCAGGTGTGGGTGGCCCTGCTGCCCGCAGGCCCGCTGGTCGGATTCACCGGCAGCGGTGCCTTGATCTGGTCACTCCTGGAGGAGGGTGGGGACACTGATCTCGTCACCCGCACGGCAGTGGAGGCAGGAGTCGAGCCCTCCGTCGTCGAGGCCGATGTGACGGAGTTCCTCCGTCAGTGCACCGACCTCGGGCTACTCACCCGAGGCTGAGGTCAGCGGCGAAGCAGGCTGCGGCGCGGCTCGCTGCCCTTGCGGTCGCGACGGCTTTCCCCGAGGCTCGACGCCAGCGCTGCGGGGTTCTCCGACCCCGCGGCGTGCGTCGCCTCGGTGCCCTCGGGGGTGCGCCCGTACCGGCCGTATCGACCGTAGTAGTAGTTGCCCGAGGTGGCGGCCGAGTCCTTGTTGAACGCGAACCCCGCGATCCGCGCTCCGGCCGTCTCCAACTGGCGAACTGCGGAGGTGAGGTCGCGCTTACGGGTGCGCCCGGCGCCGACGACCATGATGAGTCCGCCGGTGAAACGTTGGATCAGGGACGCGTCGACGACCGGGATGACCGGAGGAGTGTCGACGAGCACGAAGTCGAATTCGCTGGTGAGTCGCTCGAACAGTTGCTGCATCGGCTCGGACCCCAGCAACTCGCTCGGATTCGGCGGGATCTCCCCAGCCGTCATGACGTAGAGGTTCGTCTGGCCGATGCGCTGGATGACGTCGCTGGGCTGGGCCGCGCCCAGCAACACGGTCGTCAGACCAAGTTCACCCTCGAGACCCATGCGCTGGGCCACCGACGGATTGCGCAGGTCGGCGTCGACGAGCAGCGTCTTCAACCCGGAGTCGGAGGTCGCGTGAGCGAGGTTGACCACCGTGGTGGTCTTGCCCTCGCCCGGCAGGGACGAGGTGACGGCGAAAGAATGCCGGCGGGTGGCGACGTCGACGAACATCATGTTGGCCCGCAGCCGGCGAATGGCCTCGGCGTGAGCGCCGTGAGGGTCATCGACCATCGACATCCAGTTGCCCCGGGCCCGCTTGACGAGCGGAAGCCGAGCGAGCAGCGGGCGGTCGGAGATCGCCTTGACGTCGTCGTCGCTGCGGACCTTGGTGTCGAGGGAGTTGCGCATCATGGCCACGGAGATGCCGAGCACCACACCCGCGAGCAGGCCAAGCAGCACGTTTCGCGGGACGTTCGGGGAACTCGGCGTGCCGGGCACCTGGGCGGGGGCCACCGGTCGGGCCTCGATGGACTGCCCGCTCGCCTTGAGAAGCTGGGAGAACTCCGGGGCCACCTGAGCCAGAACCGGGCCGGCGGCGTTGGCCATGTCGGCGGCCAGCGTCGGATCGGAGTCCTGAGCGGTGAACGTCATCATCGTCGAGGAGCTGGAGATCGCGGCCGACACGTTGACGGGGGCACCGGACGGCAGGTCCAACTCCTTGCGCAGCGGTTCGACGACCGACGGCGCCGACAGGATCTCGGCGAACGTGTCGAGATCGGCCTGGGTGAGCAGGTATCCGCCCGAGTTCTTGCTGGCGCCGCTGCTGTTGACGAGGAAGTACACCTTTGCCGTTGCGGTGTAGACCGGTGTCTGCACCGCCGTGAAGGCGGCGGCCAGCGCGGTGACGAACAGGGTGCACAGGACGATGACACGCCACCGGGACCTCAGGATGTTGACGAACTCCCGAAGCGTCATGAACTCCCCCACCAGATAGACGTACCGCAAATCGGCAATCGGACAATCTCCAAAATGATCGCACAGCGCCCGGACAACCATTACGTCCGCAGTCCCACCCCATCCACCGTCCTGAGCGTTGTCGGTGCCCGGCGGTTACGATGGCCCAGTTCATTACGGGGGACGAGGGGAGACGAAAAGTGCGCATCCTGCGCATCTCGCACAGCGCCGTCGTCGACCAGTGGCGGGAGCGCGAGCGCGCCCTGCTACGGCTCGGCCATGACGTGCACCTGCTCAGCTCCCGTTCGTGGAACGAGGCGGGGGCCGAGGTACCGCTGACGCCGCGCCCCGGTGAGGATGTCGAAGGAGTCCGCACCTGGGGGCAGCACCCCGCCCTCTTCGTATACGACCCTCGCCCGCTGTGGCATGAGCTGGGCAAGGTGTGGGACCTCGTCGATCTGCACGAGGAGCCGTTCGCCTTGGCGACCGCCGAGGTGCTCGCCATCAAGTGGCTGCGCCGGAACCGTGCGCCGTACGCCCTGTACTCCGCCCAGAACCTGGAGAAGAACTACCCTCCACCGTTTCGGTGGTTCGAGCGCGCCGCTCTACGCGGTGCGGCCGCGGTGCACACGTGCAATGACGCGGCCGCACGGATCGTTGAGCGCAAGGGCTTCCCGGGGCAGGCCGTCAACATCCCCTTGGGCACGGACCTCGAGACGTTCACCCCTCAGTCGGACCCCACGACGCCCAGGGGGCCCAATGTCGGCGCCAGCACCATCATCGTGGGATACGCCGGCCGCTTGGCTCCGCACAAGGGCGTGGACGTGTTGCTCGAGGCCGTCGCCGGCGACTCCCGCCTCCACCTGCGCATTGCCGGCGCAGGCCCCGCCGAGGCAGCATTGCGTGCCCGCGCTTCCCAACCGGACCTGGCGGGGCGTGTGACGTTCCTCGGAGTCGTTCACAGCGACGAGCTCCCGGACTTCTATCGCTCGTGTGACGTGCTGGCCGTACCCTCACGCACGACACCGGGCTGGATCGAGCAGTTCGGGCGGGTCGCCGTCGAGTCAATGGCGTGTGGCACCCCGGTCGTCGCCAGCGCCTCCGGTGCCCTGCCCGATGTTGTCGGTGACGCCGGCCTTCTCGTGCCAGAGGGTGACGCTGACGCGCTGCGCTCGGCGCTGGTTCGGGTCGTGACCGAGCCGGGCCTGCGTGATCGGCTCCGCGACGCGGGCCTGGCCACCGCCGCCCGAACGGGCTGGGACGAGGTGGCTCGGCGCTACTCCGAGATGTACGCCACCGCCACCCATCGGCCGAACCTCGAAACCCGGCGCGCTCTGCACGTCATCGTCGTCGCCTACGGCGCCCCCGACCTACTGGAGCGTGCGCTGACCCCGGTCAAGGACCTGCCGGTCACGGTCGTCGACAACTCGTCGCGGCCTGATATTCGGGATCTCTGTGACCGCTTGGGCGTGGCGTACGTAGATCCAGGGCGCAACGGTGGCTTCGCCGCGGGGGTCAACGAAGGGCTTCGGCGCCTGGACGACCCCACGGCGGACGTGCTGTTGCTCAACCCCGACGCCGTCGTCACTCCGGAACAGGTCACGGAACTCCATCGGGCCCTGCTCGCTGATCCAAAACTGGCTTCGGTCGCTCCGGCTCAGGTCGACGACACCGGTGCCCCGGCGAAGGTGCAGTGGCCCTTCCCCCAACCGCTCGGGACGTGGACCGAAGCCGTCGGGCTGGGCAAGCACCGATCCGCCGAGATCGGCTTCGTCATCGGGTCCGTGCTGCTGCTGCGCGCCGAGGCCTTGGCTCAGGTCGGTCCGTTCGACGAGCGATTCTTCCTCTACGCCGAGGAGACCGACTGGGCCTACCGAGCGCACCTCCTGGGGTGGCGCCACCGCGTGGTCCCGGAGGTCACGGCGATGCACATCGGAGCGGCGACGAGCACCGACCCCTGGCGGCGTGAGTCGTGGTTCCACGCCTCCCAGGAGCGCTACATGCGCAAGCACTTCGGAGCCGCTGGATGGCAGATCGCTCGGCTGGGCGAGATGGCCGGATCTGCGGTGCGGGGCACGGTGCTGCGCGGCGAGCGCCAAGCCTTGGCGCGCAATCGGTTCGCGCTGTACCGCACCGGCCCGATCCGTGCGGAGCAGCCCCGTCCGGGATACGTGTCATGAGCCTGCTCGGGGCGGATCGCGCGCAGGTCGCTGACCGCATCGCCATGGGGACGAAGGCGGTGATCCTCGTTGTGGGCACCGTCGCGGTGCTCCTTGCCGTGGGGTACCTCATCCCGCACCAGCCGATTGTGGCGTTCGCGCTGACCGCGATGGTGTTCGCGCTGGCGATCACGTTCGTGGAACCGGCTGCCGTCCCCCTGCTGGTCACGCCGTTGCTGCTGGTCAACGTACGCGTTGCGGCGGGTGGGGCGGACCTGTCGGTCTCCGACTTCGTCATGGCCGGGGCCATGGTGCCGGCGATCCTTCTCGCGCCCAAGCCTTTCAGTCGACCGATGCTCTCCGTGGTCTGGCTGGCCTTCGCCTATCAGGTGGCGACGCTGTTCACCGTTCTCACGAATCCCTACGCGGCGAACGTCATCGAGTGGGCGCATGCCGGCGTGCAGGTCCTCGGGGCGCTGATGATCGGATGGATGCTCGGTCGGCGGGGGTTCGGGACACTCGCTCTGCGACTTCTCTGGATCACCGGGATCATCCTGGCCATCGGCGCGGTCATCAGCGGTGTGCAGCAATACGCGAGCGGCGGCTTCGGGGCGGTCTACCCCACCTATCCATTCCCGATGCACAAGAACTACATCGGCCTCGTGGTGATGATCGTCCTGGTGACGATGTACGCGGCCCCACGCTCGATCCGTCTCCCTGGGCTGGTGCACTGGGGGGGCATGGCTGTTCTGGCCGCGGCCATCGCGATGGCCCAGGCCCGCCAGTCGATCGTCGGCCTTGGTGTGGCGATCATCGTGCTCGTTATGCGGTCCGACGCCGAGCACAAACGCTCCAAGATCGCCATCGCTGCGATGATCCCGGCCCTGGTCGGGGTGTACCTACTGGTCCGCAACCAACTCGAATCGGATAACCGCTTCAACTCGGCCAATCAGCGGGTCGCGTGGCTACAGGAGAGCGTGGCGCTGTGGTCCGACCATCCGTGGGTCGGTGTCGGTTTGCGGTTCTGGTACCAGGGGGACGTCGCTATCGGCTACCAACCCCCCAACGTGATCCTTGAGATGCTGACCACCGCGGGTCTCGTCGGTCTGGCCGGTTTCGTGCTGTTGTTCGGTGGAAGTCTGCTGGTGGCCTGGCAGATGCCCAAGGGCATCGGCTCGATCGCCGTAGCCGTGCTCGTCGCCCGCATCGCCCAGACGCAGTTCGACCTGTACTGGTCGTCGGTCGGCGCCTCGGTGCCATTCTTCATCCTCGCGCTGTGTATCGGCATGGTCGCGAAAGAGGAGGCCGATCGTGAGGACGAGTGCACCGTGGAGGCCGAGCGGCCAGCCGCACCCACCTCAGCGGCCGCGCACAAACCCATCCTGACTGACGCGCAGGATGACCCGCCCACGATGCCGGTCCCGACCTACAGGAGCCTGCCCAGATGACCCGCATCCTGCAGATCTGCCCGGTCATCGGGCCTGGCACCGGAGTCGGTGCCGTCGCCTACCACCTTGAAGAGGAGTGGCGTCGGGCTGGCCATGAGGTCGAACGATTCACCCTGGCCGAAGCAGGCGGCGGGTGGTTGCCGGAGCCTGGTGCCGGGGCTGCGGGCAAACTGGCGATCATCGCGCGCGTCGTGTGGTTCTCCACCGTCGGCACGGTGCTCGCCAAGCGCCGGATCTCGACGCTTCAACCCGATGTGACGGTCTGCCACAACGACGCGCTCGCCGGAGATGTGTACGTCAATCACGGCATCGTCCTGAACGCCATGAAGGCCAGAGGGTCCGCGTGGCTGCGGATGATCCGCAATCCCCTCCATGTGTTCACCTATCTGCGCGACCGCCTCCGCTACGAATCGCCCGCCGGCCCACACCGGCTGGTGATCAATCTGGTGCAACTCGACGACGAGGGACTCCGGTCCGCCTTCCCTCGCCTCAGGGTGCCCACCGCCGTGGTCGGCAACGGGGTTGACACGGCGAAGTTCCGACCGCCGACCACCGAGGAACGTCGTCGCGCGCGCGACGAGATGGACCTGAGCGACGGAGATGTGGTGTGGCTCTTCGTCGGCCATGAGTACGACCGCAAGGGGTTGCCGGTCGCGCTTGAGGCCTTGGCTCTCGCCGACGTTCACCACCACCTCGTGGTCGTCGGGGGCACCGCCGACATGGTCGACGGCCTGACTGCCGAGGTCACGGTTCGGGGTCTGACCGAACGCGTCCATGTCATCGGTCAGGTGTCCGATCCTCGCCCGTACTTCCACACTGCGGACGTCTTCGTGTTCCCGACGCTGTACGAGTCGTACGGTCTGGTCGTCCTCGAGGCGCTGGCGTGCGGCGTTCCGGTCGTGACGACCGATACCGGGTGCGCCCGCGATGTGCTGACGCCCGGGGTCAACGGGACCATCACCCCGGCGCGCGCGACGGAGGTCGCCGCCGCGGTCCGCGATCTGACCGCAATCCCGCGGGACGAACTCGCCCGGGCGTCGCGCGCGGCCGCCGAGAAGCACACGTGGACTGCGGTGGCGCAGCAGTACCTCACCGCGTTCGAGGAGCACGGACTGCTCCCCCGCGCGGCCGACGACCAGCGCGTCGATGGAGTCGCATGAGGATCGCGCACGCTGTCCGTTCCGACGGGTTCGCCGGCGTCGAACGACACATCCAGCAACTGGCTCGCGCCGAGGACGAGGCCGGGCATGAGGTCACCGTCATCGGCGGCGATCCGCCACGGATGCAGGCCGGTCTGCCGGATTCCGTTCGGCACCTTCCGGCGACCACCGTGCTCGGCGTGACGCGGGCGCTGCGCCAGGCGGGCGACGTCGAGGTCGTCAACCTCCACATGACCGCCGCCGAGGTCGGAGCGGCGTTGGGCGGGTTCCTCACACGACGCTCCGGCGGTCCTCGCTACGTCGTGACCCGACACTTCGCCGGTGTCCGCGGGGGCTCCGCCCCGGTACGTCTGGCCGGCCGGTACCTCCGCCACCGCGTCGCCGCCCAGATCGCCGTGAGCCACTACGTCGCCGATCGCATTGACGGCGACAGCACGGTCGTGCACTCCGGGGTGGCACCTCGCCCCGACGGCCTGCCCGCCGCGGAGCGGGAGCAGAGCGTGCTCCTGCTCCAGCGCCTCGAACCCGAGAAGGGCGCCGACATCGCGATCGCCGCGTTCGCGTCCTCCGGTCTGATCGACCACGGCTGGCGGCTCGACATCGCCGGGGAGGGAGCTTTGCGCACCGACCTCGAGGCCCTGACCCACCGACTGGGTATCGCCGCGCACGTCCGGTTCCTCGGCCACGTCGCCGACGCGCCACAGCGCCTCGCCACGGCCGGGGTGCTCATGGCCCCGTGCGCCATCGAGGGCCTCGGTCTGACGGTGCTCGAGGGCATGGCCGCCGGCACCCCGGTCCTCGCCGCCGCCGCCGGTGGGCACCTCGAGACCATCGGCTCCGTGCCGGTCGCCCGCCTGCTCGCCCCCGACGACGTGCCCAGCGCCGCCTTGGCCCTCCAGGACCTGGCCCATGACCCGGTCCACCGCGACCGCGTCGGCCGCGCCTCGGCGCTCCGCCAACGCGAGGCGTTCTCGATCGAGAGCCAACAACGCGGCACCGAAGCGGTGTATCGGAGCGTGCTGTGAGAGACCTCATCGTCCTGTCCCTCGAACCATGGGACGCCATCTGGCGCCGCAACCAGCACCTCATCGCCGGTCTCCTGCGTCGCCACGACGACCTGCGCGTGCTGTTCGTCGAGCCGAGCACCGACCCGCTGCACACGACCCTGCATGGCGGCGTCCCCAAGGCCGGCAAGGGCCTG
>NZ_BCRE01000026.1 GCF_001552435.1 Kribbia dieselivorans NBRC 106261
CGGCCGCCTGGCGCTGTGGCAGGGCACCAAGGTGCTTCCCCGCCGCCTCGACGGACGCGTCGACCACCGCTGGGCCGCCGGCGTCATGCGCGCCGCCCGCCGCGCCGACATGACCGACCCGCTGCTGTGGGTCAACGACCCGACCGGCGCGGCCGTGCTGTCCGTGACCGGGTGGCGTGCACTGTACGACATCACCGACGACTGGCTCGAAGCCGACCGCACCCCCGCCGAGCACGACCGCCTCGTGCGCGACGAGGAGTACCTCATGACGCACTGCGCCGAGGTCGTCGTCTGCTCGACCGGGCTGGTCACGACGAAATCCCCGATCCGCCCGGTCACGCTCATCCAGAACGCCGTCGACACCGCCGCCTACGCCCAGCGCCACGCCCGCCCGATCGACCTGCCCGCCGGCCGGGTCGCGCTCTACGCCGGCACGGTGCACACCGACCGCATGGACCTGGATCTGCTCGCCAACACCGCCCGCCGCACCGGCCCCGACGTCACGGTGACGATCGTCGGCCCCGTGCCCCTACCGGACTCCGCCGTGGCCACCCTGCGCGCCGCGGGAGTCATGATGCTCGGCGCCAAACCCGCCGAGCAGGTGCCGGCCTACCTGCAACACGCCGACGTGCTGCTCGTGCCGCACCTGACCAACACTTTCACCGACAGCCTCGACCCGATCAAGCTCTACGAGTACCAGGCCGCCGACCGCAACGTCGTGGCCACACCGGTGGCCGGGTTCCGGGACGTCACCGACCCCCGGGTCGCGGTCGTGCCGGCGGCGCAGTTCGCCGCCGAGGTGACCGACGCGGCCACCCGGCCCGTCCCGACCGGGCACGGCATCGTCGCTCCGTCGTGGGAGTCGCGGGTCGAACGGTACTCCGCGGTGCTCGACCGCCTCAGCGCTGCTGTTCGAGCAGGTTGAGCAGGTAGGCGCCGTAACCGCTCTTGGCCAGCGGCTCGGCGCGGCGGCGCAGCCCGTCGTCGTCGATGAACCCCAGCCGCCACGCGGCCTCCTCGGGGCACCCAACCTTGAGGCCCTGCCGCTGCTCGAGCGTGCGCACGAAGTTGCTCGCGTCGTTGAGGTCGTCGAACGTGCCCGTGTCGAGCCACGCCGTGCCGCGCGGCAGCACCGTGACCTGCAACTTGTCCTCGTTCAAGTACGACCGGTTGAGATCCGTGATCTCGAGCTCACCACGTGCGGAGGGGCGTAGTTCCTTGGCGCGCTCGACGACGGACTTGTCGTAGAAGTACAGGCCGGGCACGGCGAACGAACTCTTCGGCTGGGCAGGCTTCTCCTCCAGCGACACCACGCGCCCGTCGGCGGCGAACTCGACCACGCCGTACGCACTCGGCTCCGCGACCCAGTAGCCGAAGATCGACGCTCCGTCGACCGTGCGCAACCGCCCCAGCTGCGTGCCCAACCCCGACCCGTAGAAAACGTTGTCGCCGAGCACGAGCGCGGCCGGGCCGCCGTCGAGGTGCTGCTCGCCGAGGATGAACGCCTGCGCCAACCCGTCCGGGCTCGGCTGCTGCGTGTACGTGAGGTTGATGCCGAACTGCGATCCGTCGCCGAGCAGCCGCGCGAACTGCGGCGCGTCGTGCGGGGTCGTGATGATGAGGATGTCCTGGATGCCCGCGAGCATGAGCGTCGTCAGCGGGTAGTAGATCATCGGCTTGTCGTAGACCGGAACGAGTTGCTTGCTGATACCGAGCGTGATCGGGTGCAGACGAGAACCGGTCCCCCCGGCCAGGATGATGCCGCGCATGCGCTCCATCGTAGGGTGGGGCCCGGACAACCGCGCAGTCAATCAACCTCGGGGGGCATCGTGCAGCGTGTGCTGGTCACTGGCGGGGCCGGATTCATCGGCAGCAACTTCGTGCACCACGTGCTCGAGCACACCGACGCGGTCGTGACGGTGCTCGACAAGCTCACGTATGCCGCGAACCGGGAGGCGCTCGAGATGCTGCCCGAGGAGCGCTGCACCCTCGTCGTCGGTGACATCGTCAACGAAGAACTCGTCGACGGCCTCGTCTCGGCTCACGACGCGGTCGTGCACTTCGCCGCCGAGTCGCACAACGACAACTCCCTCAAGGACCCCTCGCCGTTCGTGCAGACGAACATCGTCGGCACGTTCACGATCCTCGAGGCGGTGCGCCGGCACGGGGTGCGGTTGCACCACGTCAGCACCGACGAGGTGTACGGCGACCTCGAACTCGACGACCCGGCGCGGTTCACCGAGGCGACGCCGTACGCGCCCTCCTCGCCGTACTCCGCCTCCAAGGCCGGCTCGGACCACCTCGTGCGCGCGTGGGTGCGCTCGTTCGGGGTCGAGGCGACGCTGAGCAACTGCTCGAACAACTACGGCCCGTGGCAGCACATCGAGAAGTTCATCCCGCGCCAGATCACCAACCTCGTCGACGGCGTGCGGCCGAAGCTGTACGGCGCGGGCCTGAACGTGCGCGACTGGATCCACACCGAGGACCACTCCAGCGCGGTCTGGGCGATCCTCAACCACGGGCGGATCGGCGAGACGTACCTGATCGGGGCGGACGGCGAGAAGTCGAATCTTGAGGTCGTGCAGATGATCCTGCGCCTGATGGGGCACCCGCAGGACGACTTCGAGCACGTCACCGACCGGGCCGGGCACGACCTGCGCTACGCGATCGACTCGACCAAACTGCGCTCCGAGTTGGGGTGGCAGCCGCAGTATCGCGACTTCGAGAGCGGCCTGGCCGCGACGATCGACTGGTACCGGGCCAACGAGGCGTGGTGGCGGCCGAAGAAGGCCGCCGTCGAGGCGGGCTACGCCGCGGCCGGGCAGTGAGCGCACAATGACGGAGCTGCGTATCGAGACCACCGACATCCCCGGCCTTCTCGTGGTGCGCCTGCCGGTGCACGGCGACGCGCGCGGGTGGTTCAAGGAGAACTGGCAACGGGCGAAGATGACCGCGCTCGGCCTGCCGGATTTCGGACCGGTCCAGAACAACATCTCGTTCAACGCTTCGCGGGGGGCCACCCGTGGCATCCACGCCGAGCCGTGGGACAAGCTCATCTCGGTCGCGACCGGGCGCGTGTTCGGCGCGTGGGTCGACCTGCGGGTCGGAGCGTCGTTCGGTTCGACGTTCTCGCTGGAGGTCGACGAGTCCGTGGCCGTGTTCGTGCCGCGGGGGGTCGGCAATTCGTACCAGGCGCTCGAGGACGGGACGGCGTACTCGTACCTCGTCAATGCCCACTGGCGGCCCGGGATTCGGTACCCGGCGTTGGCGCTCGATGACGCGTCGGCGGCGATTCCGTGGCCGATTCCGTTGTCGGAGAGCGAAATCAGCGACAAGGACCGCGCGAATCCAGTGCTCACCGACGTGTCGCCGTTCGAGGCGCCCCGCCCGCTGGTGATCGGTGGCGGGCAGGTGGCGACGGCGCTGCGGGCGGTGCTGCCCGACGCGGTGTTCGTGACGCGGCCCGAGGTGGACCTGGCCGACCCGGCGTCACTGGAGGCGTACGACTGGTCGGCGCACGATGTGGTCATCAACGCGGCGGCGATGACGGCGGTCGATCGGGCCGAGACGGCTGAGGGTCGGCGTGAGGCGTGGGCCGCGAACGCTTCGGGGCCGGCGGAGTTGGCGCGGTTGGCGCGCGAGCACGGGTTCACGCTGGTGCACTACTCGTCGGATTACGTGTTCGACGGGACGGTCGCCTCACACTCGGAGTCGGAGCCGTTGAGCCCGCTCGGGGTGTACGGGCAGACGAAGGCCGCCGGTGATGTGGCGGTCGCGTCGGCGCCGCGGCACTACATCCTGCGTACGTCGTGGGTCATCGGCGAGGGCGCGAACTTCGTCGCCACGATGAGGTCATTGGCGGAGCGCGGTGTGAGCCCGAGCGTCGTCGACGACCAGATCGGCCGGTTGACGTTCACGTCGGAGTTGGCGCGCGCGACGGTGCATCTGCTCAGTCACGACGCTCCGTTCGGGACGTACAACGTCACCAACGGGGGCGAACCCATGTCGTGGCACGCGGTGGCGGCGGCGGTGTTCGAGGCGTCGGGCCGGTCGGGTGATGACGTGTCGGCGACGTCCACGGCGGAGTACCTGGCCGGTCGGGAGAACGTCAGCCCCCGGCCGGCGCACAGCACGCTGGATCTGGCGAAGCTGGAGGCGACCGGGTTCGTGCCGACGGATCAGCTGACCGCCCTCGCGGACTACCTCGCCCGCTGAGGGTCGCGGCGCTTCCACGCGAGCGTCACACCAAACGGGCCTCCGTCACACGAAATAACCTGCCACGGAGGCCCGTTTGGTGTGACGCTCGGCCGCTTCTCTGGCGCTCAACTCCGCGACCCACACAGGCGGCACGAAGCGCTGCACAATGTGTGGTATGGCCAGTCGTAGGCGCCGTCCCCCGGTTCAATGCCCTTCGCTGATGGTGTTCAACGCGGGCCGGCCTCCTATCAAGGAATCCGCGGCCGAAAGTGGGTACGCGGAGCTTGCCCGGCAGCAAGCGACTGAGCGAGCCGAGCGGCGATCCGTCACTTATCGGCGTCGTCCAACGTGGGCTGACGACTGAGTTCAGCGAAAACTGAGCTGAGGCGCCGCGCTTCCAGGCGAGCGTCACACCAAACTGGCCTCCGTCACAGGTAATAACCTGCGACGCACGAGGCTTACGTGTGACGCTCGACCGTTTCCGTGGCACCGGGCGGTCAGCCGGCGGAGATCGTGCCCGCCTTGTCCCACCGCTTGAGGTCGTCGCTGCGGTAGAGGTCGTTGCCCACGGTCAGCCACCCGCCCTTGCCGACCAGCGCCAGGGCCACCGAACCGGCCTCGACCTTCTCGACGGACAGGCACGACGGGGTCGACGGCGTCGTGCCGCTGACCTCGTCACTCTCGCGCAGCGTCGTCGGCGGTGAGGTGGCGTCGCCGGTGTTGGTGACCGCCTGCATCTGCACCTCGCTGACGCGCACGCCGGTGCACCCGGAGGTGTTCACCTCGGCGGCGAACACGGCGCCGCTGCCCGCGGCGACGGCGACGGCCTTCGGCTTCTGGTCACGCGGTGCCCAGGACTTGCCCGTGCCCGAGGTGAGGATCTGTCCGTTGGCGCACAGCACGACGCCCGCATCGGTGTTGGCGTCGAGGTCGACAACGCTCGAGTCGGGGCACGCCGGGCTGGCCGGGTCGGCCGGTGACACGACGGTCGCGCCGCCCTTGGGGTTGCGCGCCCAGGTCTCGGACGGCCGCTGCGGGTCACTCCACGAACTGCCCGCGTCGCCGGTGCCCCACGTCCGCGTCTGGCAGTCGGTGCCGGCGCCGACGATGAAGGCCGCCTCGGCCCCGGTGGCGTGCACCCGCGTCAGGCTGCGCACCGCCCCGGGCAGGGTGCGCTTCGACCAGGACAGACCACCGTCGTGGGTGATCGAAACCTGGGCGCCACCCTTGGCACAGGAACCGCCGCGACCGACCCACACGGTGCGGTCGTCGAAAGCGGCCAGCACGGTCGCCACCGGTGCGATGGCCGCGTTGGCGGCCCGCTGCGACGACGGCGACGTCGCCGCCACCTCGGTCGGCACCGGACGCGCTGCCCGGGGGGAATCCGCACGTTTGCTCAGCGCCACCCCGAAGCCCGCGGCGGTGGCCACGGCCAGAATGACAGCGACCACGATCGTGCCGAGATTCAGCCACACGGAGCCGCCGTTCGGCCGTTGCCGTTTGCTCACACCGAACCCCTTGCCCGTCGCCTCACGCCCCGCAGGCTAGCCGAATCGCGGCGACGGGGTGCAGCCGATCACGCCCCGAGCAGGCGGCTCAGGCCCGGCATGAAGTCATCGATGCGGGTCACCATGGCCTCATGGACGGCATCGTCGCGACCGAACGGATCTGCGATGTCGGCCTCCTCGGGTGACAGCGGGGCGTGCATGCCGCGCTGCCCGTTGACCAGGTCGGCCACCTCGCGCACCCATCCGTCGGGGGCCGTCCGGGTCGGCAACTGGGCGTCGCCGACGAAGCCACCCAGGTGCACGAAGTCGGCCACGGTGAACGAGCGCTTCATCGCCGCGGGCCATGACTTGAGCAGGGCCGACCGCTGACGCCGCGTCATCGTCAGGACGAGCGCGGCCTCGTCGACCAGGCCCGCCGTGATGCGCTGCGCCACGAAACCCGTGGCGTCGACACCGCGCTCCGCCAAGGCCGCGGCCGAGCGCGACTCCATCGCCGCGCCCGTCAGGCCCTCGAGCCCGGCGCACGTGACGGGCATCGCACCCGAACCCCACGCCTGATCAACGACCCGCGTGAGCAGGTGACACAGGTACGGTGACCTGCAGACGTTGCCCGAACAGATGATGAGAATGCTCCCCCGATTCGACACGCCTACAGGTTAACCGCCGGTTCGGACAACGTCTGCGCTACGTATATTGGAGCGTCTTTCGCCCGCGCCCCCAACCCCGATGGAGGACCACCCCAGCATGGAGTTGCAGGACTACCTCCGGATCGTGCGGAAGCGGTGGCACATCATCATCGCCGCAGTCCTGGTGATGGTCGCCCTCGCCGCGATCTACAACATCACCGCGACCCGCGAGTATGCCGCCTCCACCAAGTTGTTCGTCTCGACCACCGGCTCGAGCAGCGACCAACTCGTCCAGGGGTCGACCTTCACCCAGCAGCGAGTGAAGTCCTACGCCGACGTCATCACGACGCCGAAGATCCTCGACCCGGTGATTCGCCGGCTCGATCTGAACACCGACGCGACGAAGCTCGCCAAGGAGATCTCGACCAAGGTGCCGCTCGACACGGTCGTCATCGACGTGGAGGTCACCGACCCGGACCCGAAGCAGGCCGCGCAGATCGCCAACGCCGTCGCGACCCAGTTCGTCGGTACGGTCGACGAGCTTGAGGGCACCCAGGGCGCGACCGGCACGTCGGGCAACTCCACCACGCACCCGATCAAGGTCACCGTCGTCAAGGAGGCCACGGCCGACCCGAACCCGGTGCGGCCCCAGACGATCCTCAACCTGGCGCTCGGTTTCATCATCGGTCTCGTGCTCGGCCTGGCGCTGGCCCTGTTGCGCGAATTGCTCGACACCTCCGTCAAGACCGACGCCGACGTGCGCGGGCTCACGGAGGAGCCGGTTATCGGATGGATCGGCTACGACGCGACCGCGCCGAAGAACCCGCTGGTCATGCACGACCCGCAGGGGCCGCGGGCCGAGAACTTCCGCGCGTTGCGCACGAATCTGCAGTTCGTCGACGCTGCCGGCGAGGCCCGCACGATCGTGCTGACCTCGTCGACGCCTGGTGAGGGCAAGACGACGACGACGGCCAACCTCGCGTTGACGCTCGGCGAGGCCGGCCACACCGTGTGCATGGTCGAGGCGGATCTTCGTCGCCCACGTCTGTTGGACTACCTCGGCCTGGACGGCAGCGTGGGTCTGACGAACGTGCTCATCGGCGAGGCCGACCTCGACGACGTGCTGCAGCCGTTCGGCGGCACGAACGCGACCGTGCTCGGCGCCGGGTTGATCCCCCCGAACCCCAGCGAACTGCTCGGATCGCCGACGATGAGCGCGATCATCACGACCCTGGCCGCACGCTACGACTACGTGCTGTTCGACGCTCCGCCCCTGCTGCCCGTGACCGATGCGGCGGTGCTGGCGCGCCAGACGGACGGGACCATCGTCGTGGTCGGCTCGGGGAAGATCCGCAAGGAGCAGTTGGGGCGCGCACTCGGGCTGCTGGAGCGGGTCAACGCAACCGTGCTCGGTGTCGTCATGAACATGGTGCCGATGAGCCGGCACACGTACAGCTACTACGGCGAGAGCGATGAGCGCGACACCGAGCGGCGTCGCAACAAGCGCGCCCGCCAGCGAGTCTGAGTCAGGCGCCGAGGGCGCGCGACAGCGCCGGGAGCATCGCGTCGACCTGGGCCGCCATCCGATCGAACGCCCGCGGGCCCTTCTGGTACGGGTCGAGGATGTCCGCCTGATCGGCCGGCAGCGGCGTGCGCACCGACCGCTGGGCGGCCGCGGCGGCGACGACCCCGTTGATCCACGCGACCGGATCGCCCTCACGCACCGGCCACGCGCCGTCGGGGATGCCCGAGGCGAGATCGGCGAAATCGGCGATCGCGAACGTGTAGCGCAGCGCCCTGGGGTGCAACCGGGTCGCCGCGCCCCGATGCGCACGCTCGGCCGTGAGGATCAGATCCGCGGCACGCACCATGTCGGCATCGATCTGCCGAGCGACGAATCCGTCGGCGTCCATACCGCGCTCCTCGAGTCGGCTGCGCGAACCCGCATCCATGCCCTCGCCGACCAGCGCTGCACTCCCTGCGCTGGTCACGACGATCTCGCCTGAACTCCACGCAGCGTCAGCGACGTTCTGGAGCGTCCTCTCCACGTAGGGTGATCGGCAGATGTTGCCGGTACAGACGACGAGTATCTGGGCGACGGGCACGGGTCCACTCTAGGTGGCCGCCCGTGCTCGGGGAGAAGGATGGACACGTGGCGCGCAAACGGGCCCTCATCACCGGCATCACCGGACAGGACGGCTCGTACCTTGCTGAATTGCTCCTCGGCAAGGGGTACGAGGTTCACGGTGTCGTGCGCCGCGCGTCCTCCTTCAACACCGAACGCCTCGACGGCATCTACCAGGACCCGCATGTCCCGGACCGCAACCTCTTCCTGCACTACGGCGACCTCTCCGACTCGTCGATGTTGGTCAATCTCATCCACGAGGTGACCCCCCACGAGGTGTACAATCTTGGGGCACAGAGCCACGTCAAGGTCTCGTTCGAGACGCCGGAGTACACCGCCGACGTCTCCGGGCTGGGCTCGATCCGCATGCTGGAGGCGTTGCGCGCCGCGCGGTCCGACGCCCGCTTCTACCAGGCGTCGACGTCCGAACTGTTCGGGTCCACTCCCCCGCCGCAGTGCGAGACCACGCCGTTCCATCCGCGCTCCCCCTATGGCGTGGCCAAGATCTACTCGTACTGGGCCACGGTCAACTACCGCGAGAGCTACGACATGTTCGCCGTCAACGGGATCCTGTTCAACCACGAGTCCCCCCGTCGCGGAGAAACGTTCGTCACCCGGAAGATCACGCGGGCCGTCGCGCGCATCCAGGCCGGGCTCGAGGACAAGCTCTACATGGGCAACACCGCCGCCATCCGCGACTGGGGCTACGCCCCCGAGTACGTCGAGGGCATGTGGCGGATGCTGCAGGTCGACGAGCCGGACGACTACCTGCTCGCCACCGGCGTCGGCGCCACCGTGCAGCAGTTCATCGACCGCGCCTTCGCCCGCGCCGGCCTCGACCCGGCCGACCACGTCGAGATCGACCCGCGCTACTTCCGCCCGGCCGAGGTCGACTACCTGTTGGGCGATCCGACGAAGGCCAGCCGGCAACTGGGGTGGACCGCGCAGACGCATTGGGACAGACTCGCCGACATCATGGTCGACGCCGATGTCCAACTGCTCCAGGACCAGCTCAACGGGCGACTCGCGATCCGTTGAGCCTGACCATCGCGCCACGACTGGCGACCGACCGGCCCCGGGCGACCCATCGCCCCCGGGTCCCGGTCGTCATGCCGAGGACGGTGACGACCGGTCTGGCGCTGGTCACCCTGGACGTGACCGGTCTGGTCTCCTATGGCCCGGCCTTCCGCTACGCCCTGATCTTCGGGGTGCTCGCCCTGAGCGTCATGCTCGACGTGCACCACACCCGCCGGCGCGGCGGCGGCATCACGACCGTGCCGTTCATCCTGCTCGCCGCGTGGCTCGTGAGCCTGTGGGCCAGCGCCCTCGGTGCCGCCCAGTGGCAGCCCAACACCCTCGTGGTCATCGTGACGTTCCTGATGATCGGGCTGGGCGCGGCGAACATGTGGCTGCCCGGGCGATCGGCGACGGCCGACCTCCCACCCGACGCACCCACGCGCTTCTCCCGCTGGGACACCCTCGCCTACTGGATGGCCGCGATCTTCGCCATCGTCGCGATCGTCGATGCCGCCACCGGCGTGCCCGGCAACCCGGTGAACCTCCTCGGGCACGAACGGGCCTTCGTCGCGATCTACCTGCTCTGCCTCCCCCGCCGCCGACACTCCTGGATCGTGCGTGTACTCGTGGCCTTGGCCATGGTGATCGCGCTGGTCCAGTACCCGGCCGCGACGACCGCGCTGGCATTGCTGCTCGCCGCCGCGGTAGCGGTCATCGTGCGTCGCACCGCCTACCCGATCGGATTGACGTTCCTGGCCACGACCACGGCCGGCATGCTCATCGTCACCGGCGCCGCGAGCGCCCTGCTCGCCTCCTTCTACGAGGTCTCCGGCCGCATCGACAACACCCACACCCGCACCTACCTCTGGAACCAGGCGCTCGAGGTCGTCCGCCAGTCACCCGTCGAGGGCGGCGCGACACGGGTGAGCATCACCTACCTGGCCAACATCAGCGGCCGTATCACCTACGTGCCGACCCACAACTCGTACCTGACCGTCATGGTCGTCGGGGGCATCGTCGCCGCGGTGCTGCTCATCGCCGGGCTCGTCATGCTCATCATCGGCGGGCTCTCACGGAGCCTGGAGGAGCGTCGTGCCCTGGGCAGCCAGTGGATCCCCACCCTGGTGGCCGTGTCGATGACGATGTACGTCAACCCGGTGGTCGACAAGTTCGGGGACTCGGTGTTCCTGCTCGCCGTCATCATGGTCGGGCTGGCCTCGTTGACCCGCTCGACCGAGTCGCATCCGGATGGCTGAGGCGTACCGCCCGCGTCACGGCCAGACGCGCGCCACCGGGGGGCTCCGGCATCAGATCCTGCAGAACGCGCTGCCCCAGGTGCTGCAGTCGGGCACGAACTTCCTGCTCACCCTCGGGTTCGCGCACGCCCTGGCGCCGCAGGCCTTCGGTGTGCTCTCGGCGTTCTGGCTGGTGTGGATGCTCGTGCTCTCGTTCAACCGCACGGTTTTCGGAGAACAGCTCATCGCCCGCGCGCACACCGGCACCTCGGTGGTCGGTTACGGCAGTGTGCTGACCCCGTGGATCGCCGGGCTGGCCGTGATCACCCTCGTCGTGCTCGGGATGCTCGGCGATGCCACGGCGCTCCTGCCCGGGGTGCTGTGCGTCATCCTCTTCGTCGCCTCCGACGCCGTGCGCTACGACCTCATCCACACCTCGGTCGTCGAGCACGGTGGCTGGTCGCTGCTCGGCTGGGAGACGGTGCGGGCCGTGCTGGCCGTCGCGTTCTACATCGCCGTCGTGGCCTCGGCGCCCGCGGGGCTGGTGGCGGTCCTGGCCATCGCCACCGGCGGGGTGCTGCTGCTGCCCGCACTCCCGGCCGCCGGCCGCCTGCGGGTCGGTGGCGCGCGGGCATGGCTGTCGACCATGGGGTCGTTCGAGGCGTGGATGAGCCTGCAGTTCTTCACCCTCACCGCGGCCAACCATCTGCTCCCCCTCGCCGCGGCCACACTGTTCTCCGCCAGTGCCTTCGGTTCGCTGCGCCTGACCCAATCGGTGACCAACCCGGCCGCGCTCGTCGCCACCGCGTTCCAGCCGGTGCTCATCACGACGTTCGGGAAGGCGGTGCGAGAAGGCCACCGACTGCGCTCCCTGCTCGCGCGCATCGTCGGGCTCGCCGTCGTCGGCGCGGTGGTCATCTCGGCCGCGGCCGTCGCGGTCGTCGTCGGCACCGGCCGGTGGTGGCTGCCGGCCGATCAGACCTCGGCGGTGTCGTACCTGATCCTGCCGGCGATCGTCGCCGTCGGGTGGGTGATGATCGGCCAACCCGCCGGGGCGCTGATCCGCGTGCTGCACCTGGGTCGGCAGAGCATGGCCGGTCAGCTCATCGGGTTGGCCATCACCCTCGCTGCGGTTGCGGTGCTGCTGCCGCACGGCATCCTCGGGTTCACCTGGGCTCTGACCATCGGCACCGCCGCGACGATGATCGCGACGTACGCCCTGATCCTCCCGCACCTGGCGGCTGATAGGAGTACACCATGACCCCGACCATCTCGGTCCTCACGCCTTCCTACGGGTACGCCCAGTTCCTGCCCACCGCGCTGGCGTCGGTGCGCAGCAACGTCATCCACGCCGAGCACGTCGTCATGGACGGCGGCTCGACCGACGGGAGCGTGGAGATCCTGCAGGCCAGCGACGCGGTGTGGCGCAGCGAACCCGACCGCGGCCAGTCGGACGCGTTGAACAAGGCCCTGGCCGCCGCGACCGGGGACATCGTCGGATGGCTCAACGCCGACGACTTCTACCTGCCCGGGGTACTCGACCTGGTGGCGCAGGAGTTCGACCGCCACCCCGACACGCACGTGCTCTACGGCGACACCGCGCTCGTCGACGGCGATGGGCGGGTGCAGCGACTGCTCAAGGCGTACCGCCCGGCGGTGCACACGACGCTCCGCTGGCGTGGGCCGAGCTACCTGAGCACGTCGACGTTCTTCCGGCGCGATCTGCTCGGGGTCGACCCGTTCGACCCGGACATGAGGATGATCATGGACTGGGATCTGTTCCTGCGGTTGCACGCGCAGCCGGGTGTGCGGTTCCGGCACGTGCCGGTGCCGATGGCCGGGTTCCGGTTCCACGAGGCGCAGGTGACGCACGGGCAGACGCAGTACACCGGGCCCGAGTTCAGCCGGCTGCGTCAGGCGCACGGCATCGACGAACGCCGCGTCGGAATCACCCGGCCGTTGGGCATCGGGTTGCACCGCGCGGTCAAGGTCGCGACCGGGTCGTTGGCGCTCGAGACCTCGTCGCGGGTCCTGGCCGGAGTGCCGTTGCTCGACGCACAGGGTCACGTCGTGCCGGGTACGGCGCGGGCGCTGCGGCGGGTGGCCGACCCGGTGGGCTGGCGGCGCC
>NZ_BCRE01000027.1 GCF_001552435.1 Kribbia dieselivorans NBRC 106261
GGTGGGCTGGCGGCGCCGCGAGCCGCTGTTCGAGGCCGCCGACGCGGTGGCGCCGGCATGAGGATCGTCCACTACTACCGGGATTGCGCCAAGCAGTCCGGGGTGACGCACGCCATCGACCAGTGGCAGCGCGCCACGCTCGACGCGGGAGTCGACACGCTGTTGCTGCACAACGCGTTGCCGGTGACGCGGGACCTGCCGCACCGCGCCGTGCGCCACCTCGGGCGCGGCCGGCACACGCAGATCCCGGTCCTCGCCGGTCAGTTGCGCCGCGGCGACGTGCTCGTGCTGCACGAGGGGTGGGTGACGTCGAACCAGGTCGCGGCGGTCACGGCGCGCACCGCGGGCGCCGCGTACGTCGTCGTGCCGCACGGGGTGTACCAGCCGCAGATCCTCGAGGACCTCAAGTCCCCGCGCCTGCCGCGCTTCGGGGCCGAGCAGACCTACCTCTCGCACGCCGGGGCGATCCACACGTTCTACGCCCCCGAACACACGCTGGCCGAGTCGGTCGCCGGGCGCACGCTGCCGCGGCTGGTCGCGCCCACCGGCTTCGACGTGCCGGAGGCGCGCTGGGTCGGCGGGGGCGGGTACCTCGCCTGGCACGGCCGGTACAGCCCGCACCACAAGGGGCTCGACCGGTTGCTGCGGGCGTACGCGTTGACCTCACCCGACGAGGTGCCGCCGCTGCGTCTGCACGGCCCGACGTACCACGACGGGCAGGCTCGGGTCGAGGCGCTCGTGGGCGCGCTGGGGCTGGGCGGCCGGGTGTCGGTCGGGGCACCGATCGGCGGTGTCGAGAAGGACGAATTCCTGTGTCGCAGTGACGGTTACGTCTTTCCCTCACGGTGGGAGAGCCACCCGATGTCGCTGCTGGAGGCGCTGTCGTTCGGCGCTCCGGTGTTGATGCAGAACGATCTGCATGCCTCGGGGTGGGTGCTCGAGGCGGGCGCGGCGAGCGGGGTGGACTTCGACGATGCTCCGACCGCGGCGGCCGAGTTGGCGGCGCTGCCGTCGCGCTCGACCGGGCCGGTCGCGCGGCGGTTCGTGGCGCACCGGCTGGACTGGGCGACGATCCTGCCGCCGTATCTCGCGAGCCTGCGCGCCCTGGCGGAGGCCCGCTGATGCGCATCGCGCTCGTGCACAGCTTCTACGGCTCGGCGATCCCCAGCGGCGAGAACGTCGTGGTCGAGCAGCAGGCCGCCGCCCTGACCACGCGTGGGCACGAGGTGAACGTCGTGTCGGTGCGCACCGACGATCTCGCGCAGCAACGCGGGTACGCCGCGCGCGCCGCGATCAACGTCGCCACCGGCCGAGGGTGGGATCCGACGCCGGCCCTGAGCGACGCCGCTCCGGATGTCGTGCACGTGCACAACCTCTTCCCGAACATTGCGACGACGTGGCTGCGCGACTGGCCCGGCCCGGTGGTCTGCACCGTGCACAACTTCCGGCCCGCGTGCGCCAACGGATTGCTGCGGCGCGAGGGCCGACCGTGCACGCTCTGCCCCGACGACGGGTCGTGGCACGCGGTGCAGCACGCCTGTTATCGCGGGTCGGCCGTGGCGACGCTGCCGCTGGCGATCCGCAACCGCCGGGGGCCGGCCGCCGACGCGCTGCTGGCGCGCGCGGACGCGATCATCTGCCCCGGTGAGCACGTCGAGCAGGTGTACGCGGGGTGGGACGTGCCCGCCCACAAACTGCACGTCATCCCGCACTTCACGCCCGCACCGACGGCCGGAGCGTCGTCCGCGGACCGGGGCGAATTCGTCATGGCCTCCCGGCTCTCCCCCGAGAAGGGCGTGCTCGACCTGCTGCGGGTCTGGCCGGTCGAGGTCCCCCTCGCGGTGTACGGCGGCGGGCCCTTGCAGGCCGAGGTCGAGGCGCTGTGCCGTGGGGCGATCCGGTTCGCCGGGCACGTCTCGCCGCAGGAGGTGTCCGCCGCGATCGCCGGCGCCCCGGCGGTGGTCATCCCCTCGACCTGGCTCGAGATCGGGCCCCTGACCTATGGCGAGTCGTTGGCGCAGGGCACGCCCGTCATCGCCGTGGACGGCAATGCCGCCGCCCTGGACGTACGACGCTCCGGTGCCGGGGTGGCGGTGCCCGACTTCGCCGGGATCCCGGCGGCCGTGGCCGAGATTCTGGCCCATCGGGAGCGATACGCCGCGGCGGCCCGGGCCAGGTACCGCGAGCGGTACACCGTCGAGGCCTGGCTCACGCGCACCGAGGCGCTCTACACCGCGGTCACGGGGTGAGTCAGTTGCGGCGCTTGTCCCGCGCGGCGTGGACGACCGTGCGGGCGACGAACTTCGGGTTGCCGACGAGGTAGCGCCTCCAGAGCCGGCCGGGCTCCTGCGCGAATCGGTGCACCCACTCCAACCCGGTGCCGTGCAGGTGCGCCGGGGCCTCCTCGACACGGCCGGCGAAGAAGTCGAACGCTGCTCCGACCGGGATGACCGGCATGCCCACCATGGGCGCGAGCCGCCGCACGAGGTGGTCCTGCTTCGGCGTGCCCAGTCCGACCCAGACGATCTGGCTGCCGACCTCGCGGATGCGCAGCGCAAGCGCCGCGAGGTCGTCGTCACTCAGCGTCGTGAACGGCGGAGTCTCGTACCCCGCGACCTCGAGGCCGGGGCGATCGGCGGTGAGGCGCTCGACCATCTCGGCGGCGACGCCCTCGCAGCCGCCGTAGAAGAAGTGCCGCACCCGCGGACCGAGGCCGGAGTCGAGGACCGACTGGACGAGCGAGGCTCCGCGAATCGGCCCCGCGGTACCGGCGTTGCGGCCGAGCCAGGCGACCGGAGCGCCGTCGGGCAGGTTGTATCCGGTGGCCAGTGCCAAGGCCAACTCGGGATCGTCGTCGACGAGGGAGAGGGTGTAGGCGTTGCACAGGTGCGCCTCGAGCGGTTCGCCGAAGACGGCGGCGTCGACGATCTGGGCGGTCGCCTGCGCGATCGTGACCGCCTGCAGGTCGACGCCGCACGCCCGGAAGGTCGCGCTGCCGAACGAGGCTCCGGTGTGGGGCGCGTCGATCTCGGCGTGGGGTGCGTCGACCGCCTCGACGTGGGTGGGGTCGACCCCGCCGTGGGGTGAGCCGTGCTCGGGGCTGACCTTCATCGACTCATCTCCTGTTCGTGCTGGAGGAACCACTCGTACGTGCTGCGGATGCCGTCGACCAATTCGATCTGCGGCGCCCAGCCCAACGCCGTCAGGCGCGTGACGTCGAGTTGTTTCCTCGGTGTGCCGTCGGGCTTCTCGGCGTCCCAGACGATCTCGCCGGCGTGGCCGACCGCCGTCTGCACGGCGTGCGCGAGGTCACGGATCGTCAGGTCGATGCCCGTGCCGACGTTGATCGGCGCCGGGTCGTCGTAGCGCTCGAGGATGGTCACGACCGCCCGCGCGAGGTCGTCGACGTGGAGGAACTCGCGCATCGGCGATCCGGTGCCCCACAGCGTCACCGGTGCGTGGTCGGCGACCTTGGCCTCGTGGAACTTGCGGATCATCGCGGGCAGCACATGGGAGGTCTCGAGGTCGAAGTTGTCGCCCGGGCCGTAGAGGTTCGTCGGCATCGCCGAGACGTAGCGCAGCCCGTGCTGGCGGCGCAGCGCCTGGACGTGCAGGACCCCGGAGATCTTCGCGATCGCGTAGGCGTCGTTGGTCGGTTCGAGGGTGCCGGTGAGCAGGGAGTCCTCGCGGATCGGCTGGTCGGCGAACTTCGGGTAGATGCACGAGGAGCCGAGGAAGAGGAGCCGCTGGACGCCGTACTCCTTGGCGGCGTCCATGACGTTGACCTGGATGCGCACGTTGTCGGAGTAGAAGTCGGCCGGGTACGTGTCGTTGGCGAGGATGCCGCCGACCTTGGCCGCGGCGAGGACGACGACCTGCGGGCGCTGCTCGCGATAGAAGTCGAAGGTCGCGTCCCGGTCGCGGAGGTCGAGTTCGCTCGAGCTTGCCGTGATGAGGTTCTCGTGACCCTGGGCAAGCAGGTGCCGGTGCACCGCGGAACCCACCAGACCACGATGTCCGGCCACGTGGATGCGGGCATCCAAGGGCAGACTTTCCTGCATGCGCGGCTTCCTTTCGCTCGTGACGGGCCGACGGTCATCCAGCCTTCTCATTGAACATGACGATCTGGCCCCGATGGGACGCTGCGCATCCGCGGGATAGTTCTCCCCATCGCCATCGGGGGCGCCTACCGGAGCGCCCCGGCATCGCGGGCGAGGCGCGCCGTGCAAGGATTGACGCCGACTGTGCTGGCCAACAAGAAGTACGGAGATGGCATGACCGCGAAAATCGTGTGGACCAAGATCGACGAGGCGCCCGCGCTGGCGACCTACTCCCTGCTGCCGATCGTGCAGGCGTTCACCAAGGGCACCGGCATCGACGTCGTGACCTCCGACATCTCCCTGGCCGGCCGCATCCTCGCCCAGTTCCCGGAGCGTCTGACGGCCGAGCAGCGCGTCGAGGACAACCTCGCCAAGCTCGGTGAGCTGGCCAAGTCGCCCGAGGCGAACATCATCAAGCTGCCCAACGTCTCCGCCTCCGTGCCGCAGCTCAAGACCGCGATCGCCGAACTGCAGTCGCAGGGCTACGACCTGCCCGAGTACCCCGAGGAGGCGACCACAGACGAGGAGAAGGACGTCCAGGCGCGATACTCCAAGGTGCTCGGTTCGGCCGTCAACCCGGTGCTGCGCGAGGGCAACTCCGACCGCCGCGCGCCGCTGTCGGTGAAGAACTTCGCCAAGAAGCACCCGCACCGCCTCGGTGCCTGGGCCGCGGACAACCAGGCCGAGGTCGTCGACATGACCGGCGACGACTTCTACGGCAACGAGCAGTCCGTCATCGTCGACGCCGACACCACCCTGACGATCACCCACATCGGCACCGACGGTACGCAGACCGTGCTCAAGGACGGTGTGGCCGTCACCGCCGGTGAGATCGTCGACGGCACGTACCTGAGCAAGGACGCCCTGCGCGCGTTCTACGCCGACTCGATCGAGCGGGCCAAGGCCGACGGGCTGCTGCTCTCGCTGCACCTCAAGGCGACGATGATGAAGGTCTCCGACCCGATCATGTTCGGCCACGCCGTCGAGGTGTTCTACGCCCCGGTGTTCGAGAAGCACGGAGCGACGTTCGAGCAGTTGGGCGTCAACCCGAACCTGGGTCTGGGTGACCTCCTGGCCAAGGTCGCCACCCTGCCGGCCGAACAGCGCTCCGCCATCGAGGCCGACATCGAGGCGGTCTACGCCACCCGCCCCGCGCTGGCGATGGTCGACTCGGACAAGGGCATCACCAACCTGCACGTGCCCAGCGACGTCATCGTCGACGCGTCCATGCCGGTCGTCATTCGCGACTCCGGTCAGATGTGGAACGCTGCCGGGGCGCAGCAGCAGACGCTCGCGATGATCCCCGACCGCTGCTACGGCCCGATGTACCAGGCCGTCATCGCCGACTGCAAGGCCAACGGCGCACTCGACCCGGCCACCATGGGCTCGGTGCCCAACGTCGGTCTCATGGCGCAAAAGGCCGAGGAGTACGGCTCGCACCCGACGACGTTCGAGATCCCGGCCGACGGCACGGTCAAGGTCACCGACGCGGCCGGCAACGTGCTGACCGAGCACGAGGTCAAGGCCGGTGACATCTGGCGCCAGTCGCGCGTCAAGGACATCCCGATCCAGGACTGGGTCAAGCTCGCCGTCACCCGCGCCCGCGCGACCGGCGCTCCGGCCGTGTTCTACCTCGACGAGAACCGTGCGCACGACGCCAACGTCATCGCCAAGGTGAACCAGTACCTGCCCCAGCACGACACCGACGGCCTCGAGATCATCGTCAAGGCCCCGGTCGAGGCGATCACCTACACCCTGGAGAGGATCCGCAAGGGTGAGGACGCCATCTCCGTGACCGGCAACGTGCTGCGTGACTACCTCACCGACCTGTTCCCGATCCTCGAGCTCGGCACGTCGGCCAAGATGCTCTCGGTGGTGCCGCTGCTCGCCGGTGGTGGCCTGTTCGAGACCGGCGCCGGCGGTTCAGCGCCCAAGCACGTGCAGCAGTTCGTCAAGGAGGACTACCTGCGCTGGGACTCCCTGGGTGAGTTCTCTGCGCTGGGTGCCTCGCTGGAGCACATCGCGGCGCAGGGCAACGCCCAGGCCCAGGTGCTGGCCGACACCCTCGACGAGGCGATCGCGAAGTTCCTCGACGAGAACAAGTCGCCGGCGCGCAAGGTCGGTCAGATCGACAACCGTGGCTCGCACTACTACCTGGCGAGCTACTGGGCCGACGCGCTGGCCGCGCAGACCGCCGACGCCGACCTCGCGGCCCGCTTCGCCCCGGTGGCGTCGGCGCTGCGCGAGAACGAGTCGACGATCAACGACGAGCTCATCGGCGTTCAGGGCCAGCCGGTCGACATGGGCGGCTACTACCACCCCGACACCGCGAAGGTCGCCGCCGCGATGCGTCCGTCCCCCACGCTGAACGGCATCATCGACGGGATGTGACCCGGCTCCGCCGAGGGGACGATTGGGGTGACGCAACCGGGCGTTACGTCACCCCAATCGTCCCCTCGGTGTTTGCAGATCGCCGCGATTGAATCCGCCGGTCCGCGGATCCGGGGTGGCAGGATCGAGGCGTTTTGATGGCGCAACGTGATCACCCCCACCAAGGAGACGCACCATGCACACCCATTCCATGCCTGCACGGTTGGGCGCGGAGTTCCTCGGCACCTTCTGGCTGGTCTTCGGCGGGTGCGGTTCGGCGGTCTTCGCCGCCGTGCACCTCAAGGACGGCACGAACACCGGCCTGGGCATCGGCTTCGCCGGCGTCGCGCTCGCGTTCGGTCTGACGGTCCTGACCATGGCGTATGCCGTCGGGCACGTCTCCGGCGGGCACTTCAACCCGGCCGTGACCATCGGCGTCGCGACCGCCGGCCGGTTCTCGTGGAAGGACGTCCCGGCGTACATCGTCACCCAGGTCGTCGCCGGCCTCATTGCCGGAGCGGCGATCCTGGGCATCGCGAAGGGCCAGGACGGGTTCGTCGCGGCCGGCCACATGGCGGCCAACGGCTACGGCGACAACTCCCCCGGCGGTTACACGATGGCCGCGGTGTTCCTCGCCGAGGTCATCCTGACGATGTTCTTCCTCTACGTCATCCTCGGCGCGACCGACGAGCGCGCTCCGGTCGGGTTTGCCCCGCTGGCGATCGGTCTGTCGCTGACCCTGATCCACCTCATCTCGATCCCGATCAGCAACACCTCGGTCAACCCGGCCCGGTCGACGGCCGTCGCGTTCTACCACGCCGCCGGTGCGCCGGGCCAGTTGTGGCTGTTCTGGGTCGCCCCGATCGTCGGCGCGATCATTGCCGGCGCGACGTACGCGCTCATCACCGGCGTCGACCGCCGGCAGCTCAACATCGAGGGCGTCTGACCGCGCCGACCCTTGTCGGCGACTCCGGCGGCGGCGTAGATTCGAAGGTCCCATGGACGCCCGGATCCTGACCGCGGCCACCAGCGGCGTCGTGGCGGCCGCGCTCGGCACGGCGGCGGCGCACGTCGTCGCGGCGCTCGTCTCGCCCTCGGCCTCGCCCGTTCTCGCGGTCGGGAGCCAGGTCATCGACGCCACCCCGACCCCGGTCAAGGAATGGGCCGTCGCGACGTTCGGCACCGCCGACAAACCGATCCTCATCGGGTCGGTCATCCTCGTCACACTGCTCTTGGCCGCCCTCGCCGGGGCGGTGCGGCCGCGCTCACCGTTCGCCTCGACCGCGCTCCTCATCGTGCTGGCTGCCCTCGCCGGCGCAGCCGCGGTGCTGCGCCCCACCCCGGGCATCCTCGACTGGCTACCCGCCTTCGTCGCCGCGGTCGTCGCCGTGGCCACCCTCGATGTCCTCTCGCCGAGTGATGGATCCGCGTGGCCTACAGCGCGCGATAGCCCACGCGGATCCATCACTCGGCGGGAGGTGGTCGCGTTGGGCGGGACCGCGGTCGCCGCCGTGGCCCTGGGCGGCGCCGGGCAGGCACTCATCACCCGCGGCCGGGCGCCGACCCTCGCGCTGCCGGGCCCGACCGACCCGCTGCCACCCTTGCCCGCCGGGGTCAGCGTCCGCGCTCCGGGAATCTCGCCATTCATCACGGCCAACGGGTCGTTCTACCGCATCGACACCGCCCTGCTCACGCCTCGGGTCAACCCCGCCGACTGGTCACTGTCGGTGGACGGCGAGGTGCCCCATGGCTTCTCGCTGGGCATCGACGAACTGCTGGCGCTGCCGATGGTCGAGCGCGACATCACGCTCAACTGCGTCTCCAACGAGGTCGGCGGCCCCTACATCGGCACGGCCCGGTGGCTCGGGGTACCGACGCGCGACCTGCTCGCGCGGGCCGGTCTCACCGAGGACCCGCGCAATCCCGACCTCCAGGTTCTCTCGACGTCGACGGACGGGATGACGATCTCGACTCCGCTCTCGGCACTGCTCGACGACCGGGGAGCGCTCGTCGCGGTCGGGATGAACGGCACCCAACTGCCCCAGGCGCACGGGTTCCCCGCGCGTCTGGTCACACCGGGCCTGTACGGCTTCGTCGGGGCCACCAAGTGGCTGACCCGCCTGACCGTCACCCGCTACGACGCCGCCCGCGCCTACTGGACCGAGCGAGGCTGGGCCACGGACGGCACGGTCCGCACCCAGGCGCGCATCGACACCCCGCGCGACGGCCGCAGCCTCTCCCCCGGCGCAACGGCCATCGGCGGCGTGGCCTGGGCGCAGGGTCGTGGCATCGGACGCGTCGAGGTCCGCGTCGACGGCGATCCGTGGCGCCGCGCGACGCTCGGGCTCGAGGCCAATGTCGACTGCTGGCGCCAGTGGTACCTGCCGTGGGAGGCCACGCCGGGGCGCCATGCCATCACGGTCCGGGCAACCGACGGCACCGGCGCGGTGCAGACGGACCGTCAGGCCTCGCCGTTCCCCGCCGGCGCGACCGGCTGGCATCAGATCACCGTGACGGTCACCGACTGACCAGCCCGTCACCCCCGCCGAGTGATGGATCCGCGCGCCCTATCGCGCACCATAGGGCACGCGCATCCATCACTCGGCGAGGCACGCGACCAGGGCGACCTTGCGGATGCGGCCCGATCGGAGCCACTGCGCCCAGAGTCGATGTCCGGCGACGAGGTCACTTCGCACCGGAGCGCCGATGAGCGGGTCGAGCGCGGACGCCCGGGTTTCGTACGCGTCGGCGATGGCACCGGCCACGCGCGCGTGGGCAGGCGTGCAGTCGATGGTCTCGACCACACGCAGCCCGGCATCGCGCAGGTCGGCGCGCAACTCGGCCAGGGTCGTCGGCCAGACCGTGTCGGCGCCGGGCATGGCGGTGCGCTCGGTGTCCGTCAACGGGGCTCCGGCCTCGACCGTCAGGGCCACCCGCCCGCCCGGGGCCAACGCGGCGGCGATCTGGCTCAACAGCGCGGCCTTGTCCCGGAAGGCGAGCAGGGTCTCGAGCACCAGCACGATGTCGAACGGCCCGTCCGGGATCGGCAGGACCCGGTGCACCTCGAAGTCGGCCCGCAGTCCCGCGGCGGCGGCGCGCCGCCGAGCCGTCGCGATGGCCTCCTCGTCGGCGTCGATCCCGAGGTAGGCGCACCCGTACTCGCCGGCGAGCCACAACCCGGGCCCGGCCAGGCCACAGCACACGTCGAGCACCCGTGAACCGGCCCCGACGCGCGCGTGGGCAGCGAGCCAACGCAGCTCCGAGACCGAGACGAAACTCTGCTGCCCGACGAACTCGCCCGCCGCGAAACCCGCACGCCGGGCCTCCCACAGGTGGCGCTCGCGCAGGGCCAGGGGGTCGGTCATCTCGGGTTCCCGAGCGCCAGGAACCGGTCGCGGAAGCTCGCCATCGGCGCCACCGGAGCGTCGTGGGCCGGGAGCAGCCCGGGCGTCCAACCCCAAGCCAGCACGCGGTGGACCAGGGCGGGATCGGAGGCGATGATGCTCACCGGCACGTCCCGATTGCCGCTGGAGCCGCTGACGGTGGCCGCCGGCTGATGATCCCCGAGCATGACGACGACGAGGGGGTCACGGGCGTGACCGGCGACGAAGTCGAGGAGGCTCGTCAGCGAGTACGCGATGGACGTCCGGTACGCCGCGGCGAGCGCGGCCGAGTGGCCCAGCACCTGCCCCGGACCGATCGACCTCGCCGCGATCGCGGTGTAGATCGACCCGTCACCGAGGGCGCGCGGAGCGACGAGCTCCGGCTGCCGACCCGGCCATAACTCTCGACGAAGACGACGAGGACGTCGGTGCCGGCGAACGCCGACAGGCTCGGGGGCGTCGCCGCGAGGGGGTCGGCGGCGAGGGTCTGCTCGAACTGTGCCAGGTCGCGTCGCGCCTCGATCGAGGCGGTGACCTTGCCCGCGGTGTAGGGCGCGACGCCGACCATGGCCACCGGATCGCCGCCCGGTGACCGCACGCCGGCGACGGCCAGCGCCAGCCACGCCGCCATCAGCGCGGCGCACCCCTGCAGGGCCCGGTGACGGTGACGCCGCACGAGGGGTACGAGACGGAGCATCGTCCACGGCACGGCAGCGAGGACGGTGACGGTGAGCGCGATGACGGCCGCCGCGACACCGCGCTCCGCCCACGGGCCGGCCGCGTCGCCGACGAAGGACAGCCCGGCCGTCAGGATCGGCATGTCGGTGATGAGTTCGAAGGGACGGCCGAGCACGGTGAAGGTCCCCAGGTCGAGGAGCTTGAGCACCGCGACCACGCCCATCACGAGGCCCGCACCGAGACCGACGGCCCGGGCCCCGCGCGCCGGCATTACGAGGATCAGCGCGGCGAGCACGATCGCCTCGAGCGGGAGGCGCCCGAACGCGGCGAGGGAGAGGCGATCCGGCGCGGTGGGGGCGGTCAGCGCGAACCACAGCATCGCGACCCCCAGAACCAGCCCCACGGTACGGAGCACGGGCCGCCACCCGCCGCGTCGCCCGTCGGGTCTCCCCTCGACGCTCCGGTCTGGGGGTGCCGGTCGCGCCGCTGCCGCCACCG
>NZ_BCRE01000028.1 GCF_001552435.1 Kribbia dieselivorans NBRC 106261
CAGCGGGCGCAGGCTTCGCAGCGGGCGCGGGAGCAGGCGTCGCAGCGGGGGCGGGAGCAGCCGCCGCAGCCGCCGGGGCAGCGCCGTTCTCGGCCTTGCCCTTGTACTCCGCGAAGAACGGCCACCACGCCTTGTCCACGAGGTTCTTGTCGGTGAGGTACTGCTCGTACAGCTCATCGACGAGCCACTCATTGGGCCCGAAGGCGGTGAGGGGGTTGTTGCTTGCGGGGTGGTCTGGCACGACGGCTGCGCCTCTTTCGCTGTCTGTCGACGGTGGGGCCATCCACGTCGGTGTGGACATACGAGGGTAAGCGTAGTCCTCCGATGTGACGAGTCTCGCAGAGCACCCCGGTTATGGACGAACCTCCAGCCCGCTCACGAGATGTCGCGGCGCGAGTCGAGCCACGCGCCGACGACGGTCATGACCGCGGCGTAGCCGAGCAGCACCAGGGCCGCCACCCACCACTGATCGAACGCGTACTGTGCCGCGGTCTGCGTGGTGTCGCCCGGCGCGCCGTCGGGCAGGTCGGCGACCGTCAGCATGTTCAGCGACAGGTTCCCCGGGAGCAGCTTGTAGGCCAGGGCCCACTCCCGCCACGCCAGGATCGGGTTGAGCACGATCTGCGCCAGGAAGGCGACGCCGATCCCGATCGTCACCGCCGCCATCTGGGCCCGCAGCAGGAGCCCGAACCCCAGGCCGAGCAGAGTCCACAGCACCATGGCCAACACGAGGGAGGCGAACGAGATCCACACGTCCGCGCTGCCGAGGAAGAACGGCAGATCCTTGGGAATCAACGTCAGGCTCGCCCCGCCCACGCCGGCGATGATGTGGACCACGCCGTACAGCGCTCCGAAGATCACCGAGACGACGACCTTGCTCGCGTACACCTGCCGGCGGCGCGGAGTGGCCAGCACCGTCCATGACATGGTCTTGTGCCGGAACTCCGCGGTGATCAGGACGATGCCCAACGCCAGGGGGAGCAGCAACGTCAACCCGATGAGGCTGACTCCGCCGTGGTACGAGGTGATCGCGAGATAGTCCGACCAGGGAATCGCCACGGAGTTTCCCTCCGTGTCGGTCAACAGCGTCGACTGGAAGAGCGCCGCGGTCGCCCACGACAGCAGGAACGACAGGGCAGCGATGGCGATGAGCAGACCCCACCACAACCGTGTCGAGAGCACCTTGCGGAGCTCGGAGCGGATCGCGCCGATCATGCGCTCGCCTCCGAGCGGTGGAGTTCGTTGCGGTTGGGTCCCTCGGTCATGGCGAAGAACGACTCCTCGAGGTCGGTGTGGCGTGATTCGAGGCGCCAGATGGGCAGCCCCGCGCGCAGGGCGACGTCGCCGACCAGCCGCAGATCTCCGGTCTCGGCGATGAGCGAGCCTGAAGGTTCGGGGTGGGTGATGACATCGGCCACGCGCAGCGCCGCGGCCAGCGCGTCGATGTCGGAGGTCTCGATGACGCACGTCGGGGTGCCACGCAGCTCCTCGATCGTGCTCGCGGTGATCAGGCGCCCGTTGTTGATGATGACGACATCGTCGGCGGTCTGTTCCATCTCGGCCAGCTGGTGGCTCGAGATCAGGACCGTGCGCCCCTCCGAGGCGAGGAAACGCGTGAACCCGCGCACCCAGCGGATGCCCTCGGGGTCAAGGCCGTTGGCCGGTTCGTCGAGCAGCAGCACCGCCGGGTCGCCGAGGAGCGCGGTGGCCAGGGCGAGACGCTGACGCATCCCCATCGAGTAGCCCGCAGTGCGTTTGCGTGCGGCGGCCGGGATGCCGACGAGGTCGAGCAGGTCGTCGACCCGCCGCTCACCGATGCCGTGGGTGGCTGCGACGACGCGCAGGTGGTCGCGGCCGGTGCGCGCCGGGTGGAAGTCGGTGGCCTCCAGCGCGGCGCCGACGACGGTCAGCGGGCTCTTCAGGCTGCGGTACGTCTGGCCGCCGATCAGGGCCTGACCGGCGGTGGCGCGGACCAGCCCGAGCAGGATCCGCATCGTCGTCGTCTTGCCCGATCCGTTCGGCCCGAGGAACCCGGTGACCCGGCCCGGTTGCGCCGTGAACGACAGATCCTCCACCGCGGTGAAGGAGCCGAAGCGTTTCGTCAGCCCCCGCACCTGAAGTTCCAGACCTGGTGTGGTCGGCATGACGGCCCTTCCGCTCGATTGTCCTGTCGGTGCCACACTCTAGACTTGGCGCCCTGATGACCGAATGGCTACTGCTCGCCCTGTCCATCGTCCTGACCGCCGGCACCGCGCTGTTCGTCGCAGCCGAGTTCTCCCTGGTGGCCCTGGACCGACCCTCCGTGCAGAAGGCCGTCGACGACGGCAACACCAAGGCCAAGCCGGTGCTGGGGTCCCTCGGCCGACTCTCCACGCTGCTCTCCGTCAGCCAGGTCGGGATCACCCTGACCACGCTGATCCTCGGTTACGTCGCCAACCCCTCGATCGGTGCCCTGCTCACCCCGGTGCTGACGTGGGTCGGTGTGCCGCCGTCGGCCGCCGGGCCGACCGCCGCGGTGCTCGCGATGATCATCGCCACCGTCTTCTCGATGATCCTCGGTGAGATGGTGCCGAAGACCCTGGCCGTCTCCGCTCCGCTGGCCACCGGCATTGCCGTCGTGCGCCCGATGCGGGTCTTCGAGATCCTCTTTCGCCCGCTGATCGTCGTGCTCAACGGGTCGGCCAACTGGTTCCTGCGCCGCATCGGGATCGAGCCGGCCGAGGAGCTCTCGGCAGCCCGCAGCCCGGCCGAGTTGGCCTCGCTCGTGCGCACCTCCGCCGAGGCCGGCACGCTGGAGCCGAGTACGGCCCGGTTGGTGACCCGGTCGCTCGGTTTCGGTGAGCAGACCGCGCAGGATGTCATGACCCCGCGCTCCCGGGCGAGTGCGATCGAACGCACCGCCACGGCCGCCGACGTGCTCGCGCTGGCCCGCGCCACCGGGCACTCGCGGTTCCCGGTCATCGGTGAGGACTGGGACGACGTCGACGGGGTCGTGCATGTCAAGAAGGCCATGGGCGTGCCCTTCGAGCGCCGCGGCGATGTCAAGGTCTCGGGGCTGATGGTCGACGTCGAGATGGTCCCCGAGACGTTGCGCCTCGACCCGCTGATGAAGAAGCTGCGCGACGGGGCCGGGTTGCAGTTGGCCATCGTCGTCGACGAATACGGCGGCACCAGCGGTGTCGTCACCCTCGAGGACCTCGTCGAGGAGATCGTCGGGGACGTCTCCGACGAGCACGATCGCGCCCAGTCCACCGGGCGACGGCTGGCCGGCGGAGCGTGGACCGTGCCGGGGCTCTGGCGCCCGGACGAGGTGCGCGAACGGGTCGGGGCGAGGGTGCCCGAGGGTTCGGCCTACGAGACCGTCGCCGGATTCGTCATGGCCCGGCTGGGGCGCGTGCCGGCGGTCGGTGACGCGGTGACGATCGACGGGTGGCGCCTGACGGTGACCACCATGGACGGCCTGCGGGTCGACCGCCTGCGTTTCACGCCGATCGGGTCGACGACGGCGTCGACCCCCATGACGGACTCGGCCGATGGCACCGCCGCAACCCGTGAGGTGGCCCCATGAGTGCCTGGGTGGTCGTCGTCACGATCCTGCTGCTGCTCATCAACGCGTTCTTCGTCGGAGCCGAGTTCGCGGCCATGTCCGCGCGACGCTCGCAACTCGAGCCCTTGGCCCAGGCGGGGGATGCCAAGGCCAAGGTGGCGATGGAGGCCCTGCAGCACACCGGCCTGCTGCTCGCGACCTGCCAGCTCGGCATCACCGTCGCCTCGGTGCTCCTGGGTGCCATCTCCGAGGCCGCGCTGCACCACGCCCTGGAACCGGTGATGGCGCGGATCGGGGTGCCGCACGCGTTCACCGACGTCACCGCGCTCGTGCTGGCCATCGCGATCGTCGTGTACCTGCACGTCGTCGTCGGCGAGATGATCCCGAAGAACATCTCGATCTCCGCTCCGGAGAAGGCAGCGCGGATGTTGGTGCCGCCGTTGGTGCAGGTCGCGAAGGTGGCTGGGCCGATCATCCAGGTCATGGATCGCGTGTCGAAGGCCCTCGTGCGCGCGCTGGGCGTCGAGCCCAAGGACGAGGTCTCGTCGGCCTTCACCGCTGCCGAGGTCGCGCACATCGTCGACGAGTCGCACCGCGAGGGTCTCGTGGGCGGCGAGCAGGTGGGGCTGCTGGGGTCGGCGCTGGAGTTCAGCGAGAAGAACGCCTCGGACGTCGGCGTGCCGCTGAGTGACCTCGTGACCGTGCCGGTCGGCGCCAGGCCGATCGACATCGAGCACCTCGTCGCCAAGCACGGCTTCTCGCGGTACCCGGTCATGAACGGCTCGGGCGAGATGTTCGGCTACCTCCACCTCAAGGACGTGCTCTACGCGGACGAGACCGAACGGCACGAGTCGGTGCCGGCCAAGCGGGTGCGGCTGATGACGACGGTGCGCCCCAGTGACGAGGTCGAGACCGTGCTCGCCACGATGCAGGAGAGCAGTACGCACGTGGCCCGCGTCATCGACGAGGCCGGCGAGACGACCGGCGTGGTCTTCCTCGAGGACCTCATCGAGGAGTTGGTGGGCGAGGTCGAGGACGCGACCCAACGCTGATCCGGCTCGGCGGTCGATCTCGCGACCACCGGATGCGGGGATTCGCGGGTGGGGCTGCTAATGTTGGCCCTCGTCCTCGTGCCGGGTGACCAGCGCGAGGGCATGCCCCCGTAGCTCAGGGGATAGAGCACCGCCCTCCGGAGGCGGGAGCGTAGGTTCGAATCCTACCGGGGGCACATGGCCCGTCAGGCGCAGCATCGTTCTCGGTGCTGCGCCTGCGGCGTTCCCGCGGTTCGAGGTATGACCGACCGCTCCAACGGTCGGCAATACCTCGAACCACGGGGTGTGGCCCCGAACGGAGCAGTGCTCGCGGAGCCATAGACTTGCGCGGGTGACCCCCGAAGAACTTTCCGCCGCCATCCGTGCTGCCCTCGTCGACGCCGTCGGCGCGGGTGACATGACCGTCGAGGTCCCCGACGAGGTGCGAGTGGAGCGCCCGAAGAACCGCGACCACGGCGACTGGGCCACCAACATCGCCCTGCAACTGGCCAAGAAGGCCGGGATGAACCCGCGGGAGTTCGCGACCGTGCTCGCCTCCCGTCTGCAGCAGGCCGAGGGCATCGCCGCCGTCGACATTGCCGGCCCGGGCTTCCTCAACATCACCCTCGACGCGGCCTCCGCCGGTGAACTCGCCCGCACGATCGTCGAGACCGGAGCGCAGTACGGCCGCAACGACGCCCTCGTCGGCCACACGATCAACCTCGAGTTCGTCTCCGGCAACCCGACCGGTCCGTTGCACATCGGCCACACCCGCTGGGCCGCGCTCGGTGACGCGCTGCGTCGCCTCCTGGCCGCCTCCGGCGCGGACGTGACGGCCGAGTACTACATCAACGACGCCGGCGCGCAGATGGACAAGTTCGGCGCCTCGATCATCGCCAAGGCCAAGGGCGAGGAGGTGCCCGAGGGCGGCTATCCCGGTGAGTACGTCGACGAGCTCGCCGCCGCCGCCCTGGCCGAGCGCCCCGACCTGCTCGAGTTCGACGCGACCGACCGCACCGCCGCCGTCGCGTGGGCGCGCGAGTTCGGGTACCGGACGCAGATGCAGCAGATCCGCGACACCCTGGACGCCTTCGGAGTCCACTTCGACGTGTGGTTCTCCGAGAAGACCCTCCACGAGTCCGGCGCGGTCGAGCAGGCCGTCGAGCGCCTGCGCGAGCAGGGCCACGTCTTCGACGCCGACGGCGCGATCTGGTTGCGCACCACGACGTTCGGTGACGACAAGGACCGCGTGCTCGTGCGCAGCGACGGCGTGCCCACCTACTTCGCCGCCGACGCCGCCTACTACCTGAGCAAGAAGGATCGCGGTTTCCCCGAGAAGGTCTACATGCTCGGCGCCGACCACCACGGCTACGTCGGCCGGCTCAAGGCCATCGCGGCGTGCGCCGGTGACGACCCCGAGGTGAACATCGAGGTCCTCATCGGTCAGCTCATCTCCATCGCCGGTCAGCGCATGGGCAAGCGGCGGGGCAACGCGCTGTACCTGACCGACCTCATCGAGTGGATCGGCTCCGACGCCGTGCGCTACTCCCTGGCGCGGTTCCCGGCCGACAGCCCGCTCTCCCTCGATGGCGAGGAGATGCGCAAGCAGACGAACGACAATCCGGTCTTCTACGTGCAGTACGCCCACGCCCGCACGTGCAACGTCGCCCGCCTCGCGGGGGAGGACGGCGTGCACCCCGCCGACGGTTTCGACCCGTCGCTGCTCGCCGACGAGACCGAGTCGGCGCTGCTGGCGATCCTCGGTGACTACCCCCGCGTCGTCGCCCAGGCCGCGAAACTGCGCGAACCGCACCGCGTCGCCCGCTACCTCGAGGATCTCGCCGGCCGCTTCCACAAGTGGTACGACACCTGCCGCGTGCGACCGATGAACGCCGACGAGGCCATCACCGACCTGCACCGCACGCGGCTGTGGCTCAACGACGCCACGCGCCAGGTGCTCGCCAACGGACTCGATCTGCTCGGCGTCTCGGCGCCCGAGCGGATGTGACGGGAGAACACTGATGGCCACGAACATGCGCGCCCACGAGGCCGGAGTCGTCCACGCCGACGGGTACGGCGCGGCTCCGCAATGGTTGCCGTACCCCACCGACGTCATGGAACTGCTGCCCGAACTGTGGGCCCAGACCGTCACCCGTGACGCGGCCGGGCACCTGACCGTCGGCGGCGTCGCCGTCACCGACCTCGCCACGGAGTTCGGTACGGCCGCCTACGTGTTGGACGAGGCCGATTTCCGGGCCCGGGCCGGCGCGTTCCGCGACGCGTTCGCCGAGGCGTTCACACCGGTCTCCGGTGGTGCGGACGTGTACTACGCCGGCAAGGCGTTCCTGTGCACCGAGGTCGCCCGGTGGATCGCCGACGAGGGCCTGGGCCTGGACACGTGCTCGCTGGGGGAGATGACGGTCGCGCGCCGCGGCGGCATGGACCCGGCCAAGGTCGGGCTGCACGGCAACAACAAGTCCGATACGGAGCTCCGTTACGCCCTCGAATGGGGCATCGGCCGGATCATCATCGACTCGCTCGAGGAGATCGACCGCCTGATCGTCATCGCCCGTGAGCTCGGCGTCGTCGCCCGGGTCATGGTGCGCGTCACCGTCGGTGTCGAGGCCCACACCCACGAGTTCATCGCCACCGCCCACGAGGACCAGAAGTTCGGTCTCTCCCTGGCCGGCGGGCGCGCCAAGGAGGCCATCGACGCGATCCTCGCCGCGCCCGACGCGCTCGAACTCCTCGGCCTGCACAGCCACATCGGTTCGCAGATCTTCGATGTCTCGGGCTTCGAGATCTCCGCGCGTCGCCTCATCGACCTGCACACCCAGGTCGCCGACGAGCACGGCGTGCAGATGCCCGAACTCGACCTCGGCGGCGGTTACGGCATCGCCTACACCTCCGAGCACGACCCGCTCACCCCGGCCCGACTCGCCTCCGGCATGGCCGCGCTCGTCGGAGCCGAGTTCGCCGCCCGCAACGCCACCCGCCCGGTGCCCCTGGACGTGCCGCGCGTCTCGATCGAACCCGGCCGCGCCATCGTCGGGCCGGCGATGTTCACCCTCTACGAGGTGGGCACCGTCAAGGACGTCGAGGTCGACCACAACGCCTCGCGTACCTACGTGTCGGTCGACGGCGGCATGAGCGACAACATCCGCACGGCCCTGTACGGCGCCGACTACTCGTGCACGCTGGCCTCGCGTCGCTCCTCCGCCGGGCCGCGCCTGACCCGCGTCGTCGGCAAGCACTGCGAGAGTGGCGACATCGTCGTCATGGACGAGTACCTGCCGGCCGACCTGACCCGCGGTGACCTCATCGCCGTCCCCGGTACCGGCGCCTACTGCCGATCCATGGCCAGCCAGTACAACCACGTCCCCCGCCCGCCGGTCATCGCCGTGCGGGATGGTCGAGCCCGGGTCATCGTCCGCCGCGAAAGCGTCGATGACATCCTTGCCCTCGACGTCGTTGAAGGAGAACACCCGTGAGCCAGCCCGCCGTGACCCCGATCCGCGTGGCCCTGCTGGGCGCCGGCGTCGTCGGGTCGTCCGTGGCCCGCCTGCTGACCGAGCAGGCCGACCACTTCGCCGCGCGTGTCGGCGCTCCGTTGGAGATCGTCGGGATCGCGGTGCGCCGCACCGGGGTCGACCGCTCCGACGTGCCCGTCGACCCGGCGCTGTTCACCACCGACGCCGAGGAACTCGTCACCCGCGCCGACATCGTCATCGAGGTCATTGGGGGCATCGACCCGGCCCGCAGGCTGATCCTGCGCGCGATGGAGCACGGCGCGAGTGTGGTCTCGGCGAACAAGGCCCTCCTGGCCGAGGACGGCCCGGCGCTGTACGAGGCCGCCGACGCGAACGGCGTCGACCTGTACTACGAGGCGGCGGTGGCCGGGGCCATTCCGATCCTGCGCCCGATCCGCGAGTCGCTGGCCGGTGACGAGATCACCAAGGTGCTCGGCATCGTCAACGGCACGACGAACTTCATCCTCGACAAGATGGACACGACCGGAGCGGGGATGAACGAGACGGTCGCGGAGGCGCAGGCGTTGGGGTACGCCGAGGCCGATCCGACCGCCGATGTCGAGGGCTTCGACGCCGCCGCCAAGGCTGCGCTCCTCGCGTCGTTGGCGTTCCACACCCGCGTCTCGAGCGCCGACGTCTTCCGCGAGGGCATCTCCGAGGTGTCCTCGGCCGATGTGCTCTCGGCGAAGGAGATGGACTGCGTCGTCAAGCTCCTGGCGATCTGTGAGCGCACCACCGACGGTGACACCGAGGGTGTCACCGTGCGGGTGCACCCGGCGATGGTGCCGCGATCCCACCCGCTGGCGTCGGTGCGCGAGGCATACAACGCCGTGTTCGTCGAGGCGACCTCGGCGGGGGAGTTGATGTTCTACGGCAAGGGCGCGGGCGGCGATCCGACTGCCTCGGCCGTGCTCGGTGACGTCATCGCCGCCGCCCGCCACCGCGTCGCCGGGGGCCGCGGACCGGGGGAGTCGGCCTATGCCGCGCTGCCCGTCTTCGACATGGGCAAGGCCCAGACGCGCTACCACATCCGCCTCGACGTCGCCGATCGTCCGGGCGTGCTGGCCCAGGTGGCCGCCGCGTTCGCCGACAACGGAGTCTCGATCGAGACGGTGCGCCAACAGGTCGTGCCCGACGACGAGGACGCCACCGCCAACGGCGTGGCCCGCGCCTACCTCGTCGTCGTCACGCACACCGCCACCGACGCCGCCCTGTCGGCGACCGTCGATGCACTGACCGACCTGGACACGGTCAACGAGGTCACCTCTGTCATGCGAGTCGAAGGAGTCTGAACCATGGCCCACCAGTGGACCGGCGTCATCCGCGAGTACGCCGACCGACTGCCGATGCTGGCCGGAGCGCCGATCGTCACGTTGCATGAGGGCGGCACCCCGCTCATCGAGGCCGAGAAGCTCTCCGAGCGCGTCGGAGCGCGGGTGTTGATCAAGTACGAAGGCCTCAACCCGACCGGGTCGTTCAAGGACCGCGGGATGACGACGGCGATCTCCATGGCCGCCAAGCACGGGGCCAAGGCCGTCATCTGTGCCTCGACCGGCAACACGTCGGCCTCGGCGGCGGCCTACGCGGTCAAGGCGGGCATGACCTGTGCCGTGCTCGTGCCGGACGGCAAGATCGCCATGGGCAAGCTGTCGCAGGCGATTGCCCACGGAGCGACGCTCCTGCAGGTCGACGGCAACTTCGACGACTGCCTCGACGTGGCGCGCAAGCTCGCCGAGACCTACCCGGTCGAGCTCGTGAACTCCGTCAACCCGGCGCGGATCGAAGGGCAGAAGACGGCGTCGTTCGAGATTGTCGACGCCCTCGGTGACGCCCCCGACATCCACTGTCTGCCGGTCGGCAACGCCGGTAACATCACCGCCTACTGGCGCGGGTACCGCGAGTACGCCCAGCCATTCGCCGGGGTCTCGGGCGAACTCGCCCCGGTGTCGACGAAGCTCCCGCAGATGTGGGGATTCCAGGCGGCCGGCTCGGCGCCGATCGTGCTGGGCCACCCGGTGACACACCCGGAGACGATCGCCACGGCGATCCGCATCGGCAACCCGGCGTCGTGGCAGCAGGCCGAGGAGGCGCGTGACACCTCGGGTGGTCGCATCGAGGCCGTGACGGACGACGAGATCCTCGCCGCGCACCGCCTCCTGTCGTCGACCGAGGGGATCTTCGTCGAGCCAGCGTCGGCCGCGTCGGTCGCCGGGCTGCTCAAGAACCACGAGGCCGACAACGTGCCCGCCGGCGCGACGATCGTGTGCACCGTGACCGGGCACGGGCTCAAGGACCCGCAGTGGGCGCTGCGCACCGCCGACGGTGGCGAGGTCCAGCCGACCCGCGTGCCGGTGGACGCGTACGCGATCGCCACCGAGCTGGGGCTGTAGTCGGATGACGTGGTGGCGGCCCGGGACGGCGGTGCAGACCGCGGTCCCGGCCAGCAGCGCCAACCTCGGGCCGGGCTTCGACTCGATCGGGTTGGCCCTGGGCTTCTGGGATGAGTGCACGGTCACCATCGCGTCGGAGGCCGGGCTGGTCATCGAGGTCGAGGGTGAGGGTGCCGCGGACGTTCCGCGCGACGAGTCCCACCTCGTATGGCGGTCGATGGTCGCCACGTGGGGGTGGCTCGGCGCGCCGGTGCCCGACGGGGTGAACCTGTTCTGCCGCAACGGGATTCGGCACGGACGTGGGCTCGGGTCGTCGGCCGCAGCGATCGTCAGCGGAGTCGTCGCGGCGCAGGGGCTGTGGGCCGCGGCGCAGGGGTTGGACGCGGGCGCGGTCGATCGGGCCGTGACCAACGACATCGCCGCGTGGCTGGAGGGGCACCCGGACAATTCCTCCGCGAGCGTGTACGGCGGGCTCACGTTGTCGTGGGCCGATGACGCTCGCGCTGAGGCGGATTCGGTCGGTGGTGACGCGGCACACCCACGAACCCGAACCGCCACCGTGCCGCTGCATCCGGATCTCGAGGCGGTCGCGCTCATCCCGGAGCGCACGCTGTCGACCGCGACGGCGCGCTCGGTGCTGCCGCCGGAGGTGCGGTTGCGCGACGCAGCCTCGAACTCGGGCCGCGCGGCGCTGCTCGTGCACGCCGTCAGTCACGACCCGTCGCTGCTGCTGCCGGCCACCCGGGAGTGGCTGCACCAGGAGCCGCGGCGCGCGTCGTACGGCGGGTCGATGGAGCTCGTCGACGACTTGCGGGCGGCCGGGCACGCGGCGGTGATCTCTGGGGCGGGGCCGACCGTATTGGTGCTGACCACCCGCGACGCGGTCGAGGCGGTGCGAGCCCTGGCGCCCGACGGCTGGGGCGCGCAGGTGCCCGGTGTGCCGACGAGCGGAGCGCGGGTCGGTCAGGTCGGCTGAGCGTCCACCGCTGAACGCCGTGCGTGTCGCTGATGTCGGGAGACGCGACATCGGGTGGTACAGTGAGGGCACGCTCGCGTTTTGATGGCATCTGCATCGTTCTCGCAGGTGTTGCCCAACTTTGGTTGTGTCCTCCATCGCGTCGCGTGTGCTCCGCCACCCCCTTTGCCATCGCGAGTCGCCATCGGCAAGCACGGGCTGGGTTCTGGGTGGCTTCATCTGACCGTTCCATACGGGCGTCCCTGCTTTCGGCATACGCAATCTGACGAGGGGAAGGATCCTTCGTGACCGACACCACCACCGCCGCACCGGCGACGCGCCGTCCTGGCTCGCTGAGCGCACTGCGGCTGGCCGAGCTCCAGGCTCTGGCCACCTCCATGGGCATCACCGGCACCGGCAAGATGCGCAAGAGCGACCTCATCACCGCCATCAAGGCCCAGCAGTCGGGCGACGTCGTCCCGGCGCGCACGGCTGCGGCGGAGCCGGTTCCGGCCGAGGCGTCCGCGCCCGCCACCAAGGCTGCCGCTGCCCCGCGCGCCACCGACGCCCCGG
>NZ_BCRE01000029.1 GCF_001552435.1 Kribbia dieselivorans NBRC 106261
GAGCCGGCGCCCGAGTCGCGCGACTCCGCGACCACCGAGCCCAACGACGCTCCGGCCCGCGGTACCCGTGGTCGCCGTCGTGCCGCCTCGGCCCCAACGCAGGCTCCCAGCGCCGCGGACGTCCTCGACGCCCTGCCGCTGCCCGAGCCCAAGGCCGACACCGCCGAGCCGACCGACGACGACTCGCACCCCGACACCAAGGGCGCCGAGGCACTCCTCGACCAGAACCCGCGCACCCGCCGCAACCGTGGTCAGGGTGGTCAGGGTGGCCAGCGCACGCGTCAGGGCGGTGACGACACCGACCAGGGCGAGCCCCGCGAGAACCGTGACAACCGTGGCAACCGCCAGGAGCGAGACTCCGATCAGGGCGAGGGTCGCGACAACCGCCAGGGTGACAACCGTCAGGCTCGCGACAATGCCGGCCAGAGCCGCGACAACGCCGGTCAGCACGACGACGACGGTCAGGGTGGCCGCCGCCGGCGCAACCGTGGCCGCGGCCGCGACAAGGGGCGCACCGGCGGCCGTCGCGACGAGATGACCGACGAGCCCACCATCAGCGAGGACGACGTCCTGCAGCCGGTCGCAGGCATCCTCGACGTCCTCGACAATTACGCCTTCGTGCGCACCTCCGGCTACCTCGCCGGCCCGAACGACGTCTACGTGCCGCTCGGTATGGTCAAGCGCAACGGTCTGCGCAAGGGAGACGCGGTCACCGGCGCGGTCAAGGCCGCCGTCGAGGGCGAGCAGCAGCCCCAGCAGGGCGGTCGTGGCAACCGGCAGAAGTACAACCCGCTGGTGCGCCTCGACTCGATCAACGGGATGACGGCCGAGGAGGCCAAGAAGCGCCCCGAGTTCGGCAAGCTCACCCCGCTCTACCCGCAGGAGCGCCTGCGTCTGGAGACCGAGCCCGGTCAGTTGACCACCCGGGTCATCGACCTCGTCGCCCCGATCGGCAAGGGCCAGCGCGGTCTGATCGTCGCGCCCGCCAAGGCCGGTAAGACGATGGTCATGCAGGCCATCGCCAACGCGATCACGACGAACAACCCCGAGTGCCACCTCATGGTCGTCCTCGTCGACGAACGCCCCGAAGAGGTCACCGACATGTCGCGCGCGGTCAAGGGTGAGGTCATCTCCTCGACCTTCGACCGCCCGGCCGACGACCACACCACGGTCGCCGAACTGGCCATCGAGCGGGCCAAGCGCCTCGTCGAGATGGGTCACGACGTCGTCGTGCTGCTCGACTCGATCACCAAGCTGGGTCGCGCCTACAACCTCGCTGCGCCGGCGAGCGGGCGCATCCTCTCCGGTGGTGTCGACTCGGCCGCGCTGTACCCGCCGAAGAAGTTCTTCGGCGCCGCGCGCAACATCGAGAACGGCGGTTCGCTGACCATCCTCGCCACCGCGCTGGTCGAGACCGGCTCGCGCATGGACGAGGTGATCTTCGAGGAGTTCAAGGGCACCGGCAACATGGAGCTGCGACTTTCCCGCGAGCTCGCCAACCGCCGCATCTTCCCGGCCGTCGACGTCAACGCCTCCGGCACGCGTCGCGAGGAGATCCTCCTCGGCCCGGACGAGCTCAAGATCACCTGGAAGCTGCGTCGCGTGCTCTCCGCGCTCGACCCGCAGGCCTCGATCGAGCTCATCCTCAGCCAGCTGCGCAAGACGAAGAGCAACTACGAGTTCCTCGTGCAGGTGCAGCAGACCTCCGCGCTGCGGATGGACGACGAGAAGTCCGACTGATCGCCGGCACCCCCTGATCGCCGAGAGGTCGATTTGGGTGGGATAAGCACGACTTATCCCACCCGAATCGACCTCTCGGCGTTGTGGTGCCGGAGGCAGTCGTGTCGGGCATGATGCGTATGTGCCTCGACTGCCTCGCCTTTCGAACCGTTCCGTGCCGGCCGCTCCCTTGGGCGACGTGGGCGGAGTCACGATCCGGCTTGCCACTCGCGGTGACGTCGCGGCCCTGGTCGCACTGCGCGGGTTGATGTTCTCCGAGATGGGCGTCGACCCGGTGCTCGTCGCGGATTCGCAGTGGCAGACCCGCACCGCCCGATGGCTGCAATTGCGCGTCGGCACCGAACGCACGCGGGCCGTGGTGGCCGAGGCCAAGGGCGCGATCGTGTCCTCCGCCATCGGTCATGTCATCGAGACCGCGCCCTCGCCGACGCACCCGACGGGCGTGACCGGGGTGCTCTCGAACGTCGCGACCTTCCCCAGCCACAAGGACCAGGGACTGGGGGAGGAGTGCGTGCACGAGGTGATGCGCTGGTTCCGGGACGAGACCGAGGTCAGGGAGGTCGAGGTCCTCGCGGCCCCGCAGCGGCGCCCGATCTACGACCGCATCGGCTTCGAGGTCGACGACTCCCCGCGGATGCACCTGCGCGTCCAGCGGGAATGATTTGGGCCCTCCCCGCTGTTCTGGCAGAATCGATCCTTGGTCCGGTTCACGACACGTGGTACCGACACCTCACCGACCGGTCGCCGCGAGGCGCGTCGGGTCGACCCGGGCCAGCAACAAGGAGCCACCGTGAAGAAGGACATCCACCCGGACTACGGTCCGACCCAGGTCACCTGCACCTGCGGCAACACGTTCACCACGCGCAGCACCGCCAAGAACGGCGTCATCAACGCCGAGGTCTGCAGCCAGTGCCACCCGTTCTACACGGGCAAGCAGAAGATCCTCGACACCGGTGGCCGCGTCGCCCGCTTCGAGGCCCGCTACGGCAAGAAGAAGGCCGCCGCCAACTAGGCTGTCCGCTCCGACCCCGTCACCTGCGCCAGGTGGCGGGGTCGGCGTGTTTCCGCCCGCACTCGCCACCCGTCACCCACCACCCCCACCACCGAACGCCACGGAGGTCCGCATGCTGGAGTCCGCCGCCGCACTCGCCCAGGAGCACGCCGACCTCGAGGCGCAACTGGCCGACCCCGAGGTGCTCGCCGACCAAGCGAAGCTCCGCGAGGTCAACAAGCGCTACGCCCAACTCGGCCCGACCGTGGTGGCGTACGACGCGTGGCGCGCCGCCCAGGACGACCTGGCCGCGGCCCGCGAATTGGCCGACGAGGATCCGTCGTTCGCCGACGAGATCCCGGCCCTGCAGACGGCGCTCGACGAGTCCGCCGATCGGCTCCGCCGCCTGCTCATCCCGCGTGACCCCGACGACGATCGCGACATCATCCTCGAGGTCAAGGCCGGCGAGGGCGGCGAGGAGTCCGCGCTGTTCGCCGGCGACCTGGCCCGCATGTACATGCGCTACGCCGAGCAGGTGGGGTGGCGCACCGAGGTACTCGACTCCACCGACTCCGACCTGGGCGGGTACAAGGACATCCGGATCGCCGTGAAGGCCAAGGGCACCCCGGCGCCGGGGGAGGGGCCGTGGGCACGGCTGAAGTTCGAGGGCGGCGTCCACCGGGTGCAGCGGGTGCCGGTGACCGAGTCGCAGGGGCGCATCCACACCAGCGCCGCCGGGGTCTGGGTCATGCCCGAGGTCGACGAGGTCGAGGTCGAGATCGACCCGAACGATCTGCGGATCGACGTGTATCGCTCCTCCGGACCGGGTGGCCAGAGCGTCAACACCACCGACTCGGCCGTGCGCATCACGCACCTGCCCACCGGCACCGTCGTGTCGTGCCAGAACGAGAAGTCGCAGTTGCAGAACCGCGAGGCGGCCATGCGCGTGCTACGGGCGCGGCTGCACCAGTTGGCGGCCGAGGCGGCGGCGGCCGCGGCGGCGGATGCGCGGGCCAGTCAGGTGCGCACGGTCGACCGGTCCGAGCGCATCCGCACGTACAACTTCCCTGAGAACCGCATCAGCGACCACCGCACCGGCTACAAGGCGTACAACCTCGATCACATGCTCGACGGGGACCTCGCCCCGGTCGTCCAGGCCGCCGTCGACGCCGACGAGGCCGCCCGTCTCGCCGCGGTGGCCGAGTGAGTGATCTGCGGCGCGCGATCGACGCGGCCACGGCGAGATTGACCCAAGCCGGCGTCGGATCGCCGTATGCGGACGCCATCGCGCTCGCAGCCCACGCGGCCGGCACCGATCGTTCCGAGATCCACCGTCGGCTCGTGCTCGGCGCGCCCGTGCCTGCGGGGTTTGACGACCTCATCGACGCCCGGGCCGCGCGGGTGCCGTTGCAGCACCTGACGGGGCGAGCCGCGTTTCGCCGCCTGGAGCTGCACGTCGGGCCGGGCGTGTTCGTGCCGCGCCCGGAGACGGAGATCCTTGTTGATCTTGCGTTGACGGTGTTGGCGGAGACCAGCGTGGCGGGGGAGTCGCCGGTCGTCGTCGACCTGTGCACGGGGTCCGGCGCGATCGCGCTGGCTGTCAAGGACGAGGCTCCGTCTGCCGAGGTGCATGCGGTCGAGGTCTCCCTCGAGGCGCACGCGTGGGCTGAACGCAACGTCACCACCACGGGTCTCGACGTCGATCTCATCCACGCCGATGCCATGGCCGAGGTGCCCGAACTGGAGCATCTGCGCGGGCTGGTCGACCTCGTCACGTGCAACCCGCCCTACGTGCCGATCGATCGGGTGCCGATCGACCCGGAGGTGCGCGACCACGACCCCGACCTCGCGCTTTATGGCGGGAGCGTCGATGGGCTGGCGATTCCGTTGGCCCTGGCCGATCGCGCGGCCACGCTGCTGCGTCCCGGGGGAGTGCTGCTCATGGAGCACGCCGACGAGCAGGGGGAGTCCCTGCCGGCGGCACTGCGCGCGCGTGGCTGGGAGCAGGTCACCGATCACCGTGACCTGACCGGCAGGCCCCGTGTCGTGAGCGCCGTCCAAGCGGACTGTCGGTAGGGATCTGAAGAGAACTTCGCGTTCCAATTGAGGGAGGGGCGGGCCCCCGGTAGCGTGCAGGTCATGGGGAAAAAGCGATCAAGAATGCGTTCTGCGGGTGTCCTGACGAGCGTCTTGGCTCTGGCAGTGTTGGGCTCCCCACTGGAGTGTCCTCCGCTGGAGCCGTCCAGGAGTGGGACGCGCAGGGGTCCTATGCCAGAACCACGGTGTTGTTGAAGGGCACACTGCCGCGCCACTTGGGTAACACTCACCGGCTCACGTGGAGCCAGTCGTTCTGGGATCGCCGGTCGGGCAGGTTGCAGTCGTATTTCTGCCCGTCAGGCGCGACCATTTCGGACAGTTGGACCTCGTCGCGGTGCGTGCTGCGCTCTTCGCGGCCCGTCTCCAGGGGCACCTTGCGGCACGGCATCAAGTCGGCTCGGATCACCGGAACGATCGTCTCGAAGGGGTGGGTCAACGTGCCGCTCACGGCCAACCTCGTGTGGAGGCAGGACGGTCCCATGCCGATGATGAGCGAGCACAAGGGCGCAGGTTGGGTCGGGAGCATGTGGGGCACGACCGGCGTGGTGACCGGGTCGCTCTCCGGTGCCAAGGGCCTCGTTGGTAGAAGCAGCGGCTCCGTCGGCCATTGGTATTACGCACGCCGCTGACCCCCGCCGAGTGATGGATCCGGGTGGGCTATGGGACTCCATAGCCCACCCGGATCCATCACTCGGCGAAGGGGCGCGGCGCGACCACGGCGCGGACGAGCGCATGACCACCCACCCAACGGGCCTAGGCTGGCCCCATGAGTCCTGTCGTCGATGCGACCTCCGAGAGGGGTCGCGACGAAGCCATCCAGCAGGCCGCCGATGCGGTCCGCGCCGGTGAGGTCATCGTGCTGCCCACCGACACCGTCTACGGCGTGGGGTGCGACGCGTTCAACCCCGGCGCCGTCGAGTCCCTCCTCGAGGCCAAGGGCCGCGGCCGCGACATGCCCCCGCCGGTGCTCGTGCCCAGCCCCCGTACGGTCGACGGCCTGGCCACCGACGTGCCCGGCTACGCCCGCGACCTCATCCGCACCTTCTGGCCCGGCCCGCTGACCCTGATCTTCGTCGCCCAGCCCTCACTGCAGTGGGACCTCGGCGAGACCAACGGCACGGTCGCGCTGCGCATGCCCCACGACGACATCTGCGTCGCCGTGCTCAGCGAGGTCGGGCCCATGGCCGTGACCAGCGCCAACCGCACCGGCCACCCGCCGGCCCACACCGTCACCGAGGCGGCCACCCAACTCGGCCCGGCCGTGAGCATCTACCTCGACGGCGGGGAGCGCCGTGACGTGGCGCCCTCGACGATCGTCGACTGCACGGGCGATCGGCCCGTCGTCCTGCGCGAGGGCGCGATCACGCCCGAGCAGATCGCCGAGATCGCTGCTCCGCACCTCGAGGCGAACACCGGCCTCGAGGACGACACCGACGGCACGACCGAAGCCCTCACGCCCGACGACGAGGCGGCGCTCAACGCGCAACTGGCCGCCGACGAGGCCTCCCTCGAGTCCCCGCACGGCCAGTTCTTCACCGGCGATGACGCCACCGAGCTCGACGCTCCGCTCAGCCGCTTCAGCACCGATTTCGACGACGATGAGCCCGAGACCACCGAGCTCCCCGTCGTCCGCCGCCAGCCCGACAACACCGACAACTGAGGAGAACCGTGAGCACCGAACCGTTCTACGGCGCCGACCACGCGGCTCTGCAGGCCTTCGACCCCGAGGTCGCCGGCGTGCTGCAGTCCGAACTGACCCGCATCCGCTCGGGTCTGCAACTCATCGCCAGCGAGAACCTCTCCTCTCCGGCGGTGCTCACGGCGATGGCCTCGACGCTGAGCAACAAGTACGCCGAGGGCTACCCGGGTCGTCGCTACTACGGTGGCTGCGCGGAGGTCGACAAAGTCGAGACCCTGGCCATCGACCGCCTCAAGGCCCTGCTCGACGCCGATCACGCGAACGTCCAGCCGCACTCGGGCGCAAGCGCGAACATGGCCGTCTACGGCGCGTTCCTCCAGCCCGGCGACTCGATCCTCGCGATGAGCCTGCCGCACGGTGGTCACCTCACGCACGGCGCGAAGGTCTCCTTCTCCGGCAAGTGGTTCAACCCGATCCCGTACCACGTCGACCCCACGTCCGAGGACATCGACTACGACGAGGTCGAGCGCCTGGCCAAGGAGCACCGCCCCAAGCTCATCGTCGCGGGCGGATCGGCGATCCCGCGGCTGATCGACTTCGCTCGCTTCCGGGCGATTGCCGACGAGATCGGCGCGATCTTCTGGGTCGACGCCGCGCACTTCATCGGCCTGGTCGCCGGCAAGGCGATCCCGTCCCCGGTGCCGTACGCCGACGTCGTCTCCTTCACCACGCACAAGGTGATGCGCGGTCCGCGCTCCGGTGCGATCGTGTGCAAGGAGGAGCACGCCAAGGCCATCGACAAGGCCGTCTTCCCGATGATGCAGGGCGGCCCGCTCATGCACGTCATCGCGGCCAAGGCGGTCAACTTCAAGGAGTGCGCGACCCCCGAGTACCAGCAGTACGCCACCCAGGTCATCGAGAACTCCAAGGTCCTGGCCGCGGCCCTGCAGGAGAAGGGGATTCGCCCGACGACCGGGGGCACCGACACGCACCTCTCGCTGCTCGACCTCCAGGGTGTCGGGGTCACCGGCGCCGACGCGGAGGCCCGATGCGACGCGGCCGGCATCACGCTCAACAAGAACGCGATTCCGAACGACCCGCAGAAGCCGAACATCGCCTCCGGCATCCGGGTCGGCACGCCGTGCGTGACCACGCAGGGCATGGGCACCGAGCAGATGACGGTCATCGCCGACCTGATCCACAAGGCCGTGACCACCGGTGACGCCGACCCTGAGCACGCGGTCTCCCGCGAGGTGCGCGGCACGGTCACCGACCTGGTCACGCAGTTCCCCGCCTACCCCCGCTGACGGGTGCGCGAATACCTGTTCGTGATTCTCGTCGCCATGGCGACGACGTTCCTCACCGTGCCTGCGATTCGACAGGTCGCGGTGCGGTGGGGAGCGTTCACGCCGGTGCGCAACCGCGATGTGCACGCCGTGAGGATTCCGCGACTGGGCGGCGTGGCCATTCTCATCGGCTATGCCGCGGGCACGATGGTGGCCAGTCGGCTGCCATTCCTCCAGCAGGTGTTCGAGACCCGCGAGTTGTACGGGGTACTGGGCGGAGCGGCGTTGGTCTGCCTGGTCGGGGCGATCGACGACTTCCATGAGCTTGACCCCTTCACGAAGCTGGGCGGTCAACTCATCGCCGCAGCGATGGTGGCGTGGGGCGGAGTACAGATGTATTCGGTGCCGTTGGGGACGGTCACGGTGCTCCCGACACCGGTCATGGTGCTGCTGACGATCTTCCTCGTGCTGCTCAGCATCAATGCGGTGAACTTCATCGACGGGCTCGATGGCCTGGCCGCGGGTGTCGTCGGCATTGCCGCGATCGCGTTCTTCGTCTACAGCTATTTCATCTCGTACACGTACAACCCGCCGAACGTGTTCACCTCGTCGACCGTGATCTCGGCGGCGCTCATCGGGTGCTGTCTGGGCTTCCTGCCGCACAACTTCTATCCGGCCCGCCTGTTCATGGGCGACAGCGGCGCGCTGCTGCTCGGGCTGCTGCTCGCCTCCGCGATGATCTCGACGACGGGCGGAGTCTCGCCGAGCGAGGTGTCGACGAATCCGATCCTGGCGATGTTGTTGCCGCTGGCGGTGCCCCTGTCGATCATCCTGTTGCCGCTGCTCGACGTGTTGCTCGCCGTGATTCGGCGCGTCTCGCGGGGGCAGAGCCCGTTCACGGCCGACAAGCAGCACCTGCACCACCGCATGCTCCAGATCGGTCACGGCCACCGCCGGGCCGTGCTGCTGCTCTGGGCGTGGACGGCGGTGATCGGCCTGGGTTCGGTGAGTTTCGTGTTGCTCGAGACGCGGATCGCCGCTCCGGCGTTCGCCGTGGCGCTCCTGGCCGTGGCCGCGTTGACGTGGCATCTGCCGCGGGCGCACGTGCTCGGCAGTCGACCCAAGCGGTACCGCCCGAGGCGTTGATCGACGCTCCGTTCGCGTCGTCTCGAACCGACTGAGACGGCGTCCCGGATCGCGGACGGTTGCGAGGTGCGACCGACCTTGTGATAACTTTCACAAGCGGTTTCCGACGAGTTTCGTCGAGCCGTCAGCCCCCGTGATCCTCACCGAACAGATGGACCAGTGACGCCTTCGACCTCCCGACGCCACCCCTTCCGGGGGATGCTGCGCGGCCTCCTCGTGGGTGGGCTCGTGGCTGGGGTCGGAGTGCTAGCCGTCGCCGCCCTGGCCCAAGGCGTGCCCGGGGTGTGGTCGGCTCTGGCCGGCTGGGCCATGACCGTCGTGCTCATGCTCACCGCATTGGTGGGGATCAAACTCGTCGTCGGGCTCTCTGGTGTCCTTCCCCTGTTCGGCGCCATCGTCGCGTTCACCGCCACCCTGCTCGTCATGGCGCTCGCCTGGCAGGTGTTCGACGCTGCCGCTTGGCTGATCCGGCCGACGTTCGCGTTGTCGGCCGCGATCACGGTCATCGCGACCCAGGCCGGCATCGCCGTCGGTCTGCTGCGCTCGCGCACTCCGCTGCTCGGAGACGCTGCATGAGCCCGGCATCGCCCAACCTCACCCCGTCGGGCGGCAAGGACGAGCGCAGTGGTTTCTCACGCGGCTCCGACCTGGCGGCCCAGATCGTGTCGTACCTCATCGCCGGCCCCTTGACCTTCGGGGCGATCGGCTGGGGTCTCGACGCCCTCCTGAGCACGCACTTCCTTCGACCCATTGGCATCATCGTGGGGGTGGCCCTGTCGATGTACGTCATATGGCTTCGGTACGGTAGGCCATGACGCTGAGTCAGAACTGCCTGCCTGCCTGCCCCCACAACCAGCGCCAATCCCCGTAGCACAGAGGAGTCCTTGTGAGCCTTTCCGCCGCCCTGACCAGCGGAGCAGTCGTCACCGCGGATGAGTTCACCGGCCCCTCTCCGGCGGACTTCTACCAGCCGATGTGGGACTTCGGGTGGATCGAGATCACCCGGCCGATGCTCGTGCTGGTGCTCGTGACGATCCTGGCCTGCTGGATCATGCTGGCCGGCTCGCGCAACGCCTCCGTGGTGCCGAGCAAGGGCCAGTTCTACTTCGAGCAGATCTATGACTTCGTGCGCGGCGGCATCGCCCGCGACATGATCGGCCCGAACTACAAGAAGTACCTGCCGCTGATCTTCGGCCTCTTCCTGTTCGTGCTGTTGAGCAACCTCATGGCCTCGACGCCGTTCGTGCAGAACCCGCCGAGCGCGCGCATCGCGGTGCCGATTGCGGCCACTGCCGTCGTGTACATCGCCTACCACTACGTCGGTTTCAAGAAGCACGGCTTCCTGGGCTACTTCAAGTTCATGGTCCCGGCCGGCCTGGCCCCGGCGATGGTCCCGGTGATCTTCCTCCTCGAGGCCGCGACGTTCTTCCTGATCCGCCCGCTCACGCTCGCCCTGCGTCTTTTCGGCAACATGTTCGCCGGCCACATGCTCATTCTCGTGTTCGTGCTCGGTGGCGAGTTCCTGCTCTTCCACGACAACTGGCTGTTCAAGCTGTTCAGTGTCGGCGCCTTCGGCATGGGCTTCCTGATGCAGATCTTCGAGATCCTGATCCAGGCCCTGCAGGCCTACGTCTTCGCGCTGCTCGCGGCCTCCTACATCGGCACCGCCGAGGCGGACGAACACTGATCCGCGAACCCTGACCTCGCCGAACGGTGCTCCGCCCGGCGACCCAGAACCACCCGACCACAACTGAACACCACCCCCACATCGTCCGGTGGGCAACGCCACCGGAGAAACTGAAAGAGGAATCATGAACCTTATCGGTTACGGCATCGCGACCATCGGCCCCGCCCTGGCCATCGGCCTCATCTTCTCCGCGCTGATCAACTCCGTTGCCCGTCAGCCCGAGGCCAAGAACGTGCTGCAGCCGCTGGCCATCCTCGGCTTCGCCGTGGCCGAAGCCCTCGCCATCCTGGGCTTCGTTCTCTTCTTCCTCGCCTGAGCGCGACACCACCGCGTAATCAGGTGGCCCGCTCGGCGGGTCACGAGCCCAGGAACTAGGAGAACCCAGTGCTTGCACATGTAACGACCCTCGCGGGTCGACTCGTCGCCTCCGGCGGCGGGGAGGGCGGCGGTGGCGGTAACGACGGAACCGGCCTGCCGATCCTCCCGCACACCGGGGAGCTGATTTTCGGCATCATCGCCATCGGCATCATCCTGTTCGTCGCGTGGAAGAAGGTCGTCCCCGCGATGGAGCAGATGTACGCCGAGCGCACCGCCGCGATCGAAGGCGGAATGAAGCAGGCCGAAGAGGCCCAGGCCGCCGCGGCTGCTGCCAAGGAGCAGTACGAATCGCAGCTCGCCCAGGCCCGTGCCGAGGCTTCGCAGATCCGTGAGAACGCGCGCGCCGAGGGTGCGCAGATCGTGGCGGAGATGCGTGAGCAGGCCAACGCCGAGGCCGGCCGGATCACCGAGAACGCGACCAAGCAGATCGCGGCCGAGCGTCAGCAGGCGTCGGCCTCGCTGCGCTCCGAGGTGGGCCGACTGTCCACCGACCTCGCCAGCAAGATCGTCGGCGAGTCGCTGCACGACGAGGTCCGCTCCAAGGGCACCGTCGACCGCTTCCTCGCCGAGCTCGAGTCCGGTCAGATCCGTCCCGAGAAGGTCGGCAACTGATGCGGGGCGCGTCGCGGGATGCCGCCATCGTCGGCAAGAACGCCCTCGCCTCCGCGGTGGCCGGCGGAGCCGACACGAACGCGCTCGCGGAGGACCTCTTCGCGGTCGCGTCGGTGCTCGACACCAACAGCACCCTGCGGCGTGCGCTCGCCGAGCCGGCCAGTCCCACCGAGGCGAAGCGCGCTGTGGTTCAGCGTCTCTTCTCCGGCAAGGTGGGTTCGGCCACCGAGCAGCTCCTGAGCGACCTGGTCGCCCAGCGCTGGTCGAGCGACCTGGATCTGCCGAGCACGGTCGACACCCTCGGCGTTCAGGCCGTGCTGTCGTCGGCCGAGAAGGCGGGTCGACTCCAGCAGGTCGAGGACGAACTGTTCCGCTTCGACCAGATCGTCGCCGACTCGCCGGAGCTCGAGGACGCCGTGACCAACCGGCAGTCGACCCCGGCGGCCAAGGCGGCCATCATCGACCGCCTGCTGCAGGGCAAGTCGGCGCCGGAGACGGAGCGCCTGGCTCGTCAGGCCGTGCTGGCGCCCCGTGGGCAGAAATTCGCCTCGCGGGTGACGTCGATGCTCAAGGCCGCGGCGGAGCGTCGTGACCAGCTCACCGCGATCGTCACCACGGCGACCGAACTGGACCAGGCCCAGCGCGCCCGCCTCGCGGCCTCGCTGCAGTCGCTCTACGGCAAGCAGGTGCAGATCCAGACCGTGATCGACCCGCAGGTCATCGGCGGCCTCAAGGTCGCCATCGGCGACGAGGTCATCGACGGCACGGTCGCCCGCAAGCTTGACAGCGCACGCCAGCACCTCGCCGGCTGAGCCCCCACCGCAGACCACAACAGACGCTGACCCGATGGGGTCGCAACGAGGAGAAGAACCATGACGGAGCTTTCGATCCGTCCCGAGGAGATCCGGGACGCCCTGGACGCCAGCGTCCAGGCCTACGAGCCGGGCGCGGCTGCCCGCGAGGAGGTCGGCCGCGTCATCGACGCCGGTGACGGCATCGCCCACGTCGAGGGCCTTCCCTCGGCGATGACCAACGAGCTGCTCGAGTTCGAGGACGGCACCCTCGGCCTGGCGCTGAACCTGGACGTCAACGCCATCGGTGTCGTCATCCTCGGTGACTTCTCCAAGATCGAGGAGGGCCAGCAGGTCAAGCGCACCGGTCAGGTCCTGTCCGTGCCGGTCGGCGACGGCTACCTGGGCCGCGTCGTCGACCCGCTCGGCACCCCGATCGACGGTCTCGGTGAGATCACCCCGATCGACGAGCGTCGTCCGCTGGAGCTGCAGGCTCCCTCGGTCGTCCAGCGCAAGTCGGTGCACGAGCCGCTGCAGACGGGCCTCAAGGCCGTCGACGCCATGACCCCGATCGGCCGTGGCCAGCGTCAGCTGATCATTGGTGACCGGCAGACCGGCAAGACCACCATCGCGGTCGACACGATCATCAACCAGAAGGAGTTCTGGGAGACCGGCGACCCGAGCAAGCAGGTGCGCTGCATCTACGTCGCCGTGGGTCAGAAGGGCTCGACGATCGCGTCGGTCAAGGGCACCCTCGAAGAGGCCGGCGCGATGGAGTACACCACCATCGTCGCCGCCCCGGCCTCCGACTCGGCCGGCTTCAAGTACCTCGCCCCGTACACCGGTTCGGCCATCGGTCAGCACTGGATGTACCAGGGCAAGCACGTCCTCATCGTCTTCGACGACCTGTCCAAGCAGGCCGAGGCCTACCGCGCCGTGTCCCTGCTGCTGCGTCGCCCGCCGGGCCGCGAGGCGTACCCCGGCGACGTCTTCTACCTGCACTCGCGTCTCCTCGAGCGCTGCGCGAAGCTCTCCGACGACCTGGGCGCCGGTTCGATGACGGGCCTGCCGATCATCGAGACGAAGGCCGGTGACGTCTCGGCGTACATCCCGACCAACGTCATCTCCATCACCGACGGTCAGATCTACCTGCAGGCCGACCTGTTCAACGCCAACGTCCGCCCGGCGGTCGACGTGGGTATCTCGGTCTCCCGTGTCGGTGGTGCTGCCCAGACGAAGGCGATGAAGTCGGTCTCCGGTCGACTGAAGTTGGACCTGGCGCAGTTCCGCGCGATGGAGGCGTTCGCGATGTTCGCCTCCGACCTCGACGCCGCCTCCCGTGCTCAGCTGGCCAAGGGTGCGCGTCTGGTCGAGCTGCTCAAGCAGAACCAGTCCTCGCCGTACCCGGTCGAGGAGCAGGTCGTCTCGATCTGGGCCGGTACCACCGGTCAGCTCGACGACGTCGAGGTGGAGGACATCCGTCGCTTCGAGGAGCAGTTCCTCGACAACCTGCGCCGCAACAACAAGGGAATCCTTGACGCGATCCGCGAGTCCGGGAAGTTCGAGGACTCCACGCGCGACTCCCTGCAGGCCGCGATCGACACGTTCAAGTCGCAGTTCCAGGCCTCCGGGTCCGAGAACGTGCCGCTGGGCCACGAGCCCGAGGCCGGCGATCTCGAGACCGAGATCGAGCAGGAGCAGATCGTCGCCCGTCCCTGATCCGTGACGGTCGGGCGCCCGTGACGGGCGCCCGACCCACCGGAGGGGACCACCCCTCGTGGCGCCACACCGGCCGACCACACCACCTACAGCCCAGCACCACAGGAGAGGCGGAAACACATGGGAGCGCAGATCCGGGAGTACCGGCAGCGCATCCGGTCCGTCAAGGCGACCAGTAAGATCACGCGCGCCATGGAGCTCATGGCAGCCTCGCGGGTCGTGAAGGCACAGCAGGCCGTGCGCGCGTCGACGCCGTACGCCAACGCCATCACCCGCGCTGTTTCCGCCCTGACGTACCACTCCGACGTCGAGCATCACTTCACCCACGAGCACGAGGACGTCCAGCGCGCTGGTGTCCTGGTCATCACCTCTGACCGTGGGCTCGCCGGCGCGTACAGCTCGGCGATCCTCAAGGAGACCGAGCGACTCATCGGCGAACTCCTCGAGGACGGCAAGACTCCGGTCCTGTACCTCGTCGGGCGCAAGGCGATCAGCTACTTCAGCTTCCGCCACCGCGAGTACGTCGCGTCGTGGGAGGGCTTCTCGGAGAAGCCGAGCTTCGCCAACGCCAAGGAGATCGGCGACCGGCTGCTCGAGGACTTCGAGACCGAGCAGGACTCCGGTCCCGGCATTCACGAGTTCCACATCGTCTTCACGCGCTTCAAGTCGATGGTGACGCAGGTTCCCGAGATCATCCGCATGCTGCCGATCGAGGTCGTTGAAGGAGTCTCGCAGCCCGCCGAGGGCGAGATGCTCGCCTTCTACGACTTCGAGCCCAGCGCCGAAGAGGCACTCGACCTGCTCATGCCGAAGTACGTGCGTGCGCGCATCTTCAACTGCCTGCTGCAGGCGGCGGCCTCCGAGCTCGCCTCCCGTCAGCGCGCGATGAAGTCCGCCACGGACAACGCCGAAGAGCTCGTCAAGAAGTTCACCCGGCTGGCCAACCAGGCGCGCCAGGCCGAGATCACCCAAGAGATTACCGAGATCGTCGGCGGCGCCAACGCCCTCGCCGAGGCCAAGTGAAGAGGTAGAGAGAGACCATGACTGCCACCATCAACGAGACCAGCGAGGCCACCCAGCCGGGTGGCGTCGGGCGCGTGTCCCGCGTCATCGGCCCGGTCGTCGACGTCGAGTTCTCGGCCGGCTCCATGCCGGAGATGTACAACCTGCTCCAGACCCCGGTCACCGTCGGCGGCGAGACCCGCACGGTCAACCTCGAGGTCGCCCAGTTCATCGGCGACAACATGGTTCGCGCCATCTCCCTGCAGCCCACCGACGGCCTCGTCCGCGGCGCCCAGGTGCAGGACACCGGTGGCCCGATCAGCGTTCCGGTCGGCGATGTCACCCTCGGTCGCGTGTTCAACGCCACCGGTGACTGCCTCAACCTCGAGCCCGGCGAGAAACTCGAGGTCAAGGAGCGCTGGGGCATTCACCGCCAGGCGCCGAACTTCGACCAGCTCGAGTCGAAGACCACGATGTTCGAGACCGGCATCAAGGTCATCGACCTGCTCACCCCGTACGTGCAGGGTGGCAAGATCGGTCTGTTCGGTGGTGCCGGTGTCGGCAAGACCGTGCTCATCCAGGAGATGATCGCCCGCGTGGCGCGCAACCACGGCGGTGTGTCCACCTTCGCCGGTGTCGGCGAGCGCACCCGTGAGGGCAACGACCTCATGGTCGAGATGGAGGAGGCCGGCGTTCTCGGCCAGACCGCCCTCGTGTTCGGTCAGATGGACGAGCCGCCGGGCACGCGTCTGCGCGTGGCCCTCTCGGCGCTGACCATGGCGGAGTACTTCCGCGATGTGCAGAACCAGGACGTGCTGCTCTTCATCGACAACATCTTCCGCTTCACGCAGGCCGGTTCCGAGGTCTCCACGCTGCTCGGCCGGATGCCGTCCGCCGTGGGTTACCAGCCGACCCTGGCCGACGAGATGGGTGTGCTCCAGGAGCGCATCACCTCGACGCGTGGTCACTCGATCACCTCGATGCAGGCCATCTACGTGCCCGCCGACGACTACACCGACCCGGCTCCGGCCACGACGTTCGCCCACCTGGACGCCACGACCGAGCTCAGCCGTGAGATCGCCTCGATGGGTATCTACCCGGCCGTGGACCCGCTGACCTCGACGTCGCGCATCCTCGACCGTCGGTACATCTCGGCGGAGCACTACAACACCGCGGTGCGCGTCAAGCAGATCCTCCAGAAGAACAAGGAACTGCAGGACATCATCGCCATCCTCGGTATCGACGAGCTTTCCGAAGAGGACAAGATCCTCGTCAACCGCGCTCGCCGTATCCAGCGCTTCCTGTCGCAGAACACCTACGTTGCCAAGCAGTTCACCGGCATCGAGGGTTCGACCGTGTCGCTGCCCGACACGATCGAGGCGTTCACGAAGATCGCCGACGGTGAGTACGACCACGTCGGTGAGCAGGCGTTCTTCATGTGTGGTGGCCTCGACGACGTCGAGCGCCAGTGGGCGGAGATCCAGAAGAACCTCTGAGTTCCTCCCCGCACGCAGACGCCGAAGGCCGGTCCCCGTTGGGGGCCGGCCTTCGGCGTCTGCCGGGCTGGACGCGGTGCGGGGCATCCCCGTGGCGGCGGTAGACTGACCCGAACGTTTCCCCTACTTCGAGGATGGACTGTGAGCACCCTTCACGTAGACATCGTGGCCGCCGACCGCAAGGTCTGGGAGGGCGAGGCCACGATGGTCACGGCCCGCACCGTTGAGGGTGACCTCGGCATCCTGCCCGAGCACACCCCGGTGCTCGCCGTTCTGGCCGACGAGGGTGAGGTCTCCGTCCACACCGTCGACGCCGGCCGTCGGGCGATCAACGTCTCCGGCGGGTTCCTGTCCGTCGACCAGAACCGTGTGACCGTCGTCGCCGACACTGTCGACGCCGCGTCGCTGTCCCACTGAGGCGATAGATGACCGGGGACGTCCTCGAACTGATCGGGGCCGTTCTGCTCGCAGTCGTCTGCGGGGCCCTGCTCTGTCTGTTCTACGTTTGGGCGCGCCAGCGGCTCATCTCGGCCAACAAGCCCATGATGCTGTGCGCGCTTCACGAACCCGGGTCGCCGTGGCGGCTCGGGTTCGCCCGTATGGGCCCGACCACGCTCGACTGGTACGCCGCGGTGGGGGTGCGCCTCAAGCCCAACCGCCACTGGTCACGGGCCGGCCTCGTCGTGGGCCTGCCGACCGATGTCAGTGAGCCTGCCGGATCTCCCGACCAGGTGATCATCACCCTGGAGGGGGCGGGCGAGCCCGCCGACCTGGCCTTGGCTCGCGGCGATTACTTCGCCATGCGTTCGTGGGTGGAGAGCCCCCCGCCGGGCTACAACGTCAACTTCGCCTGACCTCTCACTGGGAGGCTGATCCCGCGGCACCGCGCTTGCGTCGCTCCGGCGCCTGCGCCCGACCACCGCCCGGCTGCCACAGCACGTCGCCACCGGAGCCGAGGTTCGCCAGGCGCGCGAGGATGAACAGCAGGTCCGACAGGCGGTTGAGGTACTTCGCCGTCAGCACATTCACGCCGCCGTGGCCCTTCTCGGAGCCCGGATCGGTCCCGTGCGCCTCCACCGCCGCCCAGGAACGACGCTCCGCCCGTCGAACGATCGTGCACGCGAGGTGGAGGTACGCCGATCCAGCCGTGCCCCCCGGCAGAATGAAGGAGCGCAGTGGCTCGAGTTCGCTGAGGTAGCGGTCGCAGTCCTGCTCGAGCTCGTCGATCCACGCCTGCTCGACGCGCAACGGCGGGTACTCGTAGCTCTTCTTGAGCGGCGTGGACAGGTCCGCGCCGACGTCGAACAGGTCGTTCTGCACCCGCTTGAGGGTGTCGATGACGTCCTCGCGCAGACCGCCCGCGGCGACCGCGATGCCGATCGCGGCGTTGGCCTCGTTGGCGTCCGCGTACGCCTCCAGGCGCGGGTCGTTCTTGCTCGTGCGGCCGAAGTCGCCGAGTGCGGTCGTGCCGTCGTCGCCGGTGCGGGTGTAGATCTTCGTGAGGTTGACCATGCAGACAGCGTGGCAGACGGCCGCAACCCGCCGCGACGGACACCGTCGACCGCTGCCTCGCCGAACCGAGATCCGTGCACTGTGACCGCATCGTTACGTCGGGGGAGGCGCATTCCGGCACGTCAGCGGCGCGAATCGGGCAACATGTCGGAGACAGTCATCGACAACGGCGTCGGTGACTGCCTTCTGAAGGACAACCGGGGGGTTACCGAGCATGACGTCGGAGCAGCACCACATCCAGATGACCGATGCGTTGAACGTGCACACCGCAGCCGACCTGCGCACCGAACTGCTCACGGCGTTCGAGACGAGCCAAGAGGTCGTCGTCGACTTCAACGGACACCCCATCCACGACTCCACCGGCATCGGCCTGCTTGTCGAGGCCTGCCGCCGCGCCGAACGCGCCGGGTGCCGACTCCACCTCACCGGGGTCGAGGAGCGCAGCCAGCGGATGCTTCGCCGCGTCGGGATTGCGCGCGCGCTCGGGCTGTCGGTGCGGGCACGGCCCTCCGCCGCTCCGGCCTCGGCGCGCCTGCGCATCGCCTGACGAACGGCGCTCCAGTCGCGCCGGATTGTGTCAGCACTCACCCCACCCACCCCTGTTTCGAGGCCGAACCGAGCGGTACCTTCTGGGGTATGCCCGACACCCCTGCCGTGACACCGTCTGCCGCTCCTGCCCGCCCCGAGCGGGACCGCCCGTGGGTCATGCGCACCTACGCCGGGCATTCCTCCGCAGCGGCGAGCAATGCGCTCTACCGCCGCAACCTCGCCAAGGGCCAGACCGGCCTGTCGGTGGCCTTCGACCTGCCGACGCAGACGGGTTACGACCCCGACCACGTGCTCGCGCGCGGCGAGGTCGGCAAGGTCGGCGTGCCGATCAGCCACATCGGTGACATGCGGGCGCTGTTCGACCAGATCCCGCTCGGCGAGATGAACACGTCGATGACGATCAACGCCACCGCGATGTACTTGCTCGCGCTCTACCAGGTCGCCGCCGAGGAGCAGGCGCAGGCCGCCGGCCAGGACCCGGCCGAGGTCGTCGCCAAGCTCGCCGGCACCACCCAGAACGACATCATCAAGGAGTACCTGTCCCGCGGCACGTACGTCTTCCCGCCGGCGCCGTCGATGCGCCTGATCACCGACATGGTCAACTACACCGTCGGCGCGATCCCCAAGTGGAACCCGACGAACATCTGCAGCTACCACCTGCAGGAGGCCGGCGCGACCCCGATCCAGGAGATCGCGTACTCGATGTCCACGGCGATCGCGGTCCTCGATGCGGTGAAGGCCTCCGGCCACGTGCCCGCCGACGAGTTCGGCACGGTCGTCGCGCGCATCTCCTTCTTCGTGAATGCCGGAGTGCGGTTCGTCGAGGAGATGTGCAAGATGCGCGCCTTCACCGAACTGTGGAACGAGCTCACGCAGGAGCGCTACGGCGTCGGTGACGCGAAGCAGCGGCGCTTCCGGTACGGCGTGCAGGTCAACTCGCTGGGCCTGACCGAGGCGCAGCCCGAGAACAACATCCAGCGCATCATGCTCGAGATGCTCGCCGTGACGATGTCGAAGAGCGCCCGGGCCCGTGCGGTGCAGCTCCCGGCGTGGAACGAGGCGCTCGGTCTGCCGCGCCCGTGGGACCAGCAGTGGTCGTTGCGCATGCAGCAGGTGCTCGCGTTCGAGTCCGACCTGCTGGAGTACGAGGACATCTTCACCGGCAACCCCGTCATCGAGGCCAAGGTCGCCGAGCTCAAGGAGGGTGCGAAGGCCGAGATGGCCCGCATCGAGGAGATGGGCGGCGCGGTGCCGGCGGTCGAGTCCGGCTACATGAAGTCGGCGCTGGTCGCCTCGCACGCCCTGCGCCGGCAGCGCATCGAGGCCGGTGAGGACACCGTCGTCGGCGTGAACAAGTTCGCCACGACCGAGCCCAACCCGCTGACGGCCGACCTCGACACGGCGATCGAGACGGTCTCTCCGGAGGTTGAGGCCAAGGCGATCGAGGCGATCCAGGCGTGGCGGGCCCAGCGTGACGGCGATCCGGCCGGCAAGGCCCGCGCCGAGGCAGCGGTCGCGGCGCTCAAGGCGGCGGCGGCCACCGACGAGAACCTCATGGCGGCCTCGCTGGAGTGCGCCCGCGCCGGCGTGACGGTGGGGGAGTGGAGCCAGGCGCTGCGCGACGTGTTCGGGGAGTACCGCGCTCCGACGGGTGTGTCGGGGTCGGTCGGCGTGCAGGACGGCGGCTCCGAGGAACTGCGTGCCGTGCGGGCGGCCGTCGCCGCCACCGGTGAGGAACTCGGCGAGAAGTTGCGCATGCTGGTCGCCAAGCCGGGTTTGGACGGTCACTCCAACGGAGCCGAGCAGATCGCCGTGCGCGCCCGCGACGCCGGGTTCGAGGTCGTCTACCAGGGCATTCGCCTGACCCCCGAGCAGATCGTGGGCGCGGCGGTCGCGGAGGACGTGCACCTCGTGGGCATCTCGATCCTCTCCGGGTCGCACATGGAACTCGTGCCGGAGATTCTTCAGGGCTTGAAGGAGCAGGGCGCGGGCGACATTCCCGTCATCGTCGGGGGCATCATTCCGGAGTCCGATGGTAAGCGTCTCAAGGAGATGGGTGTGGCCGAGGTGTTCACCCCCAAGGACTTCGGCCTGAACGAGATCATGGGACGATGCGTGGAGGTCGTGCGGGAGAGCCGCGGCCTGCCCACGCGGGAGCCCGCCGGCGTCTGAGCAGCCCACCGCCCGCCTTGACGGCTGAGACCGGATGCGCTCGAGTAGGCTCTTGGTAGTGGACGATTTAGACGGTGCCTCCGGCGCCGCGGAAAAGGGGAGTCCCAATGTCACGCCGTGTGTTCATCAGAGTCCTGCTCGGTAGCGCGGCATCGGCGGTGTTGGTGCTCGCCGCGGGGGGCAGTTCCTTGGCGCAGAGTGATGGTGTCGAGGGGGCCTTGAACGGGAGTAGTCAGGTGTCGACGAGTCCTGACGCCGATGCCGATGTCTCGAATTCGCCCGAGGTGCTGGAGGCGAGTCAGACACCAGCCGCTCGCGCCATCGAGGAGGCGATCTCCAGCGGAATCGCCGTGGAGCAGGTTTCCGATGTGGCGCGAGTCACCACAAAGCTGGCCGACGGCACTCTGGAAGGTCGTTACGACGGCTTCCCCATTGCTGAACTTCAGGACATGACGTCGGTTGCGCGGAGCGGGAAGAAGTCTGCCGGACAGGTCGTGGCCAAGGCGCGTGTGGACAAGGAATTCATGCCGATCTACCGCAAGGCTGCCAAGCTTGACGGCTTCGCTGGTGGGGCTATTCGCGGAACGATGGCGGAGAGTTGGATCGGATTCAAGGGCTCCGTTCCTGAGGAGATTGCGACCACCGCGCGAGCCGCGGGCATCACCGTGCGCCCCGGCAGAGGATGGTCCTTGCAGGAAATGCAGGATTACAGTTCCAAGGTGCACGATGCGGCTCGACGCGTGACGCCGGGAGCGGTGACCACATTTGTTGATGAAGAAGCCATGGCCATCGACATCGCGGTACCAGAAGATTCTCGTACCGCGGCTGAGCGTGCGGTTGCGGAAACCGTCGGATATGGATTGGCTGCCTCCTCCGAGGGCCCGCGAGTGACGTGGAACGCCGTGCCGGAACGCCAGGCGCGACCTCAGGATAGTGCAGCGCGAGGTGGGGGTCATCTCAACGCCTGCACGGTGGGTTTCGTGCTGGCGGCTCAGACGTCTGGAGCCAAGCGCCTAGGGACGGCGGGGCACTGCACGGTCTCTCGAAACAGCGACACGTACAGGAATCATCCCGTTGACGGCGGAAGTACTGCTGTGAACCAAATGTGGTCTCATCAGGGAAGTTACGGCGATATCGGCTACACGAGTCATGGGGCGTTTAATGGGATAGCGACATTTTATGCTGCGAAGGATGTGAAACGATCTATCCGTTGGGTTGCAGATGAGGTTGCCGACATGCCTGTGGGTAAGACGCTTTGCGTCTATGGGCGCACAAGTGGAAGCCTGCCTCTGCATCCGGTTTGCACTGAGGTGCGTGCCCGACGAGCTGACGTCGATGGCATGGGAGAAATGGTAGTGATGACGGAAGCCATCACTGAGCAGGGTGACAGCGGTGGGCCTTGGTACTGGTCCGAGTCGGCCTACGGAATCCACTACGGGGTGGATGTGAGAAATGGTGATGCTGTGAGTGCATTCACTCCAGTCATGAATTACTCACAGTTCGGATTCCGGGTGCTGACTCGATGAGTCGCCGCGTGGCTGGGGTCGCCGCGTGTCTGACCGTGGTCGCCGCCCTCGCGGGTGCCTGCTCGAGTGAGTCGCAGGCCGAGGTGCGGGCGCTGACCGTTCCGAAGGCCGGCAGCTGGGTGGACATGGCGTCCGACGTGCGTCTCTCTCGGGATGCCGGCACCGGTTGCATCGTTGATCAGTTGGGTCGAACGGTGGTGTTCGACGAAGGCACCACCGTCACCGGTGGGGTCGATGACTGGGTCATCACCCTCCCTGATGGGACACAGTTTCGTGACGGTGAGCGCTACACCGAACGTGGCCTGCAAGTCAGCGATCTGAAGGACCTCAACCGCACCATCGCGCCGGAGACTGCCCTGGAAAAACTTCCTGAGGGCTGTGGTCCGATGCCATGGTTCAGGGTCTACGCGCCGGACTGGCCCACGAGGTGACCCGACATGGCCCTGTTCTGTGACGCGACCCTACTGGTGCTCGGTCCATGCGAGACCGATGGCAGCGGCGACCTGACGACGTCCGGTCATGCCCGGGCACTCGCCGTCGCCGAACACGTGCGGGAGCGTCGTATTGCCCGGGTCGCCGGCGGTACGACCGGAGCGTCGTCGGTCACCGCCAGCGCACTCGCCGACGCCCTGGACGTCCCGGTGTGGCTGTTGCCCGACCTGGACCGGGGCACCGACGGCTGGGCCGATGCCGTCCAGACCATTGCCGATCAGCATCGGGGCGAGACGGTCTTGGTCGTGGCCGCGATCCACCACTCCGGTGACACGATCGTCACCGAGTTGCTCGTCGGCGACGACGGCTGACCGGCACACGGGCCGCTCAGAACAAGCGCGATTCCACGTCGTCGATGCCCTTGAGCGCGTCGTAGTCGAGCACGACGCACCGGATGCCACGATCCTCGGCCAGCGTGCGCGCCTGCGGCTTGATCACCTGGGCGGCGAACACCCCGGTCACCGGCGCGAGGTGCGGATCGCGGTTCATGAGTTCGAGGTATCGGGTGAGCTGCTCGACTCCGTCGATCTCGCCGCGACGCTTGATCTCGACGGCCACCGACCGCCCGGTGGCGTCCTTGGCGAGGATGTCCACCGGCCCGATCGCGGTGAGATGCTCACGGCGCACGAGGCGGTACCCCTCGCCGAGGGTGTGGATGTGCTCGGCCAGCAGAGCCTGGAGATGCGCCTCGACGCCGTCCTTGACCAGCCCCGGGTCCACCCCGAGGTCGTGCTGCGAATCGTGCTCGACCTCGTGCAGCCGCACCCGCAGCCGATCCTCGGACTTGCTGTGCTGCACGACCCACACGGCCGTGACGCCCTCGGCCGCCTCGTGTTCCGCCGGCGCGACCTCGGCCATCGTGCACGGGGGAGCCATCCAGTTCAACGGCTTGTACGATCCCCCGTCACTGTGGACGAGCACCGACCCATCGGCCTTGACCATGAGCAGGCGCCGGGCCAACGGCAGATGGGCCGTCAGCCGCCCCTCGTAATCGACACTGCAGGACGCAATCACCACTCGCATCGGCGATCAGCTCGGTCGCTGCTTCGGCGCGCGGCGCTCGGTCAGGCTCGGGTCGCGGGTGTAGACGCCGGCCAACGCGTCGTCGATTCGGGTGAGGATCTCCGGCGCGAGCACCACGCTGGCGTCGGCCACGTTGTGGGCCACCTGCTCGGGCCGGGAGGCTCCGACCAGCGCCGAGGCGACATTGGGGTTCTGCAGCACCCAGGCGATCGCCAACTGGGCCATGGACAGGCCGGCGTCGTCGGCGATGGGCCGCAGGTGCTGCACGGCCGCGAGCGTCTCGTCCTTCATGAACGCGCGCATCGAGCCGCTGAGGTCGTCGTGCCCGGCGCGGGTGTCCGCCGCCGGCGCCTGGCCGGGCAGGTACTTGCCCGACAGCACGCCCTGCGCCATGGGGCTCCACACGATCTGGCTGATGCCGAGCTCCTCGGACGCGGGCACGACCTCCGGCTCGATGACGCGGTAGAGCATGGAGTACTGCGGTTGGTTCGAGACGAACGGGAACCCCAGTTCGCGGGCCAGGGCGTGGCCGGCCCGGAGCTGTTCGGCGGTCCATTCGCTGACACCGATGTAGAGGGCCTTGCCGGCGCGCACGATGTCGGCGAAGGCCTGCATCGTCTCCTCGAGCGGAGTCTCGACGTCGTACCGGTGTGCCTGGTAGAGGTCGACATAGTCGGTGCCCAGCCGGCGCAACGACCCGTTGATCGACTCCATGATGTGCTTGCGCGACAGGCCGGAGTCGTTCGGGCCGCCGGGCCCGGTCACCCAGTACACCTTGGTGAAGATCTCCACGGACTCGCGGCGCTCGCCGGCCAGGGCCTCGCCCAGCACGGATTCGGCGACCGTGTTGGCGTACACGTCGGCGGTGTCGAACGAGGTGATCCCCGCATCGAGCGCGGCACGCACGCACGCCCTCGCCACATCGTTCTCCACCTGCGAGCCGTGCGTGAGCCAGTTGCCGTACGTGATCGCCGAGACCTTGAGGCCACTGTTGCCGAGATAGCGGTGTTCCATGACCGTCACCGTATCGCTCTCGTGACGGAGCATCGTGGTCTCGGGTGACGATGCTCCCTCACCACTCATCGGGCGCCACTCATCGAGTGTGACCGCCGTCGCCCCGGACCCCCCTCGCCCCGCGGCGGCGCACCTGTAACACTCTGGGGCATGACGCGTGATTTCAGCAAGGTTGGTGTGATCGGACTCGGCACGATGGGTGCCGGCATCGTCGAGGTGTTCGCCCGCAACGGCATCGACGTCGTGGCCCTCGAGGTCGACGACCCCCGGATCGAGCGTGGCCAGGAGCGTCTGGCCCGCAGCACCGAGCGCGCCCTCAAGGGCGGCAAGCTCACCGAGGAGACCCGGGCCGAGCTGAACGCCCGCGTGCAGTTCTCCACGAACTACCAGGACCTCAAGGACTGCCAGCTCGTCATCGAGGCCGTCCCCGAGGACCTCGACCTCAAGCGCGAGATCTTCACCGAGCTCGACAAGGTCGTCGGCGACGACGCCATCCTGGCCACGAACACCTCGTCCCTGTCGGTCACCGAGATCTCCGTGGCGACCTCGCGCCCGAACCGCGTCGTCGGCCTGCACTTCTTCAACCCCGCGCAGGTGCTGCAGTTCGTCGAGATCATCCGCACCGTCGTGACCAGCGACGACGTCGTCGAGGACGTCAAGGCCCTGGCCGAGCGCATCGACAAGCAGGCCGTCGTCGTCGGTGACAAGGCCGGCTTCATCGCCAACGGCCTGCTGTTCGGGTACCTCAACCACGCCGTGTCGATGTTCGAGCAGAAGTACGCCACCCGTGAAGACATCGACGCCGCCATGCGGTACGGCTGTGGCTACCCCATGGGCCCGCTGGCGCTGATGGACCTCATCGGGCTCGACACCGCCTACGAGATCCTCGACACGATGTACCGCGAGGGCCGCGACCGCCTGCACGCGCCGAGCCCGATCCTCAAGCAGATGGTCAAGGCCGGCCTCAAGGGCCGCAAGACCGGCCAGGGTTTCTACACCTACGACGCTCCGGGTTCGTCGACCGTCGTCGATGACGAGCTCACCCCGAAGCCCGCCGAGGCCGGTGCCGGGGTGGCGCTGCGCCCGATCACGAAGGTCGGTGTCGTCGGCTCGGGCACGATGGCCAGTGGCATCATCGAGGTCTTCGCCAAGAGCGGCTACCCGGTGACGTACGTGGCCCGTTCCGAGGCCAAGGTCGAGGGCGTGCGCGCGAAGATCCAGAAGTCGTGCGACAAGGCGATCATGCGCGGCCGCATGACCGAGGAGCAGCGTGACGCGCTCCTGGGCAACCTGACCGGCACGACGAAGCAGGAGGACCTGGCCGACGTCGACCTCGTCGTCGAGGCGGTCGTCGAGGACCTCCAGGTCAAGCAGGCCCTCTTCGAGAACCTCGACGAGATCTGCAAGCCCGGCGCCATTCTCGCCACGACGACCTCGTCGCTGCCGGTCATCGAGTGCGCCGCCGTCACGAAGCGACCGCAGGACGTCGTCGGCCTGCACTTCTTCAACCCCGCGCAGGTCATGAAGCTGGTCGAGATCGTCTCCACGGTCTCGACGGCCGAGGACGTCATCGCCACCTCGCAGGACCTGTGCGCCAAGCTCGGCAAGGTCGCGGTGACCTGTGGCGACCGCGCCGGGTTCATCGTCAACGCGCTGCTCTTCCCGTACCTCAACGACGGCGTCAAGATGCTCGAGGCGCACTACGCCAACGCCGACGACATCGACACCGCGATGAAGCTCGGCTGTTCGCTGCCGATGGGCCCGTTCGAGCTGCTCGACGTGGTCGGGCTGGATGTCTCGCTGGCCATCGAGCGCGAGCTCTACAAGGAGTTCCGTGAGCCGGGCTTCGCGCCGGCGCCGATGCTCGAGCACCTCGTCACGGCCGGATACCTGGGCCGTAAGACGGGTCGCGGTTTCCGCTCCTACGTCTGAGGCGTCCGCTCACCCTCACGGTTCGAGGTATGACCGACCGCTGTAACGGTCGGTCATACCTCGAACCGCGAGAGGGCGACGGTCGTCCTGGTCAGCCATGGTGGCGTCATGTCCATGGCGATGCCCTACCTGACCGCGGGCGGGGGCGCGGACCTCTACGAACGGCGGTTCATCCCGCCGTCCGGTGTCGCCGAGGTGGCCGTGGGCGACGACGGGTGGCGGCCGACTGGAGCCGGCTCCGGTCCGGTCACGGTCTCCCGCTCCGGCTCCGGCGTCGACGGCGGTGCCGGGAGCCGGAGCCGCTTGAGCATCAACGCGTTCACCGCGACGATCAGGCTCGAGCCGGACATCGACAGCGCCGCGATCTCGGGGCGCAGCACCAGCCCGAACGCCGGATAGAACACCCCGGCCGCGATCGGTAGCGCGATGACGTTGTAGCCGACGGCCCAACCGAGGTTCTGCCGCATCTTGCGCAGGGTGCCGCGCCCGACGCGCAGGGCGATCGGCACGTCCAGCGGGTCCGAGCGCATGAGCACGACATCGGCCGTCTCGATGGCCACGTCGGTGCCGGCGCCGATGGCGATGCCGAGGTCGGCCTGGGCCAGCGCCGGAGCGTCGTTCACCCCGTCACCGACCATCGCGACCTTCCGGCCCTGGGCCTGGAGCTCGGCGACCTTGGCCGCCTTGTCACCGGGGAGGACCTCGGCGATGACCGTGTCGATCGCCAGTTGGTCAGCGATCCGCTCGGCCGTGGCCTGGTTGTCGCCGCTGAGCATGACGACCTGGGTGCCGAGTCCGTGCAGGTCGCGGATCGCCTGCGCGCTGGTCGGCCGCACGGCGTCGGCCAGCGCGATGATGCCGGCGCCCCGCCCGTCCACGCCGATCAGGACGGCGGTGCGTCCGCTGGCGGCGAGATCGTCCCGCTTCGACTGCAGTGCAGTGATATCCACGCGCTCCTCAGCCATCAGGGTGCGGTTGCCCACCACGATCCGGCGTCCTTCGACGTCGGCCACGGCGCCACGGCCGGGCACATTGCGGAACCCCGAGGGCGTCGGCGCGCTCACGCCTCGCTCGTCGGCATGCCGAACGATGGCTCCGGCCAACGGGTGCTCGGACTCGCGCTCGACGGCCGCCACCCACCGCAGCAGCTCGTCCTGGTCGATGCCACCGGTCGTGACGACGTCGGTGACCTCGGGCTCTCCCTTGGTCAGGGTGCCGGTCTTGTCCAACACGACCGTGTCGATGCGGGCCGCGGACTCCAGCGCCGTGGCGTTCTTGAAGAGCACGCCCCGCTGGGCGCCCAGACCGGTGCCCACCATGATGGCCGTGGGCGTGGCCAGGCCGAGGGCGTCGGGGCAGGTGATCACGACGACGGTGATGGCAAAGAGCAACGCCACCTGAACAGAGGCTCCGGCAGCGAGCCAGACCAGGAACGTCCCGACACCGCCGACCAGGGCGACGAGCACGAGCCAGAACGCGGCCCGGTCGGCCAGCCGCTGCCCGGGCGCCTTGGAGTTCTGTGCCTCCTGCACCAGCGCGACGATCTGGGCCAGGGCGGTGTCGGAGCCGACCTTGGTCGCCCGAACCCGCAGCGTGCCGGTGGTGTTGATCGATGCGCCGATGACCTCGGAGCCGGGCGTCTTGCCGACCGGCAGGCTCTCACCGGTCACCATGGACTCGTCGACCTCGGAGAAGCCGTCCTCGACGATGCCGTCCACGGGGACCTTGCCACCGGGGCGGATGAGGACGAGATCGCCGACCACCACCTGCGCCGTCGGGATCTCCAGTTCGGCGCCGTCGCGCAGCACCGTCGCCTTGGGCGGCGCCAGGTCGAGCAGCGTCCGGATCGCGTCGTTGGCTCCGCCGCGAGCGCGCATCTCGAACCAGTGGCCGAGGAGCACGAACGCGGTGAGCACGGCGGCGGCCTCGTAGAAGACCTCACCACCGCCGGTCAAGGTGATGCCGACGCTGTAAAGCCAGCCGGCGCCGACCGCGACGGCCACCAGCACCATCATGTCCAGCGTGCGGTTGCGCAGGGCACGCCACGCGCCGTCAAAGAAGATCCACGCGGAGTAGAAGACGACCGGCAGGCTGAGGAGCAGTGCGAACACGTCGTCGCGTAGGCCGAAGGGTGCCGGCACGGTGAAGCCCAGCATGTCGCGGCCCATCGGAGACCACAGGGTGATGGCGATCGCGAGCACGAGGGCGACCAGGAACCGGTTGCGCATGTCGCGCACCATGTCCGCCATCGACATGCCGCCGTGACCGCCGTGCCCCATCATCTCGTGCGGGGAGCGCAGCGCGCCCTCCGCGGCGTGACCCTGGTGTTCGGCGTGATCGTCGTGCCCGGCGTGGTCGTGCCCCGCGTGGTCGTGCCCGGCGTGGTCGTGCCCCGCGTGGTCGTGCCCCGCGTGGTCGTGCTCCGGGTGGCCGTGCTCCGGGTGGCCGTGCTCCGCCGGATAGTTCGCCGGCTCTGCCATCGGCGAGCAGACGTGCTCTGGCACCGATCGGCCGGAGCAGTGGTACCCGCACTCGCGCACCCAGCCCGCCAGTTGGGCGACCGAGGTGACATCGGCGTCATAGGTCACCGTCGCGGTCTGGTTGACGGCGTTGGCCTGCACCGCCTCGACGCCCGGTCGACGCAGGAGCGTCGACTCGATGGCCTGCGCCGACGTGGCCCAGTGCAGTCCACCCAAACTGAGGACGGTCTTCTGATTCATGGATGTTCGCCTCCGCGAGAGTTCGTTCGGGTTGTCGATGTTCAGCAACCAACATACCCCTATGGGGTATTCCCCCGGGTCAGTGACCTCGGGGCATGAAGAGCATCATCGCGCCCATCATGACGACGCAGAGCAGCGCGAACAGCAGGGCGCCGGTCCCGGCTGCCCCGGTGGCCACCAGTGCCGCCACGATCAGGAGCATGGGCACCATGCACAACAGCATCATCAGGGTGTGACCGCGTCCGTGCCCTGATCCGTGGTGGTGGTTCGGGGTACTGGCCATGACATTCATCCTCTCGGTGGAACTGTGCGAACCGTGGTCGGATCCCAGCGGCTCTCGGATCAGGTGTGGTGTTGGGAATGCTGCTCGGTCGGTACTGGGGTCGGCGCGGGCACCTGGGCGCCGCTGTCCGAGGTGAGGGCCGGTCCGATGATGAAGGCCGAGATCAGGAACATGACGCTGAAGACGGCCACCGCGATCGTCGGCGCGATCCAGGTGCCGAATCGGCGGTGGATGCGTCGCAGCATGGGGATCGAGAACAGTAGCCCGATCGCGTAGAAGAGGGCGTTCCCCCCTGCCCCGGTGAGCACGGCGGCTCCCGCGATGAGGCCCACGTGGTGCAACACGTGTGGGGCGATGCCCAGGACTGCGCCGACCGCGGCGCCAACCCCATCGCGGATGGCTCGCAGTCGGGACCTGGTCGACGTGGTGACGTGAGCGTGAGTGCTGGGCCCGGGGCCGCCTGCAAGCACCAGCGAGCCGGACGCGGAGGGTTTGTCGTGGTGCGCCATGCGGCCACTGTCGGCGGCGCACCCCGTGAGTGCGGTCTCGCTTTGATGAAGGTTTGCTGAAGGGACCCGCGTCGGCAACCTTGAGCAAACCTTCACGGGATCTGAGCCTGACCCGGCGCGTGCCGTGGCCATCCTTGGACGCGATCCCGGCCACCTGCGGACGGCGAGCGGAATATCGAGCGGTCGGGTCGCCTTGGACTTTTCATACCCCCCAGGGGTATGGTCGGAGAAGAGTCGACGATCGGGACTCCGGTCCTGACTCCGCATCCGTGTTCACACCACCAACGAAGGGAACCGACATGAACCCCACCCCCACCGACACCCAGACCTTCGCCGTCACCGGCATGACCTGCGGCCATTGCGCCAGCTCCGTGAAGGGCGAGCTGACCGCGATCCCGGGCGTGACCGGCGTCAGCGTGGACCTGGTGGCCGGCGGCCGGTCGACCGTGACCGTGGCCAGCCAGACGCCGCTGACCGCCGAGCAGGTGGCGGCCGCCCTCAACGAGGCCGGCGACTACCAGCTCGTCGACTGACCCCCGACAACCCCAGCCGGACGGCCCCACCGGGGCGGAAGGAGCTCACGATGACCACCCACGTGGACGAGACCCAGCAGCAGAGCAGTGATGTCGAGCTCGTCATCGGCGGCATGACCTGTGCCTCATGCGCGGCCCGCATCGAGAAGAAGCTGAACAAGATGCCGGGCGTCACGGCCAGCGTCAACTTCGCCACCGAGAAGGCGAAGGTCACCTTCCCGTCGGAGATCGACACGGCCGACCTGGTGGCGACGGTGGAGGCAACCGGCTACACCGCCACTCTGCCCGCGCCGCCCGCAGCCGACCAGCCCAGCGAGGACCCCTCGCAGCGGGCCAAGGACGCGGAGGCGGCAGCGTGGTGGCAGCGCCTCGTCGTCTCCGCGCTCCTGACGGCGCCCGTGCTGGCGATGTCGATGGTGCCGGCGCTCCAGTTCGACAACTGGCAGTGGATATCCCTGACCCTCGCCGCTCCGGTGGTCGTGTGGGGCGCGTTGCCGTTCCACCGGGCCGCCTGGACGAACCTGCGGCACGGCGCCGCCACGATGGACACCCTGATCTCAGTGGGTGTGAGCGCGGCCTTCATCTGGTCACTGTGGGCCCTGCTGTTCACCCATGCGGGCACCACCGGCATGCGCATGCCGTTCGAACTGCTGCCCAGCCGGTCGAACGACTCCGAGGCGCACATCTACCTCGAGGTCGCGGCGGCCGTGACCACGTTCATCGTGGCCGGGCGCTACTTCGAGGCGCGGGCCAAGCGCACCTCCGGAGCCGCGCTGCGTGCCCTGCTGGACATGGGTGCCAAGGACGTGGCCGTGCTGCGGGACGGACCGACCGGGCAGCACGAGGTGCGTATCCCCATCGGCCAGCTCGTCGTCGGCGACCACTTCGTCGTCCGCCCCGGGGAGAAGGTCGCGACCGACGGGGCCGTCGAGACGGGCACCTCGGCGGTCGACGCCTCCATGCTCACCGGCGAGTCCGTGCCGGTCGAGGTCGGCCCGGGAGATGCCGTCGTGGGAGCCACGGTGAACGCCGGCGGCCGCCTCGTGGTGCGCGCCACCCGGGTCGGTGCCGACACCCAGCTCGCGCAGATGGCGCGCCTCGTCGAGGACGCCCAGAACGGCAAGGCCGAGGTCCAGCGCCTCGCCGATCGCGTCTCCGCCGTGTTCGTGCCGATCGTCATCGGGCTGTCGCTGCTGACCTTGGCCGGCTGGCTGCTGGCCGGACACGGTGCGACCGCAGCCTTCACCGCCGCCGTCGCGGTGCTGATCATCGCGTGCCCCTGCGCCCTGGGCCTGGCGACGCCGACGGCCCTGCTCGTGGGCACCGGGCGCGGTGCCCAGCTCGGCATCCTCATCAAGGGCCCACAGATCCTCGAGTCCACCCGCCGTGTCGACACGATCGTGCTCGACAAGACCGGCACGGTGACCACCGGGCACATGGGCGTCACGGCCGTGCACGCGGCCGAGGGCATGTCCGGGCCTGAGGTACTGGCCATCGCCGGAGCCCTGGAGAATGCCTCCGAGCACCCCATCGGTCGTGCCATCGCCGCGCACGCCACCGAAGCCGGGAGCGACCTGAGCGACGTGGAGTCGTTCACCAACCATGGCGGCAACGGGGTCTCCGGAGTCGTCGACGGTCACGCCGCCCTGGCCGGTCGGCGCTCGTGGCTGGAATCCGAGTGGGCCCTGACCGCGCCCGAGCAGTTGCGTGCGGTCGCCGACGTCGCCGAGTCGGAGGGCCGCACCCCCATCTGGGTCGCCTGGGACGGCGTTGTCCGGGCCGTCATCGTCGTCTCCGACACCATCAAGGACAGTTCCGCCCAGGCTATCGCCGAATTGCGGGATCTCGGTCTGCGGCCGGTCCTGCTCACCGGGGACAACGCCCGGGCGGCCCAGGCGGTGGCGGCCCAGGTGGGCATCGCCGCGCAGGACGTCGTGGCGGAGGTGCTGCCGGCCGACAAGGTCGATGTCGTCAAGCGACTGCAGGAGGGTGGGGCGGTGGTGGCCATGGTCGGTGACGGCGTGAACGACGCCGCTGCGCTCGCGCAGGCCGACCTCGGCCTGGCCATGGGCACCGGCACGGACGTCGCCATCGAGGCCTCCGACCTCACCTTGGTGACCGGGGACCTGCGCGCCGCCCCGGACGCCATCAAACTGGCCCGCGCCACGCTGCGCACGATCAAGGGCAACCTGTTCTGGGCGTTCGCCTACAACGTCGCCGCGCTGCCATTGGCCGCGCTCGGGCTGCTCAACCCCCTCATCGCGGGCGCGGCCATGGCGTTCAGCTCGGTCTTCGTGCTCAGCAACAGCCTCCGGCTGCGCGGCTTCACGCCGACCCGCTGAGGTCGGCGCCTGAGGCCCGCGTTGTAGGTCGGTGCTGATCGCCAAACCGTTCGCACATCCTCAATCACGAAACAGGTGAGTCGAGAATGACCACCCTCTTCCCCAACCCGCCGACCGGAGAGCCGGACGGCACAGGACCCGCTCGGGCCGTCCTACAGGCCACGGGCATCGAGAAGACCTACCCTCGCCGCGGTCTGCACCGTCCCCCGGCGGTGCTGAGGGGGGCAGGGCTGCGCCTGCTCCCCGGCGAGGTGGTCGGTCTGGTCGGGGAGAACGGCTCGGGCAAGTCGACGCTGATGCGCATCCTCGTCGGCGACCTCTCCGCCGACGCCGGGTCGGTGACCACGTCCGGACGGATCGGCTACTGCCCACAGCAGCCGGTCGTCTACCCGCGGCTGACCTGCGACGAGCACTTCGAGCTCTTCGGCCGGGCCTACGGCATGGCCCCCGAGGCGGAGCACGAGAGTCGGCGCTGCGTGACGGCAGGACGTGGGACCGATGACCACCCTCCTGATCCGGCGATTCCTGACCGACTATGGCCGCAACCGGGCCAACCTCATCCTCTTGCTCCTCGTCCCGGTGGCCTTCGTGGTCGCGGCTGCGCCGGCGCTGGCCGACGCCTCGGCGCTGTTGGGCGGGGCCGGGGGTGGTGCGGCCATCGAGACGGTGACGGCCGGCTGGGCGGCAGGCTTCCTGGCGGGCGTGGCGATGTACTTCCAGATCTCCGGCACGCACGCCGCCGACCGCCGTCTGGTCTTGGCCGGGATGCCGCGGCTGCGCCTGGCAGCGGCCCGGATCGCGACCGGCGTGGCCCTGGGCACACTGGCCAGCCTGACCGCCCTGCTGGCCCTGGCCGCACGCGGCGAGGTGCGCGAGCCCCATAGGGTCATCGTCGGCACCCTCCTCTTCGCCCTGGTCTACGTCGGGATCGGGGCCGTCGTGGGCGCCGCCGTGCCCAGCGCCGTCAACGGCACCGTGCTGCTGCTCTTCATCTGGATCCTCGACGTCTTCTTCGGGCCCACCCTCAGTGGGACGCAGTCCTGGGTGGTCCGCCTCCTGCCGACGCACTTCATCTCGCTCTGGACGGTCGACATCCCCGCCGGACATGCCGGACCCGGGGAACTGGCGTGGTCGCTGGCCTGGACCGTGGCGGCCCTGCTGCTCGGCACGGCGGTGGTGATGGGGCGCCGGCCGGGGCGCCGTGCCCATCGACGCCCGCCGGGCGGTGGGGCACAGTTGCGGACGGGACTGCGCCTCGGCTGGCACGACTGGCGCCGCACCCCGGTGCTCTGGGTCCTGCTCGCCGTCGTGCCCGCCGTGTTCATCCTGCTCTCCGAGGCGATCACCCCGCACGGCCAGACACCGGTCGTGCTGCGCGAGGGCGGTCTCTCCCAGGTGGCGATCGTCGACCCGGCCGAGATCCATGCCGGCACGATGGCTCCCATCGCGGTCGCGTCGTTGGCCACGCTCCTGGGCGTGTTCCTGGTGCTCGACTCCCGGAGCGCGGATCGTCGCCTCGTGCAGGCCGGCGCGCGTCGCGTGGTGCTCGTCATCACCCGCCTGCTGCTCGTCCTGGGCGCGACGGTGGTGGCCACGGTGGTGGCGCTCACGGTGACGGCCACGGTCTTCGAGCCGGGCCAATGGGGCATCTACGCGGCCGGCAACACGCTGCTGGCGGTGACCTACGCCTGCATCGGCATCATTCTGGGGCCGGTGTTCGGGCGGGTGAGCAGCGTGTTCCTGGCGTTCCTGATCCCCTTCCTCGACCTGGGCATCTGGCAGGGTCCGATGCTGCGCGAGGCGCCAGAGGCGTGGACGCGCTGGCTTCCCGGCTACGGTGGCACCCGGGTGCTCATCGACGGCGCGCTCACTGCCGGCTTCGACGAGACCACCTCTCTGCTGGTCGCGTTGGCGTGGCTCGGCGTCCTCCTCATCGCGGCCTGTGTGGTCCTGACTCCGGCGGTGCAGCGGCGCCCCGCGGGGCCGCGGAGTGGCCAGCCAGGGGGGCCTGCAGTAGGGCGCCGCGTCCTTCATCGAACCTTGATGGGGCCTTGACCGGGTGGCGGGGGCGCGGCCGGAAGGGTTCACTGCGTGAACGGCCTACAGACGTCAGGAGCCGCTACGGGGCAGGTCGCGGCCCGCGCTCGCATCACCCTGTTGACCTCCACGGCATGTCACCTGTGCGAGGACGCCCACGACGAGCTGGCCCAGCGTGCCGCGCGTGGTGAGGTCGACCTCGAGGTGGTCCACGTCGACTCCGACACCGGGCGCCATCTCCTTGCCGCGCACCGGCCCACGATGTTCCCGCTCGTGCTGCTCGACGGGCAGCCGTTCAGCAGCGGCCGGCTGTCGCGGGGCAAGCTGAACAAGGCCTTGGCCAAGCGGGGTGCGCGCTGATGGGTACGGATCTGCTCGCCGGCGGGAGTGTGCTGGCGGCCTTCTTCGCCGGGGCGGTCGCCCTCTTCGCGCCGTGCTGCATCGTCTTCCTGGCGCCGTCGTACCTGGCCGCTGCGGTGAAGAACAACCGCTGGCGGCTGCTGCCGTTGACCTTCGTCTTCGCCGCCGGGCTGGCGCTGGTGCTGGTGCCCATCACCCTCGGGGTCAGCCTGCTCGCCGGCGCGATCGCGATGTACCACACCGAGCTCTACTGGGCCGGTGGCCTGCTGATGATCGCGCTGGGCGGGCTGGCACTGACCGGCACGATGTGGTCGATGCCGAGCTTCCTGCGGGCACCCGATGGCACGCGTGGTGACTCGGCGACCTTCTTCAGTCTGGGCGTGTTCTCCGGCATCGCCTCGAGTTGCTGTGCACCGGTGCTGGCCGGCGTCATGACCCTGTCGGCGTTGTCCGGCAACCCGGCCGGCGGGGTGTTGCTCGGGCTGGCGTTCGTCTTCGGGATGGTGCTGCCGCTGCTCATCATGGCGTTGGTGTGGGACGCCGCCGGCCTGCAGAAGCACCGCTGGGGTCAGGCCAAGCCGGTGCGGATCCACCTCGGCGGACGCACGCTGCGCACCAACACCATCAACCTGGCGGTGGCCATCGCCTTCGTCGCCATGGGGATCGGCGTGATCTCGCTGGCCAACTCCACGACCATGACCGGCAACTCCAACTGGTTCCAGCGGGCAGCGGGGCAGGGCGTGATCGCGTTCGCGCAGCGGACCCTCGCCTGGCTCGACCCAGTGCCGGAGCCCGTGCTCGGGCTCGGATTGCTCGCACTGGCCGCGGTCTTCGTCTGGTTCAGCCTGCGCCGCCGGCCCGCCTCGGTGGTCGAAGAGGCGGCTGCCGAGCCGTCGTGCCATGACCATTCCCACTTCGACAAGCCCTCCGGCTCGAGGATGTGACACCCATGACCAGTCAGCAGGATTCTCACCGTGCGGCCGTCCTGGAGGAGGTCCGCCACGATCAGCAGCAGGCCGCCCGTCGCCATGCGCTGCGGACCTACCTGACCGTCGCCGCAGGGCTCGTGGTCATCGCCCTGGTGACGTTCGGCCTCGTCCAGGCCCGCCCGACCTCCACGGCCGCCGAGGGGGCAGGTGCCGCGCCGGCGTTCACGCTCCCGACCACGGCCGGCACGAAGGTCTCCCTCGCCGACTACCGCGGCACTCCCGTGGTGCTCTACTTCAACGAGGGCGCCGGGTGCGGTTCGTGCACCCAGCAGATGGCGGCGATCGAGCAGGACCCCGACTTCGCCAAGGCCGGGATCACCGTGTTGCCGATCGTCATGAACACGGCCGAGCAGATCGCGCCCGATTTGAGGACGTTCGGGGTCACCACCCCCTACCTGCTCGACGACGGCACCACCTCGAAGGCATATGGCGCGCTCGGCAAGGGCATGCATGAGGGACTTCCCGGGCACGGGTTCGTGCTCATCGACGCCGACGGCGTGCAGCGTTGGCAGGGCGACTACCCGTCCATGTGGCTCGACCCGCAGGCCCTGCTCAAGCAGGTCCGGAAATACCTCTGACCCCGCGCCGAGTGATGAATCCGCGTGTCCCACAACGCTCCCACAACCACCGGGGCACGCGGATTCCTCATTCGGCGGTCATGACTCGGCCGGTGTCTCCCGGCCGAGGTAGACGGTGAACCGAGATCCGAGGCCAGGGCCGTCGCTGTGCGCGGAGAGGGCGCCTCCGTGTGCGTCGACGATCGCGCGACTGATCGTCAGGCCGATGCCGGATCCGGAGCGGTCCCGGTCGCGGGCCTCGTCGCCGCGGTAGAAGCGCTCGAAGATGTGCGGCAGCTGCTCCGCCGAGATCCCCTCACCGGTGTCGGTGACGGTGATCGCCACCTCCGCGCCATGCTCGGCCGCCGACAACGTGACCTGCCCACCTGGGGGAGTGTGCCGCAGCGCATTCGTCAGCAGGTTGGCCAGCACCTGCCCCAGGCGCTCGCGGTCGGCGCACACGACGAGCCCGGCAGCACCCGCCTCGTCCACCACCAGACGAACACTCTTGGCGGAGAAGCGATCCCGCAATCCGTCGGCCGACGACGTCAGGACGTCGACGACATCATGATGACGGAGCTCCAGATCGATGACCCCCTCCTCGGCGCGGGAGACCTCGGTGATGTCATCCGCCAGCCGGGTGAGGCGGGCTGTCTGCTCGGACAGCACGGCATGCGCCTGCTGCGCGTCCGTGACGCCGTCGAACATCGCCTCGTGGTAGGCCGTCAGCGTGGCGATCGGGGTGCGCAGCTCGTGGGCGAGGTCCGAGAGCAGCCGGCGACGCGTACCCTCCACGTCTGCCAGACGCTGCGCCAGGTCGTTGAAGGTCGCCGCCAGGGTGTCGAGTTCGGTACCGGAGCCGCCCGTGGGGACCTGGGTGTCATAGTGCCCGCGCGACAGCTCCGTCGCTGCGTCGGTCAGCGCGGTGAGCGGGCGTCGCAGCCGGCCCGTCAGGAACCAGGTCACGGCGCCGGCCGCGACGATCGAGATGATCAGCCCGACCCCCAGGGCGAGGACCGAGGCGTCGCGGTAGGCCAGCTCGATGTGGCGCAGCTCCGGCGAGTTCTCGGCCTGACCGGCGGCGATGAGATGCCCGTGGAAGATCGGTGGGCCCAGCAGGGTGGCGAGCAGGCCGGTGGTCAGCGCGCCGGCGAGCAGCACGATGGCCTGTCCGGTGAGCAGCCGGCTGGTCAACCCGTGGGAGGCCGTGGCGCGACGGGGGATCACCGCCCTCACCCCTTCCCCATCCGGTAGCCGACCCCGCGCACGGTCAGCACATAGCGAGCCGCGTCGGGGGCGTCGCCCAGCTTCCGGCGCAGATTGGCGATGTGGACGTCGACGAGGTGCTCGTCCCCGACCCAGTTCTCACCCCATACCGCGTCGATGAGTTGGCGTCGGGTGAACGCCTGCGACGGCCGGCCGGCCAGCGTGATGAGCAGGTCGCGCTCGGTCGGGGTCAGGGCCAGGGTCTGGCCCGCCAGCCGGGCCTCGCGACCGGCCGAATCGACCTCCAACCCGCCAAACGTCCACGCCGGCTGGGAGGGCTCGGGAGCACTCGTGCGGCGGCTGCGCGGTCGTCGCAGCACGGCCTGCACCCGCGCCACGAGCTCGCGGACGCTGAACGGCTTGGTGACGTAGTCGTCGGCTCCGACGGACAGGCCGACGAGCCGGTCGACCTCGTCGGTGCGGGCCGTCGTGATGATGACGTAGCAGTCGGAGAACGTCCGGATCTGGCGCATCACCTCGACACCGTCGAGCCCCGGCAGCCCGAGGTCGAGGATCACGACATCCGGATCGCGCTCGCGCACGGCGACCACGGCGTCCGGGCCGTTGTGGACGACGTCCGTGGTGTAGCCGGCGCGCGAGAGGTAGGCCGAGACGATGCCGGCCAGCGACTTCTCGTCTTCGACGACCAGGACCAGGGCCGGTGGCTGGTGCTCGGTGGGGGCACTCATGGCCCCAGTGTTCTCCACCGTGGCACGTGGCGAGGAGTCGAGTGCCGATCGGCGGGTCGAATCTTCGTCAGATCTTGAGGATTCGTAGACCCCACCCCCATGGCGCCGGATCGACGCTTGAGGAGTCACGCAGAGGCGTGCGCTTGAACAGGGAGATGGACCGATGATGTGGGGTTGGGGTACTGGGATGGGTTGGGGCATGTGGACGCTCATGCTCCTGGGTACGGCGGCGTTCTGGATCGTCGTGGTCCTCGTGATCCGGGCGATGCTGCCTGGCTCCGGCCCCGGTCGTGTCCCGATGCCGGACCCGCTGGACGTCCTCAAGGAGCGGCTCGCTCGCGGTGACATCGGACCCGAGGAGTATGAGCAGCGCCGTCGGCTGATCACCGGCGGCCATTGACCGCGGTGACACGGACGGCCACCGCCACCGAAGCGCCGTTCCACCTGACCATCGATGAATCCCGAGACGAAGAGGCCTTCATGACACACCTACCCCACCCGACCCGACGGAGCGTGCTGCTCGGCGGCCTGGGCGCCCTCGGCGTGACCACGCTCGGTGCCTGCGCCCGCTCGACCGCGGCGGACAGCGGCATTGCGTCGTCCTTCCCCGGACCGTCCTCCCTCTCACCGACGGCGGGGCAGCGGGTGGTTTCGCGGACGCTGACGGCCCGCCGGCGCACCGTCGACCTCGGCGGACCGAAGGTGTCCACCTGGACCTACGGCAACTCCGTGCCCGGGCCGGTGCTGCGTGCGAACGTCGGTGACGTCCTGCGCGTGACGCTCGACAACCGGCTGCCGGAGGACACGACGATCCACTGGCACGGCATCGCGCTGCGCCAGGCCGCCGACGGCGTGCCCGGCCTGACGCAGAATCCGGTGGCGCCTGGCGAGAAGTTCGTCTACGAGTTCGCCGTGCCGGACCCGGGTACCTACTTCTTCCACCCGCACGTCGGCGTCCAGCTCGACCGCGGGTTGTACGCGCCGCTGATCATCGACGATCCGCGGGAGCCGGGCGACTACGACGCCGAGTGGATCATCGTCCTTGACGACTGGGTTGACGGCACCGGCCGCACCCCGGATGACGTGCTCGAGGAGTTGATCGCGGCCGGCGGGTCGGGTGGGTCCGGCGGCATGGGTGGGATGGACCACGGCTCCGGCGACATGGGTGGGATGGACCACGGCTCCGGCGACATGGGTGGGATGTCCATGGGCGCCTCGCCGTGGGGTGACGCCGGCGATGTCACCTACCCGTACTTCCTCGTCAACGGCCGGGTGGCGACGGCCCCGGAGACGTTCCGTGCCAAGGCCGGTCAGCGCGTCCGGCTGCGGATCATCAACGCCGCGTCCGACACGATCTTCACCGTCGCGCTCGGCGGGCACCGACTGCGGATCACGCACACCGACGGCTTCCCGGTGAAGCCGGCGGAGGTCGACGCCTTCTACATCGGGATGGGGGAGCGGTACGACGCCATCGTCACGCTGGAGGACGGTGTCTTTCCGCTGGTCGCGCGACCCTTTGGCAAGACGAGTGGCGGCCAGGCCGTGGCCTTGGTCCGGACGGCTTCGGGACGGGCCCCATCGGCCGGCGTCAACCCGAGCGAGCTCAGTGGGCAGGTGCTCATCGGCTCGGATCTGCAGCCGGCGGAGTCCGCCCGACTCGCGGACCGGGATGCCGACGCGCAGGTCGATCTGGCCCTCCAAGGCTCGATGCAGCCCTATCAGTGGGGCATCAACGGAGCGCCGTTCGGTCAGAACGAGGCCCTGCACGTAGGCGAGGGGCAGCGGCTGCGGATCAAGGCCGTCAACCAGACCATGATGACCCACCCCCTGCACGTGCACGGGCACACCTTCGCGCTGCCGTCGGGCCTGCGCAAGGACACCCTTCTGATGGCCCCGATGGAGTCCTTCGCGCTCGAGGTCGAGGCCGACAACCCGGGGAACTGGGCGGTGCACTGCCACAACGCCTACCACGGCGAGGCCGGGATGATGATCGCGCTGAACTACTCCTGACCTCAACGTTCGTCCTGGCCGGCTGACCTCACCAGTACAGCCGCGACTCCACATCGTCGATGCCCTTGAGCGCGTCGTGGTCGGCACGACGCAGCGGATGCCCGGTCCTCGGCCACCGCGAGTGCCGACGACATCGCCCCCCTCACGGTTCGAGGTATGACCGACCGCTGTAACGGTCGGTCATACCTCGAACCGCGAGAGGGCGGGAGTGCGGTAGGGGCGGCTGGGCCTACACGTGGTCCGCCAGCTCAACACACCAACCTTGGGATTTCCTGTGTGAACTGCACGCATGCGGGTGTACCCTACGGGTCTGGACGGCAGCGCTGTCCACAGAGGCGGCGTGACTCGCCGCCAGTAGATCCAGAAGACCCTCTCGGGCCATGGGACGTGCTTGGCTCACGCCCGCCCACACACAGCAGCCCTACGTGGGGCGATGTGGCCCTGCGTGCCGCTGCCGATCGTCGGTCGTCGACGCCCGGACGGCCATGATCAGAGGATTTCGCATGTTCTCAGCACATCGTCGTGCTCGTCGTGCTCGCCGAACACGGCCAACCACGCGCGCCACCGTGACGCGAACGCTCATCGGTTCCGTCCTCGCGTTGCTCCTTGCTCTCACGGCATGGGTTCCAACGGCTTTCGCCAACCATTATCAGGCCTCGCTCGACGGAAATGGGGTTCAGCCGCCGAGCATCTTCCAGATCGACAATGACGCCAACCTCGTCGTCGACCCCAGCACCGCGGCCACCAAGGACTGGGCCAACGTCACCCAGACCTTCAGCGTCGACAAGCCGACGGGCCAGACCGACAACTCGTACAAGGGCGGCGTCAAGGAGGACACCACCTGTCCGGATGAGACCACCGGCAGCATCCCGAACAACAAGAGCGACCTGCTCCAGTTCGGTACGTGGACCGAGGATGGGTCACCGGGCTACCTCCACATGTACTGGGTCCGGGTGAGCGACCCGTCCGGCACGACGCTGATGGACTTCGAGTTCAACCAGTCCACGGCGACCTGCGCCATCGGCCCGAACAAGGTGCGGACCGACGGCGACCTGCTCATCGAATACTCCATCGTTCAGGGTGGTGCCCGCGCGGTCATGACCTTGCGGCGCTGGAGCAGTGCCAACCAGGCCTGGGGCAACCCGGTCGACATCACCAGCGACGCCCACGCCGCCGGCACCATCAACGAGACCGCCATTCCGGCCGGTACCGACCAGCTCGACCTCGACGGCAACGGGACGCTCGACCCCATGCCGGCGATGAGTCCTCGCACGTTCGGCGAGGCCTCGGTCGACCTCAACGTCATCTTCGACAGCACCAAGTGCCAGTCCTTCGGGTCCGCGATGCTCAAGAGCCGGTCCTCCGACTCCTTCACGTCACAGCTCAAGGACTTCATCAGCCCGATCCCGCTGACGCTGACCAACTGCGGCAAGGTCCAGATCACCAAGCAGACCGACCCCGACAAGGCCACCCAGTCGTTCGACTACACGAAGACGTTCGCGACCGACCCCACATCGGCCAACACCTTCTCGCTCAAGGACGACGAGACGAAGTCGTTCGACAACGTGCTCTTCGGCAGCGGCTACACGGTCACCGAGAACGCCCTCCCGACCGGCTGGAGCTTCGTCAACCTCGATTGCTCGGCCAGCACGGGCGGAGTCTCGTACACGGTGGACCAGAGCACTCGAACGGTGACGTTCTCGATCGGGGACGCCAATGACTTCCTCAAGTGCACCTACTCCAACAAGGCACTGGCCAAGTTGACCGTCGTCAAGAAGGTCAACGACAGCCCCAGCGGCCAAGCGTTCGCGTTCACCAGCACCGGTGGGCTCAGCCCGTCCAGCTTCTCGCTGACCCCGACCGGCACGGGCACCGCCGGGGCGGACTCGAAGGTCTTCGACAACATCGCGACCGGTCCGTACTCCGTCGCCGAGACCGTGCCGGCCGGCTGGAACCTCGCCGGCGCGACCTGCAGCAACGGCAACGACCCCTCGGCCATCACGCTCGCCGCCGGTGATGACGTGACCTGCACGTTCACCAACGAGCGGGAGCGCGGTGCGATCGAGATCACGAAGACGCGCAAGCACGCGGCCGCGACCGGTGGTCAGGGTCCGCAGTCCGGCGTGTCCTTCACCGTGACCGGCACGAACCTCGGCGAGTCGAAGAACGTCACGATCACCACCGACGCCGCCGGCAAGGCGTGTGTCTCGGGGCTGCTCTACGGCGCCTACACCGTCAAGGAGTCCGTCCCGGCCGGGTACGTCAACCACAACGACAGCAAGTCCGTGACCGTCTCGGCCGAGGCGAACTGTGGCTCGGCCGTGGCCGCCGCCGCGCCGGTGTCGTTCGTGAACACGCCGCTGACCGACGTCACGGTGGACGTCAAGAGCCAGATCCCGGGCGGCACGGCCTCGACGATCAGTTGTGTCGATGGCGACGGCACCCTGGTCAAGCGTGACCTGACCAACGCGCCCGGCGATGTCTCGCTGTCGATGAAGGACCTCGAGCCGACCGCGCCGAAGACCACGCTGGTCTGCACCATCGTCGTCGACCCGTGACACGTCGGGCCTGACCCAGGTCTGCGCCCCCTGTGGAAGACTCGCGGCATGCCCCGGGCCAACCGCAACCGTCGGGACCACGTACCGCTGAACCTGGAGCGGCTACGTGGTCTCGACGCGCGGGTGACATGGTCGGGGCGCACCTGGTTCGTCCGGCAACTGAGCGGAGCGTCGTCGACGCGCGCCTATCGCTGCCCGGGCTGCCAGCAGGAACTCCTGCCCGGCACACCACACGTCGTCGTCTGGCCGGTCGACGGGCTCGGCGGGGTCGACCACCGTCGGCACTGGCACAACTCCTGCTGGAAGGCCCGTGATCAGGGGCGCTCCGGCGGCGGCCGGATGTGACGACGCTCCGCCCCTCAAAGTCGCATTCGAGGTATTGGCGACCGCTGCAACGGTCGCCAATACCTCGAATCGCGTGGGGGCGCGGGGGCGCGGGAAGGGATCAGACGTTGCGGAAGCGGTTGATCTCCGTCTCGAACTGGGCACGCTTCTCGGTGTCGGTGACACCCAGGCCGGCCTCGGGAGCGAGGGTGAGCACGCCGACCTTGCCCTGGTGCTTGTTGTGGTGCACGTCGAGCGCGGCCTGACCGACCTCGTCGAGGGCGTAGGTCTTGCTCAGCGTCGGGTGCACGAGGCCGCGGTTGATGAGCTCGTTGGCCTCCCACGCCTCGCGGTAGTTCGCGAAGTGGCTGGAGATGATCTTCTTGAGGTTCATCCACAGGTAGCGGTTGTCGTACTCGTGCATGTAGCCCGAGGTGGACGCACAGGTGACGATGGTGCCACCCTTGCGCGCGACGTAGACCGAGGCGCCGAAGGTCTCGCGACCCGGGTGCTCGAAGACGACGTCCACGTCGTGGCCACCGGTGAGCTCGCGGATCTTGCCGCCGAGGCGCTTCCACTCCTTCGGGCTCTGCGTCCCGTCCTCGTTCCAGAAGCGGTAGCCCTCGGCGCGGCGGTCGATGACGTGCTCGGCGCCCATGGCGCGGCAGAGGTCGGCCTTGTCGGGGGAGGAGACGACACAGATCGGCTCGGCACCGGAGGCCAGCGCCATCTGCGTGGCGTACGAGCCCAGACCACCCGAGGCACCCCAGATGAGCACGCGGTCGCCGAGCTTGAGGGCGGCGCCGTTCTTCGAGATGAGCTGGCGGTAGGCGGTGGAGTTCACCAGACCGGGGGAGGCGGCCTCCTCCCACGACAGGTGGGCCGGCTTCGGCATGAGCTGGTTGGCCTTGACGATGGCGAGCTCGGCCAGACCACCGAAGTTGGTCTCGAAGCCCCAGATCCGCTGCTGCGGGTCCATCATCGTGTCGTTGTGGCCGTCGGCGTCCTCGAGCTCGACGCTCAGGCAGTGCGCGACGACGTCGGTGCCCGGCTTCCACTTGGTCACGCCGGGGCCGGTGCGCAGCACGACGCCGGCCAGGTCGGAGCCGACGATGTGGTACGGCAGGTCGTGGCGCTTGGCGTACTCCGAGGTGCGGCCGTAACGCTCGAGGAAGCCGAAGGTCGGCAGCGGCTCGAAGATCGAGGTCCACACGGTGTTGTAGTTGATCGCGGAGGCCATGACGGCCACGAGCGCCTCACCGGGAGCGAGCTCCGGCAGCGCGACCTCGTCGACATGCAGCGACTTGCGAGGGTCCTTGTCCCAGGTCGCGACACCCTCGAACATGCCGGTCTCGTCCTTGTGGACGGTGGCGGCCCGGTAGGACTCGGGAAGCGCCATCCCTGCAAAGGTGGCTTCGGTGCGGTCGCCCGCCATGATGGCGTCGCGGATCTGCTCCATGGACATGTGATTCCTCAGTCCTCTTGGGTTTCGGATACTTGAGGTGGAAGTTACTGGCAATTCAGGTGACGGGGGAGTGCCCGAGCGGGTGATGTCACTCACCCCGCCACGCGTGCCGCGACCTGATCAGTGCCCCTCGGAGCTCGGTTCGACGAGTTCGACGAGCACGCCACCGGCGTCCTTCGGGTGAATGAAGTTGATACGCGAGTTCGACGTGCCGCGCTTGGGCTCGGGGTAGAGCAGGCGCACGCCGCGCTCGCGCAGGGTGGCGCTGACGGCGTCGATGTCCTCGACACGATAGGCCATCTGCTGCATGCCCGGGCCGCTCTTGCCGAGGAACTTGGCAATCGTCGACTCCTCGTTGAGGGGAGCGAGCAGCTGGATGTGCGAGCCGGAGCCGCCCACGGCCATCATGGCCTCGCGCACACCCTGCTCCTCGTTGACCTCCTCGTGCGCCAGGGTCATCCCGTAGGTGTCCCGGTAGAAGGCGATGGCGACGTCGAGGTCGGGAACGGCGATGCCGACGTGGTCGATGGCGGTGAACAGATCAGTCATGCCGCCCAGAGTATTGATCGCACGGGCCGCGCGGGAGTCCGGCGACACAGGTGTGAGATGTGGCACCGTCCGCGCTCCGGTTGGCCCCTCGTGCGGCGTGGCACGGCTGGGTAGGCTGGCAGGTACGCGGATCGCGGTGACCCCGCCGGCCGATCCATCCGTCTCCGACCCCACTGGAGTGTCTCGCATGAGCGATCGTCCCGTTTCCGTCATCGTTGCCGGTGCTCGCACGCCCATGGGCCGCATGAGTGGCTCCCTGAAGGGCTTCTCGGCCTCCGACCTCGGCGCCGTCGCCATCAAGGGCGCCCTGGACAAGGCCGGCGTCAAGGGTGAGGACGTCGACTACGTCATCATGGGCCAGGTCCTGTTCGCCGGTGAGGGCCAGATCCCGGCCCGCCAGGCCGCCGCCAAGGCCGGTATCCCGCTCGACGTCCCGGCCCTGTCGGTCAACAAGGTCTGCCTCTCCGGTGTCGACGCCATCGCGCTGGCCGACCAGCTCATCCGCGCCGGCGAGTTCGAGATCATCGTCGCCGGTGGTCAGGAGTCCATGACCAACGCGCCGCACCTGCTGACCAAGTCGCGTGACGGCTACAAGTACGGCGACGTCAACGTCAAGGACTCGATGGCCTTCGACGGTCTGCACGACATCCTCACCAACCAGGCGATGGGTTCCCTGACCGAGGCGTACAACGTCGACGAGGCCGCCACGACCCGCGAGGAGCAGGACACGTTCGCGGCGCGGTCGCACGAACTGGCCGCCAAGGCGTGGGCCAACGGCGTGTTCGACGACGAGGTCGTCACCGTCGAGATCCCGCAGCGCAAGGGTGACCCGGTGGCGTTCCGCGCCGACGAGGGCATCCGCGCCGAGACGACCGTCGAGTCCCTCGGCAAGCTGCGCCCGGCGTTCTCCAAGGACGGCACCATCACCGCCGGTTCCGCGTCGCAGATCTCCGACGGCGCGGCGGCCGTGGTCGTCATGAGCAAGGCGAAGGCCGAGGAGCTCGGTCTGACCTGGCTGGCCGAGATCGGCGCCCACGGCGTCGTCGCCGGCCCGAACTCCTCGCTGCAGGACCAGCCGGCCAACGCCATCGCCAAGGCCTGCGAGAAGGAGGGCATCACCCCCGCCGACCTCGACGTCGTCGAGATCAACGAGGCCTTCGCGGCCGTGGGCATCGCCTCGACCCGCAAGCTCGGGATCGACGCGGAGAAGGTCAACCCCAACGGTGGCGCCATCGCCATGGGTCACCCGCTGGGCATGTCCGGCGCCCGCATCACCCTGCACCTCGCGCTCGAGCTCGCGCGTCGCGGCGGTGGTGTCGGTGCCGCCGCGCTGTGCGGTGGCGGTGGCCAGGGCGACGCGCTGATCCTGCGCGTTCCTGCTCAGTCCTGATGTCACGCGCCGTCGACGTCCCGGCCTTGGTCGAGCAGGCCAGGGCCGGGGCGCCGCGGGCGGTGGCCAGGCTGATCTCGCTCGTCGAGAGCGCCCACCCGGCGTTGCGTGAGGTCATGGCGGCGCTGATGCCGCACACCGGCCACGCGCACGTCATCGGCATCACCGGCTCGCCGGGGGCCGGCAAGTCCACGACGACGAACATGCTCGTGACGCAGCTGCGTCGGGCCGGCAAACGCGTCGGCGTGCTCGCCGTCGACCCCTCGTCCCCGTTCTCCGGCGGAGCGTTGCTCGGTGACCGGATCCGGATGGGTGACCACGCGTCCGATCCGGGCGTGTTCATCCGCTCGATGGCCAGTCGCGGTCACCTCGGCGGGCTGTCCTGGTCGACGCCGCAGGCCCTGCGGGTGCTCGACGCCGCCGGGTGCGATGTCATCATCGTCGAGACCGTCGGGGTGGGGCAGTCGGAGGTCGAGATCGCCGGGTTGGCCGACACGACGATCGTGCTGCTCGTGCCCGGTATGGGCGACGGGATCCAGGCGGCCAAGGCGGGCATCCTCGAGATCGGGGACGTGTTCGTCGTCAACAAGGCCGACCGTGACGGGGCCGACGCGACGGTGCGCGACATCCGGCACATGATCGCGATGTCGGACCGCACCGAGCCCGGCCGGTGGCGCCCGCCGGTGCTCAAGACCGTGGCCGCCCGACTCGAGGGTGGCGCCGAGGTGGTCGCGGCCCTGGACGAGCACGCCGCGTGGATGACCGCCAACGGCACGCTCCACCGGCGGCGCGTGGCCCGGGCGGTGAACGAGGTCGAGGCGCTGGTGCTGGCCGAACTGCGCTCCCGCATGGGTGACCTGCGCGAGGGCCACCGGGTCGAGGAGCAGGCGGCGGCCGTCGTGGAGCGCCGGACCGATCCGTACTCCGCCGCGGATCGCGTGCTCGCCGCCCTGAACTGAGGCCGTGGCTAGGATGGCGGATGTGAGCGGTGCGCCCTCGAAGCCGATCCCGCCGTCCGATCAGACGTGGCTGCACATGGATCGACCCAACAACCTCATGCACGTGCGCTCGCTGATGTCGTTCGATGGGGAGCCCGATCTCGACTCCGTCCGGTCCGTCCTGCGGGAACGGCTCATCGACCGCTACCCCGTCTTCAGCCGGCGTGCGGTCCAGCGCGGCAGCGCGTGGTACTGGGAGAACGACGCCGACTTCGACCTGACCCACCACGTGGGTGAGGTCCGGCTCGACGGCGATGAACGAGACCTCCGGCGGTGGATGGGCGAGCGCTTCAGCGAACCGTTCGACCCCGACCGGCCGTTGTGGGACGCCACCCTCGTGTCGGGGATCGAGGGGCGCGGTGCCGTGCTGTTCTGTCGCTTCCACCATGCCCTCGCCGACGGGGTGCGCCTGACCCAGCTGTTGTTCTCGCTGTGCGACCCGATCGACGGCGCTCCGCAGACCGCGTCGGTGGGTCGAGAACCGGCCGCCGGCGGACTGCTCTCGACCGGCGCCAAGGCCGTGCGTCAGGGCCTGGGCGACCTCGTCGACGTGAGCGTGGGCGCGATGCTCTGGCCGGTGCGCGCCGCCGGCTCGCTCGGCTCCTCACTGCGGGCGGGGCTGGGTTTCGTGCGACACCCGCGCCGGCTCGTCACCGCTGTCGAGGGCATTGTCTCCGACGACAATGCCTCCGTCAACACCGCGGCCGAACTCAGTCGCCTGCTCGCGACACCGCCCAACACCGGCGCGGCCTGGTCTGGGGTGCCCGGGGTGGCCAAGCGGGTCGCCTGGGCCGACGGTCTCGACCTCGACCGGATCAAGGAGATCGGACGCGAGGACGACGCCACCGTCAACGACGTGCTCATGGGCCTGGTCGCGCGCGGCGTCGAACGGTACCTCACGGAGCGGGGCACGCCGCAGCCCGAGATCGCCTGGCTGGTCCCGGTGTCGCTGTTGCCGTTCGACGACAACCTCCCCGAGGAACTCGGGAACCACTTCGCCCTGGTGTTCCTGCCGATGCCGTTGCGCAACGCCGACCTGCGGGCCGCGATCGCGACGATGCAGGAGCGGATGAGCCGCGTCAAGAACAGCGTGCAGCCGAGCATCACCTTCGGCCTGCAATGGATGATCGCGCAGACCCCGCAGGCCATCGCGTATCGCGTGACCAACTACTTCGCCAACAAGACCGCCGGGTTGCTGACCAACGTGCCGGGCCCGCGGCAGGCGATGACGTTCGCCGGCGTGCCGGTGGCCGGGGTGCTGGGGTGGGTCCCCACGTCGGGCAACCAGAGTGTCGGGTTGTGCATCTTCAGCTACGACGGCCAGGTGAGCATCGGCATCAGCGGCGACGCTGTCCTGGTGCCGGATCCGGAGCGCATCGCCGAGCTCATCGTCGAGGAGTTGGCGGCCCACGGGTAGGGCCGCGCACGCGGAGGGCGGGGGAGCGCAGCATCACCCGTTACCGTGGGGGCGTGCTTCTTGCCTTTTCGATCGCCCCATCCGGACCCGATGGCTCCGGCTCGTACTCCGCCGCCGTCGCCGACGCCGTGCGGATCGTGCGCGAGTCCGGCCTGCCCAATCGCACCGACGCCATGTTCACCACCCTCGAGGGGGACTGGGACGAGGTGATGGCCGTCGTCAAGGCGTGCGTCGACGCGATGGCCCCCTACGGCGATCGTGTCTCGTTGGTGATGAAGGCCGACATCCGCCCCGGGTACACGGGCCAGTTGACCGCGAAGGTCGACCGGGTCGAGGCCCGCCTGACGAACGGAGCGCAGCAGTGAGCGTTCTCATTCGCCGCATCGTCGGCGCGGTCGTCGCGATCCTGGGGATCGTCGTGCTGGCCACGGTGCTGCCCGTCCTGTCGCACATCGGCAGTGGCGGTCGCGCGACGTTCACCGCCGCGGTCGACACCGACGGCATCGTCTCGCTCGACCCGCAGGTGCTCAACCGGGTCGACGCGCCCGTCGAAATCACGGCTCGAG